>JALOMJ010000149.1 GCA_025455485.1 Bacteroidia bacterium | reverse complement strand
GAATTTTACCAGCCTTTTCATAAGGACGTTGAAAACACCATTGATAACAGCGAAAGAGCAAGCGGAGAGAGGGCTTTAGGGGTAGATCCTGTGAGCGGAAAAAACGTGATTGTTAGAATTGGTCGTTTTGGTCCCCTGGCTCAGATTGGTGAAAACGATGATGAAACCGGTGAAAAAGCGCGTTTTGCCAGTTTAAGAAAAGAACAAAGTATTGAAACCATTAGTTTACAGGATGCCCTTGATTTGTTTAAGCTTCCTATGAGTGTAGGCGATTACAAAGGCAAAGACGTTACCGTTGCTGTTGGGCGTTTTGGGCCTTATGTAAAGTGGGATGAACAGTTTATTTCTATCCCGCGCAGCGAAGACCCCATGAAGGTAGATTTGGATCGTGCGATTGAACTCATTCGCGAAAAGGAACTCGCCGACGCGCCCATCGCCACTTACCAGGGAAAACCGGTAACCAAAGGCAAGGGGCGTTTCGGGCCCTATATCAAATTCAATAACTTATTTATCAATGTACCCCGCGCTTACGATTTTAATAACCTTTCGCAAAGCGACATCAATGAACTGATAGATAAAAAACTGGAAAAAGAGGCCAACCGATTTATTCAGCAATGGCCTGAGGAAAAAATTTCCATTGAAAACGGGCGTTGGGGGCCCTTTATCCGTTTTGGTAAGGACATGCTGAAGCTGGGCCGTAAAGCCGGAGGAGAAAAATTTGAAGCCGATGATTTAAAAGATCTGAGTTTGGAGGAAGTAAAAAAAATGATAGTGGAACAAAAACCCGAGGCCTTTGAAAAGAAAGGAAAAAAAGGCGCTAAAACCTCATCAATAAAAGCCCCTGCAAAAACTATAAGCAAAAAAATCTCGCTTAAAAAACCGGTCGCAAAAAAAGCTGCAGTAAAAAAATCCACAGTTAGAAAGGCAGCGCCTGCAAAAAAGAAAGCAGTAAAAAAAGCGCTTAAGCGAAAATAGGAAACGAAAACACTCTGGTTTCTAACGACTAGTGTATTGGCTAAGCTGAGATAAAAAACTGTTCTACATTTTATAGTAAACCACTTTTTTGGTTTCAAAAAATGATTCTTTAAAATAATCCTTCAGGTCGTAGAACTTGGCTTTTTCGTAAAATCGGCCAAATTCTTCTTTCAAATCTCCACCTTTGAGGTACAAAATACCATTGTTAAGTTCATTGAATTGTTCATTCAGGAATTTATTCCTTACCCAATTGTAAAACACAGGGAACTCGGTAACTGCCCTACTCACCACAAAATGAAATTTCTCTTTTACATCTTCTGCCCGCATGTGATAGGCTTTCAGGTTGTTTAGTCCAATAGCAGAAGCCACCTCATTCACCACTTTAATTTTTTTTCCAATACTGTCCACCAGCACAAATTCACATTCGGGAAACAGAATGGCCAGAGGAATACCGGGAAAACCACCGCCTGTGCCCACGTCGAGAATGCGTGTAGAAGGTTTAAATTCCATCACTTTTGCGATGCCCAGCGAATGCAGCACGTGTCGCTCTTCAAGAGCCTCTATGTCTTTTCGTGAAATAACATTAATCTGCGCGTTCCAATGCGCGTACAATTCAGGAAGCTGTGAGAATTGCTTAAGTTGCTGTGTACTTAAGTCCGGAAAATAGGTTTGAATAAGCCCAGGCATGCTTACAATTTCTCTTGCCGGTTTTTAAGGGCATTGTAAAGAAGGTCTCTGGCCCTGAAAAGCTGGGCTTTGATGGTGCCAATCGGCAGATTGAGTTGTTTGGAAATTTCTTCGTGGCTCATTTCCTGGAAATAAAACAGCTCAATCATTTCTTTGTATTTGGGTTTGAGCTTGTCTACCAATAACCGAACAGCCTCAATTTTTTGCTTTTTAATAAAACTTTCCTCTGGATCCAATCCTGAAGCTTTGATGTTTACTGAATAGTCGAAATTTTCTCCATCTTCATTTTTACTCTCAATTGGTACAGAATATTTAATCTTCTTACGGCGAATAAAATCGATGGCGTTGTTACTGGCAATTTTAAATAGCCAGGTGCTAAATGCAAAATCAGGGCTATATTGTTCTAATTTTTTAAACGCGCGACCAAAGGCTTCAATCGTCAAATCTTCAGCATCATCCTTATTGCTGCACATCTTAAGCATCATAAAATACACGCTTTCTTTGTAACGGTGCAGCAATTCTGCATATGCTTTTTGATCGCCCTGGTCAAGCGCTGCCCTTACAAGTTTATAATCATAAACAGCTTTAGTGGTTAGTTTTTGTTCGTTATTTTCTAATTCGTCCACTGTTTTGTTTTAAAGCTCAGCTTTGATAAGTGAAAGATAGGATAAATCAATAATAGCACCAACTCGTAAAAGAAGCTGCCCATCAAAAGATCCCGCTCCTGAAGGATTTTAGAAGCTTTGTACAAGGTAATCCATTGCAAACTCATCTTTAATAAAAGCAAAATGGGCACCAATAAAAGTGTTTCTATCGAAAAAAACAGGGCAAAAAGTGAGCAGTAAAAAAAGATTTGTGAAAAATACATAAAAGCCAGGCGCGACTTAGTCATGGGGCTATACAAGGGGGCAGTGGTGAGGTGACGGGCTTTTTGTAAACGCCAATCTCTGAAGCTACTTTTGGGTTTAGAATAGGTTATGGCACCGTTTGCCACACAAATGTTCACATTGTGTTCATTCGCCGCCTGATTAACAAATAGGTCATCGTCACCTGAGGTAATGTGGTAGTGGTTTGAAAACCCTTTTTGTTTAAAAAACAGCTCTTTGTTGTATGCCAGATTGCGTCCCACCCCCATATACGCTTTATGTTTGATGGCTGAGGACAAGTATTGAACGGCTATCATAAACGTATCAAACCGAATGAGTTTATTAAGAAAACCGCTTTGTTTGCTATAGGCTCCATAACCCAGTACAATTTCTTTTTGGCCCGAAAAGCCTTTTACCATTTCTTTCAGCCATTGGTTTGATGAAGGGTAACAATCGGCATCGGTAAATACCAGGCGTTTGTGTGTGGCCGCTTTTATACCAACCAGCATGGCGAATTTTTTGCCGTGTTTGTAATAAGCGTCTTCTTTAATGTTGGCTTTTTTAAGGTGTTTGTATTGTTTTGCAAATTCATCAATCACGTTCTCGGTATTGTCCCAACTGCAATCGTTCACCACCACAACTTCATACGCCGGGTAATCCTGACTAAGAATACGGGGTAGAAATTCACGAAGGTTATCGTCTTCATTTTTAGCACAAATTACTACTGTAACCGGTTCAAACACCTCTGCCTTTTCGATGTGGGTACTTTCAAACCTTGATAAAGGCAGGTAATTAATCATGTAATTGATCACGACCAATACAAAACCAAAAGAAGCAAACAAAGTGAGCCACTCGGGAAGCCCCAGGTGATTAAATTCAGGAAACAGCATACGTGCAAAGTTAGGTGGGTACGCATGCCTCAAATGGAATATATTTGCATTTATTAAACAACTTAATTAACAATGAAACAGGTGCCGGAAGCAGTGATTTTTGACATGGATGGGGTTTTGGTGAACAGCGAGCCGTTGTGGAGAAAAGCCATGATAAAAGGATTTGCCGATGCAGGCATTTACCTAACGGAAGCCGACTGCCTTAAAACCCAAGGCACACGGTTTAAAGAAGTGGTGAGCTATTGGAAAAGCATTCACCCAGTGAACACAACGGCTGATGAAATAGAAAAACACGTCATACAACTCCTTTTAAACCTCATCCATTCTGAAGCCAAACCCATGCCATACATCCCTGAAACACTTTCTTATTGTCAGTCGAAGGGCTTAAGAATTGGTTTAGCCACCTCTTCTGATCATGTGCTAATGAATACTGTGGTGGACGCACTGGCTATCCGAAATTACTTTAACGCCATGGTATCGGCTGAATTAATGCCTTATGGCAAACCCCATCCGGAAGTATTTATACACTGTGCAAAAAACCTGGGCATTGCGGCCGGTAAATGCCTGGTAATAGAAGATTCGGTGAATGGCGTTGTGGCTGCGAAAGCGGCACAAATGCAAGTGATTGCCGTTCCCGACCCCGATCACAGAATGCAAAAACAGTTTGCATTGGCTGATTTTGAAGCAAATACGTTTAATGATGCACTGAACATCATCAAATCTTTAGTGCCATAAATTGTTATAGAGAAAAACCTCCTAGTAAATAATCTTACCTTTAACTCTTTTGAAATTTACAATAGAACATACCGACACGCAATCTTCTGCAAGGTCAGGCTTGATTGATACCGATCATGGCCCCATTGAAACGCCTATTTTTATGCCTGTTGGTACGGCAGGCACTGTAAAAGCTGTTCACCAAAGAGAACTCAAACACGACATCGGCGCACAAATTATATTGGGAAATACTTACCATTTATACCTGAGGCCGGGGATTGATGTAATGGAACAAGCGGGGGGACTGCACAAGTTCATTTCCTGGAACGGCCCAATACTAACTGACAGCGGAGGGTACCAGATTTTTTCACTCGCGGCCCAACGCAAACTAAAGGAAGAAGGGGCTACGTTTAAGAGTCACATTGACGGAAGCACTCATTTTTTTTCACCGGAACGTGTTATGGATATACAACGCAGTATTGGCGCCGATTTTATTATGGCCTTTGATGAATGCGCGCCTTACCCCTGCGAAAAAAAATATGCAAAAGATTCACTTATGCTTACCCACCAATGGCTTGACAGGTGCATTAAACAATTTAACGAAACCCAACCAAAATATGGCTACCAGCAAGAGCTTTTACCAATTGTTCAGGGTAGTGTTTATCCCGACCTGAGAAAAGAATCTGCAGAGTTTGTTGCGGGTAAAAACTGTTTTGCAAATGCCATTGGCGGCTTAAGTGTTGGTGAACCGGCTGAGGACATGTATGCCATGACAGATTTAGTGTGTGGTCTGCTTCCAAAGGAAAAACCGCGTTACTTGATGGGTGTTGGCACCCCCGCCAATATCCTTGAATGCATTGCCCTTGGTATTGACATGTTTGATTGTGTGATGCCAACCCGAAATGCCCGACACGGCGTATTATTCACTGAACGCGGCATTATTAACATTCGAAACGAAAAATGGAAGAACGATTTTTCACTTTTGGATGAAAACGGGACCACTTTTGTAGACCAGAATTACACAAAAGCCTATTTACGGCATCTTTTGGTGTGCAATGAATTGTTAGCGGCACAAATTGCTTCGATACATAACCTTGGTTTTTATATTTGGCTGGTGAAAGAAGCCCGAAAAAAAATAAAAGAGGGAGAATTTTTGAGCTGGAAAAACAAAATGGTGAAACAAGTCACACAACGTTTGTAAGTTTATGTTAACCATTCTCGACCGTTACATACTTAACGTTTGTAAGTTTATGTTAACCATTCTCGACCGTTACATACTTAAGCGATTTCTCAGCACTTTCTTTTTTTCCATCATGCTTATCCTCATGATTTTTATTGTTTTTGACATCAAGGATAAAATTCAGACTCTGAGCAGTGAGCATATTCCATTGAAAGAAATTGTGTTTGACTACTATCTGATGTTTATTCCTTACTACGGTAATTATTTCAGCCCGCTGTTTACCTTTATTGCCGTTATTTTCTTTACCTCCAAACTTGCTCAACAAACCGAATTTATTGCCATACTTTGCAGTGGCACCAGCTTTAACCGGATCATGCGACCCTATATCATTGGAGCGTTAATTCTTTCCTTGTCTTCTCTCACATTAAATCATTTTATTTTACCAAAAGCATTCAGAGTGAAAATCGCCTTTGAAGACAAATACTTTAACAACACTTACAATTTTGATGAAATAAACATACACCGGAAA
>JALOMJ010000148.1 GCA_025455485.1 Bacteroidia bacterium | reverse complement strand
CTTAGGTACGTTCTAACAACAGCCACCACCCGGTTTGCAGGTAGCGCCTGCAGGTGCAGTTTGTAATTCCGCCAAGTTTACTTTTGGTTTGGCAGCCGGTACCCCGCATTGATCAGAGGCCAAACAGGCTGTTTTGGTATTCAGCAATTTAAAACGTTCACCATCAAAGGCCAAATGGTATTTACCAATGGTTGAACTTTGGTATTCAACCTCTACCTCATAATCCCCGTCGTTTAAAATATCAGCAGAAAGATCGATGATACGCAGCAATTTTTCAGGACTTAAACGGTGATCAAAATCATTGGCCTCCCAAAACTGCATGTTTACTGTTTTTTCCAAACGTTTGGTACCTCCACAATCAATAAAATCGCGGGTAAGCAAACCAACTTCGGTAAGATGAAAATGTGCCGGCACAGCCTTGCCATCAGGTAAATCAAAGTGCAATTGTTTAACATGTTTCAGGGCGGCTTTTAATTCAGATAATTTCATGGTGATTGATTTTAAGTTTAACAACAATTTATTTTAGAAACAGGAGTATTCAATAGGGTCAGCAACTGATTTTTGGCTTGCTCCCATTCTTTTTCATCGATACAATAACACACTTTTACACCTTCCACATCCCCTTTAATCAGGCCGGCCTCTTTGAGTTCACGCAGGTGCTGCGATACGGTGCTCTGCGAAAGGGGAAGTTCTTCCACAATGTCGCCGCAAATGCAGGATTGTTTCTTTAAAAGTAAACGCAGTATGGCCACCCGCGCGGGATGCGCCAGCGCTTTAGCATAGGCCGCAATTTTATTGTCTTTGACCGAAAATCCGGCAGATTTTGTGATTCCCATTTCTATCGCAATATTACGATTAATTTTTTATACCCCAATGCTTTTTAACACTTATTCTAATAGTTTGAAGCATTTGGGCGCCCCCCTTAACTGAGTGGTTGATTACATCTAATATGCCCCTAAACATTTAGGGATCATGCAATAAGGTTTTTCCGAGAAATGGAGATAGTCTAGGTTGCATTCCTTCTTTTTTGTTTAGGCCAATAGTAAGTAAAACAAGTAAAGAACTTGACGGCCTTGCCAAACAAACGTGTATTGACCTGTTTACCCATTGTAATACCTTCCTTTTTATCAATACGCTTGAGAAATCAAGTTAAAACAACTATCATTTTTCACTTTATTTTTATATCTTTAAGAAGTGGGAAAACAAGCAAAATATCACTTGGATGTTAAGATTGACAGGCTCACCAATAGTATTCTTAATTGTATATCCGGAGATAGTTTTCCAACAGACGTTCAACTCATCAGCAGGGCCGAATTGAAAAATATCAACAAAAAAAAAGGGTGGTTATTTAATTGGTCGATAGAAAAAAATCACTCCGACAGACAATTATATAAACTAACCATTCGTAACAATCCTGAAATTATACAAGGAATCGTTAGCATCAGCGACTTCAAAGACCATTATTACATCCATCTTATTGAAAGCGCTCCCTTTAATTTAGGTAAAAATAAACTATATGAAGGCGTTCCGGGAAATTTATTTGCCTTTACTTGTAAACTCTCTTGGGACAATGGATATCAAGGTTTCGTTTCATTTACTTCAAAAACAAAATTAATCGACCACTACGAAAAAACATTAGGCGCAAATCATGTTGGCAAGAATAAAATGGTCATCTTCCCTCAAGAAGCACTTAAACTAATCAAAAAATATTATCCAACATAAACCTTTCAACATGGGACACATAAAAGAACCTAAAGGAATAGACTTCGTTGTTGATCCAATTCCATTAACAGCGGAAGATAAAAAGCGTATAAGCGAAATAATTGCATACTACAAGGCAACAGGACGCAAAAAGACAACTCGCAAATACACAAAAGAAAAATGGGTGGACAAAAAGATCTGCAGCTAAAAGCGTTCAAGCGAAATAAGGCCGCCTAATTTCCATTCAAATGCAAATTACCTTGCAGGCCGGAACAACCTTTGGTGTCAAGGTGCTTAAAATTTTGACGTATATTTTTTTAAATGTTTACCATTCGATTAAGGCAAAGCGCCTGTCTGAATTCCTAAAATCTAAGCCTCTTGGGCGAACAGATGTTATTAATAATGTAAGCGCATTTGAAATCAAAACAAGGCATTTTCGAATTATCTTCCATCTTGCTCAGTTTTAGCGTATCTTTGCCCTTTGCAATTTTATGAATCTCGACTCACTCACAGCCATTTCTCCGGTAGACGGTCGTTACCGCAAACACAGCGAAGCACTCGACCCTTATTTCTCCGAATTCGGACTTATCCGTTACAGGGTATTGGTGGAAATCGAATATTTCATTGCCCTCTCGGCTCAAAAACTCCAAGGTTTTCCGAAAGTGAGCGCTACACAGGCCAAACAACTTCGCGACATCTATAACAAATTTAGTTTAGCCGATGCGCAAAAAATAAAAGACACCGAAAAAACCACCAACCACGACGTGAAAGCCGTGGAATACTTTGTAAAAGAAAAACTTCAAAAGCTGGGCTTTGCGGCTTCGCTCGAATACGTGCATTTTGGTTTAACCTCACAGGATGTGAACAACACCAGCATTCCTCTTTCCTTAAAAGAAGCGAGCCAAACCGTCCTGTTCCCCGCAATAGAACAGCTGATAAAAGTTCTCAGCAAACAAGCCAAAGATTGGAAAACCGTTTCCATGCTGGCCCGCACCCACGGTCAGGCGGCCTCTCCCACCACCCTTGGAAAAGAAATCCTTGTGTTTGTGGAGCGTTTAAACATTCAACTGCTGCAACTGAAAGCGGTGCCCTACTCTGCTAAATTTGGCGGCGCTACCGGTAATTTTAACGCCCACCACGTGGCGTATCCAAAAACAGACTGGGTGAAATTTGCGAATCAGTTTGTGAATTCCGCTTTGGGCCTAAGCCGTTCACAACACACCACTCAAATTGAGCATTACGATAATCTGGCAGCCTACTGCGATGCCTTAAAACGCATCAACACTATACTGATTGATCTTAGCCGCGATGTTTGGACTTACATCAGCATGGATTATTTTAAACAACAGCTTAAGGCTGGAGAGGTGGGCTCATCCGCCATGCCACACAAAGTAAACCCCATTGATTTTGAAAATGCCGAAGGCAACCTGGGCATGAGCAATGCCCTGCTTGAATTTTTGGCCGCCAAATTACCGGTGTCCCGCTTGCAGCGCGACCTTACCGACAGCACCGTGCTGCGCAACCTGGGCGTTCCTTTAGCTCATAGCCTGATTGCCTACCAGAGTTTAAGCAAAGGCCTGAACAAACTTATCCTGAATCAAAACGCCATTCAAGCCGACCTCGAAGACAATTGGGCGGTGGTAGCCGAAGCTATACAAACCATTTTGCGTCGCGAGGGCTACCCAAAACCTTACGAAGCCTTGAAAGACCTTACCCGAACCAACACAGCCATTAACCGCACTACCCTGCACCAATTTATTGATGGTTTAAAGGTGAGTGCCGCTGTTAAAAAAGAACTCAAGGCCATCACCCCGTTTAACTACACCGGTATTCCTGCAAAATTCTGAACATGAAAAAAGTGTGGGCTTATAGCATCAGCAAACCCCTCAGCGAAGAGGAGAAAAAACAATTGCTACTCGACGCCAATGCCTTTTCCTCGCAGTGGACCGCGCACGAAAACAAACTCAGTGCGCAATGCAGTATTGAAGAAAATTGTGTGTTGCTGGTGCAGGTAGATGAAGAGTTATATGCGGCCAGCGGATGCAGCATTGATAAATTGCAGCGTTTTATCAAATCGGCCGAACAAAAATTTAATTTGGAATTGCTGAACCGTTTGTTGATTCCCGTAGAAATTTCGGGGCAATATCAAATTCTCAAGTCCTCTGAAATTAAAACCCTGCTCGAAAACAAAAGTCTTTCGCCTGAAAGCAGAATTTTAAACACCGCCATCAGCACCGAAGCTGAATTACAACACTGGAAACAGCCACTTAAAGCGAGCTGGCTGAGTAAGTACATCGTTTAGTGTAGTTCATACAGAGCTGTTGACGGATGTGTGAATTTTAATTATATTCGTAGTAATGAATTATATAGATTACATCTCAATAGATCCGAATGTAAGATTTGGTAAACCTTGTCTTAAAGGCACCCGAATATCAGTTTATGACGTTTTAGGTTGGCTTGCTGAAGGACTTAGTCAGGAACAAATAATTTCAGACTATCCTGAAGTATCTGCACTTTCCATCAGGGCCTGCTTGGCATTTGTTGCTGACCGAGAGCACAAATACAAAATTGCATCATGAAGCTTTTGTTCGATCAGAACATTTCCTTTAAGGTTCCTAAAAAACTTCGTGATGTTTTTCCTGATGCCAGGCATCTCTCTGACCTTGGGCTTGAAGGTGCTACAGATCTTGCCATTTGGGAATTTGCGAAAGCTAACAACTATTGTATCGTTACTTTCGATTTTGACTTTATAGATCTTTCGACACTAAAAGGTTACCCTCCAAAGATTATCTGGCTGAGGACCGGTAACACTTCCACTGAACAATTGATTCACAAGTTAAGATCAGACTTAGAACAGATTATTGAGTTCTTTCAAAATAATGAAACTGCTTTTCTGGAATTAAAATAATCTTAAAGAAACCTGGCTGAGTAAGTTCATTCCTTCCTGATCAAAAACTCAAAAAACCTTTGATCTGTTCTGAACAAGCTTTCGCCTGCTCTTCACTGCTAAAACTTCCATCGTCTCTCACCACTTTATCCACCGCCGACACCGGAAGTTTATTGTAAAACACGTGCATTTTTAAATACTGCAACACTCCCGTTAAATGCTCCATGCCCCTCAGGTTGCCGGCTCTACCTTGTGAAACGCCAACCAAACAGGCTTTTTTGTGGGTCCATTCCCGGGGCGGAACCGTATCCAAAAACAACTTCAAAATGCCGGGATAAGAACCATTGTATTCCGGTGCAACAAACACAAACTTAAGGTGTGGCTGAACGTAGGAGTGCAGCAAACCTGTGAACAACGGTGTTGATTTCCCGAAAGGTTCACTAAACATCTGCTCAACCGGCAGTTCCCTGAAATCCAACAGTATAGCTTCTTTACCCAATTCCCTGAACAAATTAACATACGCCTTGCAAACCTTAAGTGTGTAGCTATCAGGACGATTGGTACAGCTTATAACAACAATTTTCTCCATAAATTTATCAACACTGACACACGATGCCGCTTTCTTTTGTTCAAAACTAGGGCTTCGCAAAGTCTGTAATTACTATAATTTTACAAACAACAAGTTTAGAGATTTGTTTGCACTTTATGAACATTACTTATTATGGACATTCCTGCTTTTCAGTAGAAATAAATGGAAAGCACTTGCTGTTCGACCCTTTTATCAGTCCTAACGATTTGGCCAAACACATCAACATACCATCCATTCCTGCCGATTATATTTTGGTTTCGCACGGGCACGAAGACCATGTGGCCGACGTGGAAGCCATTGCCAA
>JALOMJ010000147.1 GCA_025455485.1 Bacteroidia bacterium | reverse complement strand
CTCCAGCCAATATCATCACCAAAGATGACCAGTATATTGGGCTTTGTGTTTTTTTGCGCTTGTGTGAAGGAGCACACAAGCATCAACAGGCTTAAAAATTTTAATTTTTTCATAATAAACGCTTTTAATTATTTTGAGAATAGTGAATTTAATATTAAAGTAACTTCTCGCTGTTTGGTGGATGTTTGTTTTTCATTGGATTTTTTTTTGGTTCAGGGAGCGGTCCACTCATCCATGGCACCCAAGCCATTGATGTGGGTGTCATGCCCCGATAATAACATTGACCTTGTTGGCGAGCAACTGGCGTGTGTATAAAAGTTGGTGAACCTAACGCCGTTCGAGGCCAAAGCATCCATGTTGGGGGTTTTGATTTCGCTGCCAAACATGCCCATATCGGAGTAACCCATATCATCAGCCAGGATAATCACAATATTGGGTCGCTTTACTTGTGTTTGTTGCTGAGGAGATTGACCAAAGGAGAAAAGCGGAATTATAAATGGCAGTAGAAAAAGTTGAACTTCCTTTTTATCGAGTGTGAAAAATTGGTGTTTCATGATTGACGGGCTAATGTCGTAAAAGTAATATTAAACCATTTCAGGCAGTATGATTATTATCAGTGAGTAGTTTAATTAAAACAATTAAGTTGCAGGGAAAGGTGTTTATTAATGTTTTTGTGTTTGAATACATGGCAAATTGAGGTTAAGAAACAGAACCGGTTTGTTTTCTCTCCCAAAGTTTTTTATTGAAGGCAATACCAAACGTCCAGATGTTGTATACATTTTGTTTGTTTTCGAAAAGCAGGATTAAGGCAATTTCGAAATTTTCAGTAATCTCAAAACTGTATTCGGTGCCCAACTCCGCCATAAATCGACCATTGCCTTAAAACATGAAAATGAAGAACAGGCACCAAACTTACCGGGTAGCTGCGTTTAAGTACAATGTTTTCTTCCTCCACTTCAAAACTTGCAATTTTAATATCCCCTTGCAAAGCCACCGACCAATGGGGATGAAAAAAGTAATCGACGTCAAAACTCCAGGAAGGCTCGGTAATTCCGAGGACCATGCCTTTGCTGCCTTAGGGTACGTGTGATTTGGCAATCATGATAGCGCCCCTGATTATGCGCTGGGCACTCGCTTTTTTTAATCCTGAGTAGACAGACTTAAAGTATGAAGCAGAAAGACCACTTTACAAAAGAATGCCTTTTCAATTAGGAATTAAATATTCTCTTGAGGATGGTGCAGACTTCTGAATAAATTGAAAACATAAAACCGTTTGGTTAATAAGGCAAGATTAACCAGAAAAAAATGAACACCTTTTGTTCATCGCTTCTCTGAATAAGAATATGTTTGTTGTTAAATGCCAAAACGGTATTGCAAGCCGGCTAATATTTGGGTTCTGCTGCCAAGAAAACCGTATTCAAAGCGAACCATCCAGTGTTTATTATATTGGAATTGGCCGCCAACAATAAAATTCCACATATCTTTTGGTCGCTTATCCATTGAATATTGTACGCTGGAGTTGTTGATGTTGGATGCTGCCTGTTCCATTCCGGCAACTAATTGTCCTGATTTTTCAAGGGCTGCATTTGCCGCATTGTATTTGGCAATATTGCTTGGCCGGCTTTGTTCAATTGAACTCAAGCTGTTCCACCAATCGTTGACTTGTGATTGTGATTCATTAATGTTTTGGTTCGCATCATCGATCTTGTTCTGAAATTCACCGGTCGGTTCAATAACATCACTCAGATTAACAGATCCTTCTGTACCGCTTCTGATGTTAAATCTGAATCCGCCGACCCATAGAGCCACTGATCTATCGCGTTTTTTGAATTTTAAATTTTTACCAATTCGGGGGTCAAAAACAAATGAAAAGGCCGGCTGCGATAATTGAGGAACATCGGTCCATGCAAAATTCATGTCAAAGGCCAGAAAAAAGCCTCCAACTCCCATGGTTGGTGTTATGCCAAAACCATATGTTTGAGCGTTGAATTTTACTTCCGTTTCGTCTGAAAACAGCTCTTTTTCGACATCGCTGGAGTCAGGAATCCAAACACTGTAACCTACTTTTGTAGAGGCTTGTGAAATACCTAGAATGGCGTAAACATTTAGGAAAGGAAACAACCAAAAGTCAGGACGAAAAGACACGCTGCTGGTTGTTGCCTCTGCTTTATTAAAACGAACAATGCCATCCAAATCAATTTTTTCCTTGTTGTTAAAACCCACCTGCAAATTGTCAAGCACAAGCTCAGATGTTTGAAATAAGGAATTAATACTAAGGCCGACAGAATAAGGCAAATCAAATCCTTTTTTTACCGCTTTGGCACCCCAAATTGGCAGTACAAATGGATATTCTGTATTCTTTAAACTATCAACAAATTCTGTATTTTTTTTACCTACTGGTTTATTGGTATATACCTGAGCTTTGTTTTTCGGGATAAAACCGAATAAAAATATAAGAGACACTATTAAGTGAGCAGGGTAATTTAGATTTCTATTTTTCATTTGGATGGGTATGTCAGGTTAGATTATACTTATGTTTTTGAGCCATTTTTGACTACAATTTGGTACAAAATTAATACGCCAGTTGGTTTTATAAAGTTTCTTTACTAAGAAGTTAAAGTCAGACTTATGCTTTAAATTAAACATGAAAGAATAATACTTAATCTTTGCTTTCTTCCAGCTTCTCTTTCTTCTTGGCAGCGCCTATGGGAATACCTATATTCATGTAAAGCGCCCGGTTACGGTGAAAAGTACCCAGTCCGTCCTTTGTAATATTCATCAAACCTTCGTAATACTGTATACCCAAATTCATGCCATTGCCTCCCATTAATCGGTAGCCTATGCCCGCAGTTACTCCGGCATCCAGGCGTTTATAATTGTCAATAATTTTGTTGCTGAAATGCAGGTCCTCGTCCTCATCAATGGAGGTGCTGAACTCGTCGTAAGCCTTGTGCAACAAGCCTAGTTGTATGCCACCCTTTACAAAAAAATTCGATTTAAATTTATGTTTCAGAAATACTGGTACGTAAAAATAACTTAGCTTTCGGGTCACCTGCCCATCCTTAAATACGGTATTGATGTTGCTGTTCTCAACCGGGTACACGGGTAGGGATTCAGCGCCAACGGTTGATTTGACCAGCACGCCGGTGTTAATCATCCATGCCATGTTTTTGAATTTAAAGTCAAAATAAAAACCAAGATTAAACGTGTTCAGTCTTGACGAAGGGCTTAAGCCCGGCATTTGAGAGAGGGTTAAACCTCCATCAAGACCAAATTCAACACGGGGTGAGTTCAGGGCTTCTCCAAAGATGAGGGAAATGATGACCTGCGACTTTAAAGCGCCTTGCAGTAAAATAAAACATAGTAGTAAAAAAAGCGAGAGTTTAAAACGCATAAGCGAATATAACGTATTATGAAACAATCAACACCCAAAGAATAACCAGTAATGGCCCAAGTAGTCCTACCAGCGCTCCACCCAGTCGAAAATCTTTTTGATCAATTAAACCTGTGCTGTATGCAATCGCGTTGGGTGGAGTAGACACCGGCAGAAACAAGGCCGTTGAAGCACAAAGTCCGACAATCATGGCGATCTCGGTTTTCATCTCCGGTAATATGGCCATACCCAAAGGAATTAAAACTGTACTCGCAGCGGTGTTACTCATAATGTTGGAGAGGACCATGGTGAGGAAGGCAAACAGGAACAGAAATCCGGTGGAACCAATGTTCAGCCGACTGATTTTGTCGGCGTAAATATCAAGCAAACCGGTTTGTTGTAAGGCTAATCCTAAGGATAAACCTCCGGCCACCAAAAGCAGGGTGTCCCATGGTAAGGCGCGAATGTCTTCTCCTTTTAGTATCCTGGTTAAAGTTAGCACCACTATGGGAAAAGCAGATACGGCGGCAACAGAATTACCGTTATCACTACCCGGCGTTGCAACTTAAGTTCAGGGCTTAAGGGGTCATTATCAGTATGAATAAAGTCCAGTTCAAGAGGCTGATTGTTTTTTACAAAAACCACAATCAACACAAAACAGGCAACAGCGGTTAAAATCAAAGCAAGCGGTATACCATAAGCCAGCCAGGATAAAAAATCCATACGCGTGCCGGCATGTTCGAGGGCCCCTGCAGCAATGGCGTTTGGAGGTGTGCCAATGATGGTGCCCATGCCTCCGGTTGTTGCGGCAATAGGAACTCCAAGTAACAAGGCTTTTGTTAATCCTGCTTCTTTTCCAAGTTTGAGCATCAGTGGCGTTACAGCGGCAATGATCATGGCCGTGGTTGCCGTGTTCGACATCAGCATGGAGGCCACCATCGTGGTGCCCATCAAGCCAATCACAAGATTTCGGGGTTTGGTGCCCGACAAACGGATGGTGAATTTAAACAAGGCTTCGTCCAGTTTAGTTTTGGTCATGGCTACAGCCAGAAAAAAACCACCCAACATCAACCAGATGATGCTGCCGGAAAAAGTGTTCACGTACTTGTCGATTTTTTCAGGTGCTGAATTAAAATAGGGATTGCCCAAGGCAAACACCAAAAACGACATGATGAGCAGGCCTACGGCAAAAGGAGGAATCACTTCGGTAAACCAAAGACCAATGGCAAAAAACAAAATAAACAAAACATAGGTTTGGGAGTCATTGAAACCGGGTTCTTTCAGCCATGCAGCCAGGCCAATGGCCAATACCAAACAAACTACAAAGGTGAGCAGTGTTAGGGTCTTCTTCAAAGGCTTTGATTTTTTCTGAATGGTCATGTATCTTATATCAGGATTTGAATTCTGCTTTGAAAAAAATGGGTTTTGCCGGTTTTGCCAAAGCGTTCCAATACGCCATAACCATAAACCAATTCCAGTCGAATGGCATTGCTAAGATACCAATTGAGGGTGGGTGTAAATTTCCAGAAGGTGCCGCCATTTAATGTTCCTGAATTGAGGTCGTTGTTTGTAATTCTTGTTACAAGTTCCCAGGCCCCGGGACCACCCTTGAAAACAGACTTATTGACTGTAACGAATCCATAGATTCCAATTGCCGTGTTGTAGGGGCGTGTTTCTCCGGTCATGATCAAACTTAGCATGAGTTCGCCACCGTGGAAATAGGGGTGATTTGTTTGAGGCGAATAAAATTGGTGCAGCGAATATTCTCCGCCCATCATCCAGGGTCCTGAGCTGTAATAGACTTCTGTTCCAATATGGTATGAGTAATCAGCCGGAAATTGACCAGTGTCAATAAAGTAAGGGCTTGGGTTAGATTCGGGCCTCGATCGAAGCCTAAAGTTGTTGTTTACAGGAACGCCATAACGGGTATTGACAGCTATCTGCAACAATTTGTTTTCGGAGGGAGAATATATCGGCAGAAAACCGATTCTTCCGATGCCTTGCCAATGGTAGGTTGAAAACGAGTGGCTCTTGGATGTGTAGTCAGCGAAAATACCCAAACTCAATAATACTCTGGTTTTAGGAAAAAACCCCAGGTATTTTATGCCGTCGGCAAGTATCGGAATGATGTCAATGCCCATTTGCCTTTCCATGGTCCATCCGGCATAGCCCACCATGATTTTATTCATTGAAAATCCTTCCTTAGTGCGGCCAATAAAGATATTGCCTGAAATTTCAGGAAGGGAAATCATCAGCCCGGATTCCCGCAACAACCATTCGTCGGCAGTGCCATCATACATCAGTCCGATTTTCCAGTTAATCTGGCGTTTTGTTTTTAATTCACCGCTTGAGGTAATTCGTATATCACGGGCTTTGATCGCCGGTTCACAGGCAATTTGTTCCTTACTTATTTCGTCCTGAATGTAAGTGACGGCATCGTAAAGTATACCACCGCCAAGTTTAATGCTTGTGAACCGGGTATCAAATTTTGTCCAGCTTTCAGGTTTGTGAAAAGACTTTTTGTTCTTGTGCTGAATGGTATCAAATACTTCGCCCTCTGTTCCGTCCGGTAAGGGTTGAATTTGAGCAGTTGAGAATAAGAAAAGCACCATGAAACAAGCGAATGAAATCCATTTCAATGCGTTGATCATAGTGGTTAAGTATTTAGGACATGTTATTTAATAAAGAAGGAACGCTTCTAATTATTTGCTATAGAACAGCGTTCCTTCTTGTGATTAGAAGATACCAAGTGGTGAAACAAATCCAATAGCGAATCTTCCTGTGGTAAAATCCTTGGCGCCAAACCGCGTTTTCGCATAATCGGAATAAATGGTAGTGCGCCCTACCCAGTTGGCGTAGGATAATATTCTATGGTTGGAATGTATTGATACGAATCACTGATGTGATTGGTGTTCTTCAGAGGATCAGCAGTTGAATTCCAATTGGCAATATTCCAAACGCCAACGAGCGCAACATTCCATTTTTTAGTGATGCGATAATGCAAGTGCAACCAGTGCCCGATATAGAGCGTATTTTTTACGGAATACGCATATAAGCTATCCGGTATTAGGTTGCTCACAATCGTTGTTCGGTCCAGGTCTTCATCGCTGTATTGAAAGTCATACTCCAGGGTAAACTTTCCAAGTTTGAGTTGGTTACCCAAGGCCAGGTAGTGCATACCAAGGTTTTCAGCTTCGTTGTGATAGGCGTAGGCCCAGATGGTGTTGAATTTTCCGTTAAACATGCTGCCCATCCAGTTGGCCACAAAAGCCATAGGTACTTTTGATACCACCACATCGGGTTGGGCACCGTAGAGCTCATTGAACGTTTTGGTTCTTGAATCCAAACCTTCAAAGGTTAAACTGTGTTTGGAATTGAGCTTAAAGTTAAAACGTACCCCTGTTAAAAAATTATCAGCATATTCAACAATGTCTGAATATTCGTAAATATCAATCGGGTTCATGTCAAATTCTATCCCACCCCAGGAGGCACACATTTTACCCCCCGAAATGTTAAACCAATCGGTTACATCTACTCTCACATAGGCCATATCGGTTGAACGCGAGATGTTATCCACCGATTCTGAGGTTTGAGCTCTGGTATACCGATCGCGGAAACGAAAGTACACCTTGTCGGTAACCTGACCTTTTATCTCGAGGCGAAATTGTTCATTCACAAATCGTGAACCGGTAAAATCTCCATTCGTGAACTCGTTGCGCTCTGCAAAACGCATGTTGGCAATCATGCTCATGTTTTTGAGCAGGCCCTGTTTTTCTTCCGGAATCAGTGTTTTGTAATACGTGGTGTCGCCGGTTTGCATTTCTCTTTTTTGTGCCGAGAAAAAGGCCGGGACCAGTAAAAGCAAAACAACAAGCCGCAGTTCTTGCATGGTTTTCATAATTCAGTTATTGAAAATTAATATTCAATAAAAATTTGTTGTAAATCGGCTCTGCTTCTTTCTTTGGTTAAGGCGAGCATCAAAAGTACTCTGGCTTTTTGAGGGTTATGTTCGTCGGATGAAACGGTACCGTATTCTTCGTCGTTGATCTCACCTTTAATTAACACGGCACCAACCGGAACACGTGAAGCTCTCACCACTTTCACGCCGGCTTTGGTAGCCCTTTTTACCGCCTCAAGTGAAGAGGCATTCATGTTGCCATCTCCAACACCTGCAATCACAATGCCTTTTGCCCCGGCTTTTACCATGTAATCTATCAAGTCCGCGGAAGCATCGGCACAGGCGTAAAAAATATCCACGCGAGGCAATTCTTTTAAGCCTTCTACAGAGAATGCGCTGCTGGTGGTGTTTTTACCATAGGATTTATGAAAAAAGGTGACTTGTCCGAAAATGGCAGATCCAATCGGACCTTCTTCAGGCGATTGAAAGGTTTGAACCGGAGTGGTCATCATTTTTTTCACCCCATGGGCGGAGTGAATTTCATCATTCATTACCACCATTACACCATAGCCTTTTGAATTGGGGCTGGAAGCTACTGCCACTGCGTTGTATAAATTCAAAGGACCCTCGGCGCTAAGGGCCGTTGAAGGACGCATGGAACCGGTTAACACCACCGGCTTATCGCTTTTTACCACCAAATTCAAAAAGAAAGCGGTTTCTTCCTGGGTGTCGGTGCCGTGGGTGATCACAATGCCGTCAACTTCTTCTGTTGCCAACAATTCGTTGATGCGTTTCGTGAGGTCGAGCCACACTTTAACACTCATGTCTTGCGAACCCACATTGGCCACCTGTTCTCCTCTGAGATTGGCCATTTTGCGGATGTTGGGTACGGCGTCAATCATGGCGTCGATGGTCACTTTACCTGAAGTATAACTCGATTCGGTTGAACTTGCTCCTGCGCCCGCAATGGTACCTCCAGTGGCGAGAATAACAATATTCGGCAGCTTTTTGGTCTGAGCAAAGCCCAGCACGCTGATGATTAACAATACCGCAGTTACGGTGATTTTGAGTTGGGTGATTGTTGTTTTCATTGGTTCTGATTTTAGAGTTTATAATGTTATGGGTTATTGTTTTTGTCCTGTCATGGCTGCAGGGTCCAGTAGTTTTTTGATTTGATCTTCTGTGAGCAATTTTTTCTCGCGGATGAGTTCAAGTATGCCCTTGTTGGTTTGCAAGGCTTCCTTGGCCAACTCCGTTGTTTTTTCATAACCCAATACCGGATTTAAGGCGGTGACGATGCCCACGCTGCGCTCGATGTAATGTTTAAGCACATCCGGATTGGCAGTTATGCCGTCAATGCAGTTTTTTCTGAACAAGGGCAGGGTTTTGTAAAACAGAGCCTGCGATTCCATAATGGCGACAGCCACCACCGGTTCATAAGCATTTAATTGTAAAAGCCCATCTTGTGAAGCCATGCTCACGGTAACATCGTTGCCTATGGCTTTAAAACAGACCTCGTTCATTAATTCAGGCATTACGGGATTTACTTTTCCGGGCATGATGGAAGAGCCGGGTTGAAGGGGGGGTAAATTGATTTCAAAAATTCCGGTACGCGGACCGGTAGCAAGAAAAATCAAATCGCTGCTGATTTTGGAAAGGGTCACCGCCAGATTTTTCACCGCCGATGAATACATCACAAAACCCTGCATACTGCTGGTGGCGGCAATCAAATCTTTTGCCAGCACCATGGGTTTGCCGGTTATTTTTGCGAGCTGAGCTGCACACTTGGCATCGTATCCCGGTGTGGCGGTTAAACCTGTGCCAATGGCTGTAGCCCCCATGTTGATTTCGTACAAATAAGCTTCCGATTTTCTAAGGGCCTCAATGGCAGCATCGAGTTGGTATCCGAACGCGTGAAACTCCTGGCCAAGGGTCATGGGCACGGCATCTTGCCCCTCGGTTCTTCCCATTTTCAACAAGTTATTGAACTCGTTTCCTTTTTTGTGGAAGGATTGAGACAGCAACTGAGCTTCGGCGATGAGTTTATCGTTGTGCAACAACAAAGCCACGTGAATAGCAGTAGGGTACACATCGTTAGTCGATTGGCCCATGTTTAAATCGTCGTGTGGCTCAATAAACTGGTATTCTCCTTTTTTGTGTCCGCTCATTTCTAAAGCAATGTTGGCCAGCACTTCGTTAGCGTTCATGTTGGCCGAAGTGCCCGCTCCACCCTGATACAAATCGACCAGAAACTGATCGTGGTACTTGCCATCCATTACAGCAAGGCAAGCTTTTTCAATGGCCTCGAGTTTTTCTTTTTTCATGCGCCCTGTTTCGGTATTGGCGCGTGCAGCCGCCAGTTTTACCATGGCATAGGCTTTTACATAATCGGGATAAAATCGGGTAGTGACTCCGCTCACCTGGAAATTTTCCAAAGCCCTTGCGGTTTGAACCCCATAATAGGCTTCGTTGGGAATTTGTTTTTCACCGAGCAGGTCTTTTTCGGTTCGTGTTTGTGCCCCAAGCGTTCCGCAACATAAGGCGGTTGAGAGGGAGCTGAGCAGGATGGATTTTTTCATGGTTCTGTACTTTAGTTTATAATAAAAGAGATTTCAGGAGCACCCCGGCAATAACGGAGGTGCTTGTGGTGACCAAACCGGGCAACATAAAACTGTGGTTCAAAACGTATTTACCAATTTTAGTGGTGCCTGTGCGGTCAAATTGAATAGCGGTGAGTAGGGTAGGGTAACCGGGAATAAAAAAGTGACCGTTGCAGGCCGGAAATATACCGATGAGGTAAGCCGGTGAAAGACCCAGAGACAATCCCAAAGGCATAAGGGCTTTTGCTGTGGAAGCCTGACTGTAAAGCAACATGCTCAACAAAAACAAAGCCAGGGCAAAAAGGATGGGGTAGGAGGCTACTACTTCACCCAGGGTGGATTTAATGCTTTCAAAATTGTGATTCATAAAGGTGCTGCTCATCCACACCACACCAAAAACGGCAATGGTGGCTTGTCCGGCTGAAGCAAACAAACTGGCTTTGGTGACTTTAGCCGCTGTGGTGTTAGCGAACAAGATGATCAATCCTGCAGCGGCCAGCATAATCATCATAATCATGGAAGGCATAAGCACGTGACCGGCCTCGTTCACTGCAAAGCCGGGAGAGAATCCTTGTTTATGTCCAAAGCTGGGAAGGAGCTCTGGAAAAGAGCCGAGCAGAACAACAGCAATTACTGCCAAACCGAAAATCAAAACAGATTTTTTAGCCCCCGGCGCAAGTACAACAGCTTCCTTTTTTTCAACTCCCTCTAAATTGGCTGCAAAAGCGGGATCTTTCATGCGCTCCAAAAACTCAGGGTCTTCACTGAGTTCTTTTCCTTTTTTCCACACAAATAAAATCCCAACACATACCCCGATAAGCGTAGAAGGGATTGCAATCATGAGTATATCGGCCAGTTGAACGCCCGATGCAGCTAAAACGGTTAGTAAAGCGGCGCCTGCAGCTGAAACCGGACTAGCGGTAATGGCCATGTGGGCGGCGGTTACGCTCATGCTCATGGCGCGTTCAGGACGTATCCTGTTTTTAATGGCCACTTCGGCAATAATGGGCATGATGGAGTAGGAGATGTGCGCTGTGCCGGCAAACAATACAAAAGCATAAGTGATCAAGGGGCCGAGAAAGGTAATTTGAGAAGGGTGTTTACGTAAGATTTTCCCTGCAATTTGTACAAGATAATCCATGCCCCCAGCGGCTTGTAAGGCAGCTGCGGCTGTTACCACACTCATGATAATCAACATCACTTCTAAAGGAGGATCAGCGGGTTGCATACCAAACACAAAAAGAAAGAGTAACAACCCAATCATGCCCATTACCCCAAGACCAATGCCTGACATTCGGGCGCCAACAAAAATGCAAATGAGAAGTACAGCAAGTTGTAAAAAAATCATATTTGGTAACTTAGCTTAAATATGGTTAGAATAGAATTCCGAATTGAATTGTAGATACCAATTTATTTTTTGCAGCAAACCCACAACTACCCGAAGTCTTCTGCCGCATCAAATTTAGAGGCATTAAGATAAAAGAACGGGTACTTTCTCATGCCTAAAGTATGATAAAAATCATGCAAACACAACACATGGTTTTAGTAGTTAAAACTTAAGGTTAAGATAACAAAGGGTTCATCGAAGAAAAGGTTGTATAAGTACCCGGTGAACTCCCAATTTTTTAAGCCTCCTCCAATAATCAAACCTCTTTGAATATCCAAATCGGTTTGATACAAGCGGGTGCGTTGTCCGCTGATGCCAAACCATATCCAATCCTTAGGAGCATAGGTCAGGTCTGTCCAGTTATAGAAAAAGCTGTAAGTTTTGTCGCTGAGCTCAAATAAATACTCCGATTCACTATACAGTTCAAACTTTTTATGCGAGAGCGTAAATTCTAAACCAGGGGCAATACCATTGGAGTTGCCGATTACGCCTCCAATCATTGGGGTGAAGGTGTATTCCCATTTTTTTCCTCCGTTGATATTATAACCCGCCCAG
>JALOMJ010000146.1 GCA_025455485.1 Bacteroidia bacterium | reverse complement strand
TACAAATAACAATCCAGTTTGCGGGAAGCCACCACGGCGCTGTCCTGCATTTTCATGGTGCCGCTGGCTGCATTGCGGGGATTGGCTAATGGCGCCTCGCCAATGTCTTCGCGTTCACGGTTAATTTCATCAAATACTTTTCTAGGCAAATAAATCTCTCCGCGAATTTCAAAACGCTCAGGGTAGTCGCCTTTTAAATTCAGTGGTACAGAACGTATGGTTTTTACATTGGTTGTAACATCGTCGCCCTGCACACCATCACCTCGAGTTACGGCTTGTAAAAGTTGTCCCTGCTCATAAGTTAAACCAATGGATAGTCCGTCAAATTTTAATTCACACACGTAGTCTACCGGGGCAGCGCCAAACAAATCTTCGCCCATGCCAAGGCCTTCTCTTACCCTGCGGTCAAAATCCTGAATGTCCGCTTCGCTGTAACTGTTAGAAAGCGACAACATGGGGTAGTTGTGTTTTACACTTTTAAATACCTTGGTTATAGCCCCACCCACCCGTTGTGAAGGAGAATTGTCTTTTAAAAACTCAGGATGTTCTTTTTCAAGTTGTATGAGCTCTTCGAGTAATTTATCAAAAGCAAAATCGCTGATAACAGGTTTATCCAACACATAATAGCGGTGATTGTGTTCCTCAATTTCTTCGGAAAGCCGTTTTATTCTTTGCTCTATTTCCTTTGTATTCATGGCAATTACAGCAGTTGCAATATGTTTTCCAGATACTGTGCATCGACAGTATCAAAGGCATTTAACTGATCGCTGTCAACATCTAAAACACCGATAATTTCATTTTGAGAATTATAAAGCGGCACTACAATTTCGCTTTTGCTTAAAGTGCTGCAGGCAATGTGTCCCGGAAATTTTTCCACATCCTCAACAATAAGGATGTTTCGTTTTTCCCAGGCTGTGCCGCAGACACCTTTGCCTTTAGAAATTCTGGTACAAGCCACCGGCCCTTGAAACGGCCCCAGCACCAATTCTTCATCTTTTACAAGATAAAAACCTACCCAAAAAAAACACATGGCAGATTTTAAGGCAGCGGCCACATTGGCCATGTTTGCAATACGGTCGGGTTCTCCATCAAGTAAAGCTTTAATTTGTGGAAGTAGTTCTCTGTACTTTCCCTCTTTGTCTTTAGCTTGAATATGCAGTTCTTCAGCCATTAGCGATTTAAATAATGAGTTGTAATCCGTCGCAGGCCACCTCAATATTGTCGGGCAATTCGATATTGAGTAAATCATGCAAACCCAGTTGGTGCGAAATGTGAGTAAAATAAGCCTTACGGGGTTTTAGTTCCTTTACCAAAGCAATGGCCTCTTCAAAAGTGAAATGCGAAACGTGCGCCTCTCGTCGTAAGGCATTAAGCACCAAAACATTTAAACCTTTTAATTTTTCCTTTTCTGCTTCAGGAATAAAATTGGCGTCGGTGATGTAGGCAAAATCCTTGACTTTAAAACCTTTCACAGGTAAACGGAAGTGCATGACGTTAATGGGCTCCAAACAAATATCGCCGATATAAAACGGATCATCATCAAAATCATAAAGATCAATCTCAGGAATACCGGGATACTTTTCATCCGAAAACACATAGGCAAATTCCCGCTTTAAAGCTTTTTGAACCCGTTCAGTGGCATATACCGGCATGCTTTTTTTCTGAATGTAGTTAAAGGCCCTCACTTCATCCAGCCCAGCAATATGGTCTTTATGTTCGTGAGTAAAAACCACCGCATCGAGTTTCCCTGTTTTTTCCCTTAGCATTTGTTGACGAAAGTCGGGACCCGTATCAATCACCACACTGGTTGTTTTTGTTTCAATTAATATGGATGAGCGCAGGCGTTTGTCTTTATAATTATCGCTTCGACAAACCTCACAATGGCAACCAATTAATGGCACACCTTGTGAGGTACCGGTTCCTAAAAATGTAATTTTAATGGCCACAAAATTCAAAAGCCTGAAGTTAGGTCGATTTTTAACTTCATCAAAACATCTTTAGAACTTTGTTTTCCCCCTACCTGAAACGGCACGGCAGGTAGTTTACAACCTAAAATTTTCTTGAAAAAACGATGCAGGAGAAAGTTTATGGTTTTACATCAAAAAAACCTTCCAATTCCTATTTTAAAAGTAAAATAGCCTAGGTCGAGATTTTTAGAGCTTACCGAAGTTTGATTTTGAGTGTTTTTTGTTACAATCTCATCAAATTCGGTTTCATTCACCACATTTAAATAATCAAAGTTTATACCCAGACACCATTCGGCATTTAAATCATATCTAAGTCCCAGACCAAATAAAAACGTGAGTGGCAAATTATTGGATTTAGAACTAAAAAGGGTTTCAGTTTTATAACTTACGGCCGTGGTGCTTGGCGAAAAGGTGGCATACGTGCATGAAACTCCGGGTGAAGTTGCAATGCTGCTACCAAACATAATACGGGTTTCGAGCTTAACATTTTGATTTTGCGAAAAGGGCAAGCTGGCAAATACACCAACATTTAATGTGCTCATGGCCCAATTTTGATGAACGTTCACTGAACTCATCATTCCACTGACCTGAGGAAAACTAAAGGTGGTGTTTCGTTCATCAAGTTCATCCTGGTCAACATAAAAAAGACCATAATCATAAGCAACACAAAGTCCAAATCGTTTGAAAAGAGGAACTTGAATTAAAAACTGCAAACCCAGTCCGTTTTTGGCACTTCCAACGGTAGATGATGAGGCTATATCCTCAAGCGGCTTTGCGTAACCCCCGGATAGCATCATGTGACCTGAATATTTTGTTTTTTTCGGAAGGCTGTCGTTTTGTGATACTAAAAAAAGTTGCACAAAGCAAAAAATAAACAGTAAAAATTCCCTTGTGCGTTTTTGAATTGTAAATGGTTGACTGATTTCATTCGCTTGCATACTACCATTATTTAACTTGCTTAATTTCCAAACAATTTTCCAATTCCAAGTTTAAAGGTGTAATATTTCATTTCCATATCCCATTTCACGGTGGCGCTTTGGTTCGCGCTATTGGTAATTTGAATATCACCAAATTCTGCTTCCGAAAAAAAGGTTTCGTAATCTAATGAAAGCGAAAAACACCAATTGTTTTTGGTATGGTAGCGCATACCCATGCCAATTAAAAAGGTGCCTGAAAGGTTGTTTGATCGGGCACTTAACTGGGTGATACTTGCTATTGGTTCGGTTTGCGTTCCCACCGAATCAACATGTATAGTATACCCCGGGCTTTTTGCTCTTGCCAAACCAAACAGAAGGCGAGGCTCCAGAAAAACGGACTTTTTAGCGTTGATTGGTGTTTGGGCAAACAGGCCCATTTGCAAGCCGCTTGCCGACCAATTTTGGAGCGCGTCAACACTGGCTACATAACCGGGTTTTAAATACCGTTGAAAGGCTTTTGCAATTTCCTCTTCTTTAATCAAAAAAAACTCCCTATGAAAGGCAATGCAGAACCCAAAATTCCTGGCAAAAGGTTTATACAAGGCGAGTTGAAATGCAGGGCCTGTGTTGGCTGCACCGGCATAGGATTTGGTGTAATCCTGTAATGCCAAATCGCCCACGGGTTCTGCCAAGCCAAAAGAAAAAACAATGTGGCCTTTGTAGGGTTTAGTTTGTGAAAGACTGTCGTTTTGAGCCTTTGAAAAAGTAAGACTAAAGCACAAAACTGTCAACACTACTATTCGAAAACCTGAGTTGATTGGAATTAGGGTATTTGTTAGCATAACCTGCAGTATTCTTGCTGTGAACCGAAAGTAAGGAATTTCAAAACAGACTCTCTCAAATAAATTACGCCGTAAAATAGTTTTTTAAGAATTGGGCAAGAGCTTCAACGTATTGCACTGCATTCTAGTAGACGAAGAGTTTTAAAAAGGTCAAAAATTTACTTGGTTGTGAACATGCCTCAGGTCTTTTTTGTTTTCGGCTTCCATCTGAAAATAGAAGGGATTAGCGATTTCAGCTATTTTCTAAAGCACACAAATGCTGAAATCGCTGATCCGGGGTTAGGGCACTGCAATGAAGCACGGCTAAGTTCCAGTGGAACTTAGAGCGAGTTTGCGCGTTGGCACCCTTCAGGTTTTTTTTAGTTTTTCGGCTTCCATCTGAAAATAGAAGGGATTAGCGATTTCAGCCATTTTCCAAATCACCCAAATGCTGAAATCGCTGATCCGGGGGGGGGCACCCATAAAGCGAAGCGCTCTGGCTTCGCCATTTTTATTTTCTTTCAGCAAGCCAAAGCAAGCTTTGCTTGCCTTCAGAAAATAAAAAAACCCCTTTCTTTCGAAAGGGGCGCTTCTGCTTTATGGGTAAGTAATGGGATTCGAACCCACGACCCCCAGAACCACAATCTGGTGCTCTAACCGACTGAGCTATACCTACCATTTAAGAGCGGCAAATGTACCACTTTTTTTAATTTTCTCTACTTTTTTAGGTGTTTTTTAGCGAATAAGGGTCACATTGCCCTTCAAAAACGCGCTTTCTCCTCCCTGGCATTTTGCCTCCAAATACCATCCAAAAACCCCAACATCAGCAGGTTTGCCGTTATAAGTCCCATCCCAACCTACCGCACGGTCTGTGGTCTCAAACACTTTTTCTCCCCAACGGTTGTAAATGGCAAAATAAAATTCCTCCACCTTCAATCCCCGTACAAACAACTTGTCGTTATTCCCATCATTGTTCGGTGTAAAGGTGTTAGGAATAAATAAATCTTTCTCCAAACATTCCGGATTAAACACATCCACAAACACGGTAACGTCTTGTCGACAGGCGCCATTTGTTGCAACAGCGGTATACGTGCGGGGCCCATCCGGTTTTGCCGTTACCGTGTAACCAAATGTTGGTGTGGTGCTGTTTAAAGGATACCACTGCACTAAGGCGCCCGGACTTCCTGTATAAATCAATGTAGAGTTGTCGCCTTTTTTTATCAAACCGGGGTTGGCTACAGCCGATACCGGTATACTCGATAATACTGAAACGGCTACGCTTTGTGTAAGAACAAACTCACAATTATCGCCATTCACAGTACCACTGGTGGTGATAACAACAGAATATAAAGTGCTCACCGATGGTGAAGCGATTGGATTGGATGATGCTGGAAAATCCAAACTGGAGGCGGGTGACCAGGAATAAGAAATGCCTCCAAAAGCATACAACTGGGCTTTGTTTCCAATGCAAATAGCGGTTGCTCCTGAAGCAGAAACCGGGGGCGGAGGATTAACCTGAACCAATACATCGCTCTTACTCTGACAGCTGAAATTGTTGGTGCTCACCAAGCTCACGGTATATGTGCCGCCCTGGCTGTAAAAATTATATGGGTTTTGCACTGTGCTTGTAACTCCCGGAGCAAGCGTCCAACTCCAACTCACAATGTTGTTTTGAGATTGATCAAAAAAGTAAATGCCACCGCCACAAGGATTGGCTGTATAATTAAAGGAAGTGGTTGGACTGGGTCTTACTAATACCTGAACGGTACGCGTATCACTGCAGCTTAATCCAAAACCGGAATTAACAATAGTAACGGTGTAGACGGTATTTACACTTGGGTTGGCCAACGGAGAGGAGGTGTTTGTATTATTTAATGTTGCTGCAGGCGCCCAGGTATAAGAGGT
>JALOMJ010000145.1 GCA_025455485.1 Bacteroidia bacterium | reverse complement strand
TCAAAGTGCCGATTTTCCTGTATACGTTTTTGATAGAGCTGTTGCTGAACCTGATATTAAAAGCGGTTTTGATCCTCAACTTTCGGCAGCCGACATCCAATCCACCTATTTTAGAACGCCGCTTCAAACTTATTCCATTCCACGAGGTATTGAAAACAAGTACAATGCACTTGGCATTCAGGCAGAGTTAACTTTGGATTCACGGGATAACATCAACCAGGCCGAATCTGGCACCTACATCAATTTGCTGTACTCGTATTATCCTAAAATAGACCCGGCCATCAGCGGTGATTTTGGAATTGTGTCACTTGATTTAAGAAAGTACATCGTCCTGGATGCAAGTCGAAGAAGTTTTCTGAACTTATGGTCCTGGACCTCTTATGCCTATGGTACCACGCCATATGCCATGTTGCCGGCAACCGGAGCCGATCCAAATGCAAAGTCAACCGCCGCATACAAAACAGGAGGATACCGAAGTGATTTTATTTTTACGGCTCAGGTGGAATACCGTTATTATTTTGCGAAGTTTTTTGCAGCGGGTTTGTACGGAACACTCCATACCCTGCGTGAACAGGAGGACTTTATTCCTTACAGAAATCAGGGTGTAGCGGTTGGAACGCAGGCCTATATTGATCCAGGAACCAAATGGCAGTTTCAGTATTGGAATCCTTCCATAGGCCCTGTGGTCTCCATATTTCTGGATAAGAACTCCAGGACAAGCATGAATTTTTCTTATGCTTTTGGGGTGAAAGCCGATCCGGGAACTTACGCTGACGTGGCCAATAAAGGATTCTATATGTACATGAGCGCATCATTTTAATGTATTTAGACTAAAGATGATTTTGAAGATTTTAGTTTTTCGTATACCTGTTGATGTTTCTTAGCCTATGCGAGTTGCTTGCATAAACCGGTGCTCCGTTTTTTGAAGAGTTGTTTGTATCGATGAATGCTATCAGGTAAGCTTATGATATAACCCTGCGAATGCCTATTCAGTATGCAGAATTATTTGGCCTTAGTCTTGCGGATTAATCTGTGAATCTGATGATCCAATTGTTTACTTGTCTAAAAGGAAATGCCATCAAAGTCTTTTGCTTTGCGTGCTAAACTAAAAGCAGTAAATTAGCCTTGCTCTTGATTCAATTTTAATTGCGCAGGATAAGTGTTACTTGTAAGTGGGGGTTTAGTTTGAAATAAGATCAATAGGGCAAATGTATAAATGACCAGGAACCCAAAATTGAAAAAATTATAATAGTAATGAAATTAAACTTAGCTGCTCTGTTGATCCTGGTTAACGCCAGCGTCAACTTTTCTCAAAACCAGAAAAAGCAAAAATCAAACACAAAGCCGAACATCATTGTGATTATGCCCGATGATGTTGGTTATTGGAATGTAGGTGCCTATAGCCATGGTATGATGGTGCCAACACCCAACATTGATCGAATCGCTAAAGAAGGCATGTTGTTCACCGACCATTATTCCGCACCCTCCTGCACCCCCGGAAGGGCCATGATGATTACAGGGCAATTGCCTATCCGAACAGGTTTAACTACTGTTGGAATGGCGGGTTCGCCCATTGGTTTGAGTGAAAAGGATCCCACCCTGGCCGAAGTATTAAAACCTTTGGGATACAGCACCGGACAGTTTGGTAAAAATCATTTAGGAGATAGAAACGAACACCTGCCAACCGTGCATGGCTTTGATGAATTTTATGGCAACCTCTATCATTTGAATACGGAAGAAGAACCGTTTCTGGAAACCTGGCCTAAGGATTCTATGTTTAATATACGCTATAAACCCAGAGGGGTTTTGGACTGTGTTTCATCGAAAAGCGACGACGCTACCGTAGATCCCCGGTTTGGAAAGGTGGGAAAACAAAAAATTAAAGATACAGGTCCCCTGGATCCAAAGCGCATGGAAACGGTTGACGAGGAATTTCTATCAAGAACAATGGCTTTCATAGAAAAGAATGCCAAATCCAATACCCCGTTTCTTTCCTGGTTTAATCCAACACGAATGCATATTTACACGCACCTGAAACCGGAAAGCAAAAATCTGGCGACTCCCCATTCATCCGAATTTGATGTGTACGGAAGCGGAATGATGGAACTGGATAACATGGTGGGTAAGCTTTTGGATAAATTGGAAGAATTGGGAATTGCCGATAATACCATTGTTATTTTTACCACGGATAATGGAGCTATGGCCGATTGGTTTCCCGATGGAGGAACAACGCCATTCAAAGGTGAAAAAGCCACCACTTGGGAGGGAGGCGTGAGGGTGCCTTTGCTGGTGAGATGGCCGGCCTCCATTAAAGCCGGAAGCGTATCGAACGGCATGCAGGATCACACTGATTTGTTTGCTACACTGGCTGCGGCGGCCGGCATGGATAGTGTGGCTGAAAAACTAAAAACATCGCATAAGGTGTATATTGATGGCATAAACAACCTCTCACATTGGTCAGGGAAAGGACCCTCAAAACGTAATTTTGTGTTGTATTACAACGAAAGCGAGTTAACAGCGGTTCGAATTGGTAACTGGAAATCGCATTTTAAAACACGATCAGGCTTTTTTGATTTCAATACCTCCAGCGCATTATTGGTTAACTTAAGGCAAGATCCTTTTGAACAACATTTGGATTGGAAGAGCAGGGAAGTGGCCATGCGTTTAGGCATTGCCTGGGGAGGACAGGTGCAGGATCTTTTGCAACTACACTTTGCTACCCTTAAAGAATTTCCGCCACGGCAAAAAGGAGGTACACTCGTTCCACGCTAAGCCTCAAACCATCATTTTTAGTAATTTTAATAGACTTACACAACTACCAAAAACACAACATGGAAAAGATTACAAAATTTGTTTTAAACATTAGCATCAAGATCATTACGGTGGTTCTGCTACTCATGCTTATCTATTCCGTATCAGAATTTTTAGTGTTATTCATCAGAGCAGTGATGAACCATCCAATTCGTTTGGAATCAGGTCTTGTGGTTAAAGAAAGCACTTTCCTCAGTATTGTGTTAAGCTTAATAGCGGCTGTTTTATTAATCCTTATCATTTTGGAGATGATTGAGTTGGTCAAAGATTATCATACGGCTTCAAAACAGGATTACCTCATTCTAGTCATAGAAATTGCCATTGTGTCGATTGTAAGACATTTGATTGTTCTGGATTTTTCACACTACGAGCCTTTGGTATTTATAGGCATTGCTCTTATCTTGTTGGTGATGTGCGCATTCTATCTTATGTTGCGGTACAACAAACGTTTGGATAAACAGGGCAAAGATGCAGCAAAGTTGAATGAATTGAATAAAGAAGAATAATGTTCTAAATAGCTCATTTCAGATGAGGGTAGTGAATCTGGAAGGCTGTTGAAAAAGGTTCTTAAAATCCCATCTATGTATTTTAATTTACCGAAACCTCTTTTTTCAAGTCACCTTAAACATAAACTAAATAAGAACTACTAGCAGATTGAACAATAAAATTAGCTCATGCAAAAAGACAACAAACTATTTATAATCAATAGCGGCTGGTCGGCCTTATTTTTGTTTTTATCCTCCTGTGTGTTTTTGTTTGTATTACCGGTATTACAAAACATCCCCTTATGGGGTTTTCGCTTATGCATGAGTTTTGTTTTGTTGTTTTCCATATTGTCACTCGAAAAAGTGAAAAAGTCCTTTGTGTTTTCGGGTTTTGCAGCTGTGCTTCTCGACTGGTTTTCTGATTTGGGACACGATTCCCATTTTAGCCACTACCTCAAAATTCTCACCTTCTTTTTTGTTTTATGGACGGTGGCCTCCCTGATGCTAAAGTTTTTAAAACAAAAAGACGTAGAAATACACAGTTTGCTGGAAGCCATTAATGGGTATCTTTTATTGGGGATTTTGTTTTCGAGTATTGTGGTATTGTTCAATAACTTCTCCCCCGGATCTTTCCAGTCTGCCCAGGGGCACCCGAAAAATAACGACCTTATCTATTATACTCTGATTACCTTAACCACCACAGGTTATGGAGATGTGCTCCCTGTCACACCGGGCGCAAAAAACCTATCCATGATCATAGCCGTTTGCGGACAAATATATGTAGCGTTTTTGGTTGGGGTGCTTGTGGGTAAATACATTAAAAAAATCACCCACGAATAAGGGAAAAAAGCAGAGTAGCCCATCAGTTTTCTGAAAGCTGATTCATCTCATATTTGAGAGATTTTTTTTAGAATAGCGATTTCCTATTGTGTTGAAACCTAAAATTCACTTACATTCGTGGAGGGTATATAACATTTTCTTTTTTGACTTTACCTGTATACGGGTATAGCCATGATTGTAAGTGAAATTTACTTTATAAGTATCAAATTTTGCAGTATGCTCATTCAATTGTTTCTTTCCATTTGTTTTTTTTTCAAAAACAACCTGTCTCCTCGCAAGGCCCTTTTTAGCCTGTTAATGGCCGCTTTGGTTATTGGTTGGAGTTCATGCAGTGAGGCCGAAGTAAAAAAGGCGCCCCCCCTCGAAATTCCCATTGTAGAGGTGCAACAGCAGGATGTACTCATCGAAACCGAATACACAGGGCAAACTTACGGTGCTGCTGATATTAAAATAGCACCAAGAGTGTATGGTATAGTACAAAGTCTGAATTTTAAAGAAGGTACTTTGGTTAAAGAAGGGGATTTGCTGTATACCATCGATCCGATACCTTATCAAAATAAAGTTGACGCTGCGGCCGGCCATTTGGCAGAAGCCAATACCATGATGGTGAAAGCAAAAGCCGATTTGGACATGATAGAACCTCTGGCTAAAATAAACGCCGTAAGTCAGCGCGAACTGGTGAGTACCAAAGCCCAATATGAAGCGAGTAAAGCAAAAGTTCAATCTGCTGAAGCGGCACTGGATAACGCAAAAATAGAATTGAGTTACTGCTCCATTACCGCACCCATCACTGGATTAATCGGCATCTCAAAAGTGAGGGAAGGGGATTACGTGAGCCAGGGACCACTGGCCAACTTAAATACCATCTCGCAATTAGACAGCATTCGTGTTAGGTTTACCATTAGCGAACAAGAGTTCATGCGCATACAAAAAGAAATGCGGGCCGAATACCTTTCAGCAGGCGGACTGGGTACTAAAATTCAGTTGATTCTTTCGGATGGCAGTATTTATCCTCACCCCGGTCGCCTGAGTTTTGCCGACCGCCAAATTGATCCATCCACAGGGGCCATCACCATTGAAGCCAATTACCCAAATCCCGACCGCCTACTTCGCCCCGGCCAATATGTAAAAGTGAGGGTGGTCACCTCAGTGGTAAAAAACGCATTACTCATTCCTCAAAGGTCAGTAATTGAAATGCAGGGCATTTATCAGGTGTATGTGCTGAGCGATAGCAACAAAGTTCAAATGAAAATTATTCAACCGGGTTCATTTTATAAGGACGCTTATCTGGTACTTGACGGACTGAATGCGAAAGATAAAATTGCCATGGGAGGAACCGCCCTGCTTAAAAACGGAAGTGTGGTTATTCCTAAACCCACCCCCTGGGAAGCCGGAGGGGATAGTCCTAAATCGTCTCCTAAATAAGAAACCGCAAAATGGGAGAATTTTTTGTCAGACGGCCGATTGTAGCCATGGTGATCAGTATCATTA
>JALOMJ010000044.1 GCA_025455485.1 Bacteroidia bacterium | reverse complement strand
GTTTAGATACAATGAACTTATTTTGCTCGGCTACCAGTAATTGACCTGAAATGGATATGTTTTGAATTAAAAACAGCCTGAAAGCCTGTGCTTAAAAAACAAGCCCCCCACATTAACCTACCCCATATCCAGACCTAATGCTGATTTTTCCATTTTACCCAAGCACCAGAACGTTTAGGTATAGAGCGCAGCAAGCTTTTAGCATGAATGGATGACCTCCTTCGGCTGTGATTTGCACCAGGTAAGCGAACCTATGTGCGGGATAAAATCAGGAATGAAATTAATCCAGCGGCTTGTGGCCTATGGCCAGGATCCTTAGGGCATGCCCTGAGTCAAAAAGCAAAATTAAAACGCTAAGGCGCTTTAGTTTGTTATTTTATGTACTTCGCTATCAAACTTTCGTTTGTGTCTCATTACACAAAATAACAAAGGCTGCAACAGAGTTGCAGCCTTTTGCTTTTATCGAGGTCCCGAGCGGATTCGAACCGCTGTAGCAGCTTTTGCAGAGCTGAGCCTAGCCACTCGGCCACAGGACCATTTTAAATTAAAAAGTTCAAAGTCAAAAGTCAAAAGGGTTTTTAGACAGTTTTCCAGGAACAAGGATGCAAAAATAAGGTATTTTTTGCGCAAATTGCGTTCCAAGCCATTAAAAAATGCAAATCACCTCTAAACTTCCGGCCATTGGCACCACCATCTTTTCTGTGATGAGTGCTCTTGCCAGAGAATACGGCGCCATTAACCTTTCACAAGGATTTCCTGATTATGACTGTTCGCCTCTGTTGAGCCAATTGGCGGCAAAATACATACAAAATGGTCACAACCAATACGCCCCCATGCCGGGCGCCATTGAACTGAGAGAACGCATTGCTGAAATAATACACCTTTGCTATGCCGCCGATTACCATCCCGACTCTGAAATAACTGTCACCGCTGGCGCTACACAGGCCATTTATACTGCCTTGACGGCTATTGTAAACCCAGGAGATGAAGTCATTGTTTTTGAACCTGCCTATGATTGTTATGCGCCTTCTATTGAACTGCAAGGTGGTAAAGTCATCTTCTCCAGACTAAAGGCTCCCGAATTTTCTATTGATTGGGAAGACGTGAGAAAAAAAATAAGCCCCAAAACCAAAGCCATACTTATTAATTCACCGCACAACCCAAGCGGAAGTACACTCAGCCTCAACGATCTTCAGCAGCTTGAAAAACTGACTGAAAATACCAGTATCCTCATCATCAGTGATGAAGTATATGAACACATGGTGTTTGATGGGAAAACCCACCAAAGTGTTGCTTTAAGGGAAGGGCTCAGAGCAAGGAGTTTTCTCGTTTCCTCATTCGGAAAAACAGTACACACCACCGGTTGGAAAATAGGCTATGTGGCCGCCCCTCAGGCACTAATGAACGAATTCAGAAAGATACATCAGTTTTTGGTGTTTGCTGTAAACCATCCCCTTCAATTATGCCTGGCTGAATTTTTAAAAGATGCCCGCAATTACATCGAACTCAAACACTTTTACGAAGCCAAACGTAATCTGTTTTTAAAACTCACTTACGGCTCACGACTGAAGCCGCTTCACTCGGCGGGGACCTATTTTCAACTCATGGACTATTCATCGATTACTCAGGAAAACGACACGGATTATGCCAAACGCCTCACAAAGGAAAACAAAATTGCTTCCATCCCCCTCTCGGTATTTTACAAAGAAAAACCTGAACAGCATTTGCTCAGGTTTTGCTTCGCCAAAAAAGACGAAACACTTGAAAAAGCAGCAGACATTCTCTGCCAATTATAAATCGTGTGAGCTTTATTCTAAGGTACCGTTGCGCTGCACCTCTTTTCTGTAGCGGTTCAAACGAAAAGTCCAGTAAAAAATGGCACCTATAATTAATATCCAAATGATTACGTTAGGGCCATGTCCTAGCATTTTCATGCCCCTAAATACCCATAAAGAAAAATTGCCAATGCCTTCAAAAATATCGGTCCAGGTAATCATCAGAAGTTTCATGTGTCTTAATTTTTGTATGTTTACGTGTACAAATGTAGAAAAAATACAAATACTTCAAAATTGTGTTCGCGGGACTATTAAATAAGGGCTTTAGAGGTAGTCTGGCCATGCTGATTCTGGTATTTTTTCTAAGTGCAGGGTTTACCTATTTTTCAGCAAATCCCCTGGAAGTGAATTCCTATCCCGACCTTTTTTATAATTACTTCACCCGTAAACTGGAAAGTAAGTTCCTGATTAACTCCCTCAACTTTCTTTGCATCGGCATTGGCGTATTTTTTATGAGTCTGATCACTTCCAATCAGGAAATCAGTGACAAACAAAATTACTACCCTGTATTTTTGTACTTGTTAATTTGTATAGCTGCTGTGAGTCCAACACAAATTACGCCCCAAATCTTCACCAATGTGTTTGTGCTCTTGTCGCTCTATATGTTGTTAGACATCTATCGAAAAGATAAGGTTTTAAAATCCCTGTTCGAATCGGCGTTTTGGCTGAGTTGTTCTGCCTTAATCACAATTTCCAGCATCCTGAGTTTTCCGCTGTTTTTTACCATTTTAATTATTCTTCGGCCCTTTTACTGGAAAGAGTGGGCTATGGCTTTGCTTGGGTTTCTGACGCCGGTATTTTTATACGAAAGCCTGGCCTATTTGTTTGATTTAAACCAGTGGTTTTTATTTGATGCCATTGCGCTTTTCACCCAATACATGAAATTTCCGGTTTTTAGTGAGTACTTTTTTCCCCTCATGGTAGTTTTAACATTACTCCTGCTGCTATCCATTGCCAATGTTTTTATTTATGGCTTTGGGAACACAGTAAAAAAACAACGCTCCAAAACTATTTTTTTTTGGTACTTGTTTTTCTGCGTGTTCGGATTTTTCTCCGGAGGAGCCAACACCTCATCTATCCTTCTGCTGTCTGCCGTGCCCATCAGTTTTTTTGCCGGTGATTTTTTATTTGGCATACGGCAAACAAAAATCACCAATACCTTATTAACGCTTTTGATAATGTGTGTGTTGGTGGTGGTGCTCGGAAAAGCAGGAATAATTTAAGGGTTTGAAGTTTAAAAGGTTTTAAGATCTAAAGGTAGTATACCATCGACTAACTTCTTAAAACTAATTTCTTGCAACTCGTTCCTTACCACTTAAACCTTTCGGCTTAGTCTAGTTTCTCGAGCGCTTGTTTCATCCTGTCTGAAACAGCGGTTTTTCCAATCAGTTCCAGCATATCAAACAACTGTGGTCCGCCGGCCACCCCCGTAATCAATACCCTCAACACCTGCATATCAAGTTTTCCCTTTTCGGCTTCTACAGCGTGAAAACACGTGGTAATAGAACTAACGTCCCAATTCTTGAGATTTGAAAAAGCCGTCATTAAAGCGGTAAAGCTTTCTTTGCTGTTCTCCTTCCATTTTTTCGAGAGCACCTTTTCATCATAAGCTTCAGGGGCAACAAAAACGTATTTGCCCTGCTCCCAAAACTCGTGCACAAACTGTACTTTTTCTTTTACCAAACGGCAGAAAGCCATTAGGAAAGGTTTTTCTACGCTAAATCCTTTTTCTTTTAGAAAGGGTTCAAACGCGTCTGCCAACTCCTCATCCGATTTTTTTCGCAGGTACTGTTGATTGAACCACTTTGCCTTTTCAGGATCGAATTTGGCTCCGCTTTTATGCACACGTTCAAAGTCGAAGAGCGCTGCCAGTTCGTCTACACTAAAAATTTCCTCGTTGTTTCCCGGGTTCCAGCCAAGCAAAGCCAATATATTCACAAACGCCTCGGGGTAATACCCGGCCTCTTTGTAACCCAGATAGGGCGTGGCTTCACGAGGATCTTGCCAGCTTAATGGAAACACGGGGAAACGGGCCTCACGTTTGGATATTTTACCATGCCCGTCGGGATTTAGAATTAAAGGCAAATGCGCTAGTTTGGGCATGTCATTTTCCAAACCAAGGTATTTGTATATCAGAATGTGTGCCGGGGCGCTTGGTAACCATTCTTCGCCCCTTACAGCATGCGAAATTTCCATTTCAATATCATCCACAATGTGCGCCAGATGATACGTTGGCATGCCATCGCTTTTCAACAACACTTTATCATCCACCTGGGCCGAATTGACAACCACCCATCCGCGAATAATATCGTGAAAACGGATGTCTTCGTTGCGGGGCACTTTCAGGCGAACCACATGCGGCGTTTCTGCTTCCAACAAACGTTTTACCTCGTCTTCAGGCAAGGTAAGGGAATTGCGCATGGTTTGACGCGTCACGGCATTGTATTGTGGTGCCACTACTTTCGCAGCTTCCAGGCGTTTGCGCATCTCGTCTAACTCTTCGGAGGTATCAAATGCATAATACGCGTGCCCGCTTTCTATCAAACGCTCAGCGTATGTTTTATAGATGCCAAGGTCTTTTCTTTCGCTTTGACGGTAAGGGGCATGTTTACCGTTCCCAAAACCAACGCCTTCATTGGGAGGAATGCCACACCATGTTAGTGCATTAATGATGTATTCCTCGGCCCCTTCAACAAACCGGGTTTGGTCGGTATCTTCTATACGCAGTATAAAATCACCCTTATGACGTTTAGCAAACAAATAATTAAATAAGGCTGTTCTTACCCCCCCCATGTGTAAACCACCGGTTGGACTGGGAGCAAAACGAACTCTGACACGTTTTTCCATAATGAGGCGCAAAGATACAAAAGCTTTGTAAAATGATTTGATTTGTAAGACTGACGAGGTAATTTTACATGCCATGGCCAGTGATTTTTTTGAATCCGTTTACCAAATTGTGCGCTTAATTCCAAAAGGAAAAGTGAGTACCTATGGTGCCATTGCTGCTTGCCTGGGCAGTAAAAGCTCATCAAGGGTAGTGGGTTATGCCATGAATGCCGCCCACCGGGTTAAACCAAAAGTGCCGGCCCACCGTGTGGTGAACCGCAATGGTAGGCTTAGCGGCAAGATGCATTTTGAAACCCCGTTTCAGATGGAAGAACTTTTAAAAAAAGAGGGTATTCGGGTTAAAAACGATCAGATTCAGAATTTTAAGCAACACTTTTGGGACCCGACTGAGGCCTTAACACTTGATTAGTGTGCTGCTATAAATAATCCATACTACCCTTTAAGTACAAGTATTCGAAAACTGTTTTATTATACTTGTTCATAATTTCAATGCGTTTTAATTCAGATTCAAGCCATTTATTTTCGCGTGCATTGATAAGGAAAATCGAGCTTTCGCCGTTATCAAACTTTAATTTTTCAGCCTCCAGCATACGTTTTGAGTAATCCACATTTCGGGCCGCGGTTTGCAGCTGCATAGCCAATACATTCACCGAAGCCGCCGTAAAACGCAATTTGTTTTGTATTTCTGTTTGTTTAAGTTCGAATTCGAATCGTGTAGAATTCATTTTGAGTTTTGCTATACTCAGCTCTGCTCTTGAATTGCGGAGGAACAAAGGAAATGCAAGCTGCGCACCCCATTTATAATTATTCGGCGACAGGGCCGGAAAGTCGCCGGCATTAACCGGCAGACTGAGCAAGTTATAATTCACATTCAAAACCGGCTTTATCATCTCGGCTCGAAAGCGGCGCTCCACATCCAAAAGATCCACTTTAGCGCGGTATTGCAGAACCAAGGGGTTATTTTTACCATCGTTGTTGTTGTCTTCAAGAAATTTATTGGATGCCAACTCCATCAGGGTTTCCAAACTATCCAAGGGTATAAGATTTGGATCAAAACTACCCGATTCGTCATTCACCCAATTGTTGATGGCGATGAGTGCGCTTTGTTTCTGAAATTCGATGATGGCGGATTGTAAGTCTAAAAAACGTTGTTGCAACAGCATGGAGGTTTCCGTGGTGTCAATAGATGGTCGTTCTCCTGCCATTGACAAATCTTTAATCCCCTCCAAACGCACCTGAGCCAGAGAAGAGAAATAGCGGTTTATTTTAAATGCAGCGTGTTTTAAAAGCCAATCCGAATAAATACAGGCCGATTCAAACAACACCGTGTTACCAATGTGGCGTTTCTCATTCTCGTTAATGCTACGGTATTGTTTTGCTTTGAGTACGTCTGCCCTCCTTTTATCAATTACCAAACCCTGGAGTAAAGAAGCTTCTATACCAAGATAAGCCAAACCATTGCCAGGTGTATAATCGGCAGGATTTAAATAATTACCGTTGCCATATTCAAATCCCGCTTTTATAGACTGATTAGTAAAAATGGCTTGTTTAATTTCCGATTCGAACACACTATAATAATCCTTCCCGTCGTAATATTTGTTCGAATAAGACCCCATGATGCTGGGATCGTAATTCCCTCTGGCAGCGCTGACGGTTTCTTCGCCAATTTGCCCAACATTTACAGCCAATTTAATCATCGGATGAAAAGTTTTCACATTGTTGATGAACACCGTATAGGAGAGGGCTGCAAGCTTTTGCCCTCTAAAGCTCAAAAAAGAACAAAATGCGACTAAAAAAAAGACTGTTCTCATTTTTTCTTTTCGGGTGCTTCTATTTGATAGTACTCAGGAGGGAATCCGTTGGCTTTTCGCCACAACTCATAAAACACAGGCACATCCTTAAGCAGGGCGTTTCCGGATACACCACTGCCTATTTGAACGGCATCAGGCCATTTTCCTCCACTGGCCCTGGCCAATATTCTGAACTTACCGTTTGGTGAAATGTTTCTGTCAATGGCCACCACTTCTGCGTCGTAAGTACCAAAACTTACACCCGGCCAGCCGCTGAACACAAAGGCAGGCCAACCATCAAAAACAATCTGCACGTGCTGTCCGATTTGAACTAAGGGCAAATCAACCGGGGCTATAAACAACTCTATTGTTTTGTCGTCCGTGGTAGGCACAATGCTGCAAAGCGGCTCCCCCTCTTTAATAATTTCACCCAAACCTTGAGAAAAGGATCTGGTAATGTAACCATCTTGAGGCGATAAGACGTAATAAAACTGGGCCCTTAAAGAATAATTGCTCAATTGATTTTGCATTTTGGTTAAAGTAGCCTGAGCTTCATAGAGTGTGGAGAGTGAGGAAAATTTTTCAGATTCTGCCTTCATTAATTTTTCGTTGAACTCCTGCAAGATGTTATTCAACTCGATCTCGGCATTAATAAGGTCGTTTTTAGAATTAATCCACTTGTTTTCGGCGGCAATCTTTTTTGTGATGGATTCCTGAAGTTTAACTTTTCTGTTTTCTAAATCGGTTTTGGAAATGATGCCCTTGATCAACAAATCCTCATACCGTTTAAATTGATCTTCTGCCACTTTAAGGTTATTGGCATTGGTAACCATGTCTATGCTGTCGCTGTGCAATTTCACCCTGGCCTGAGTTACTTTGTTTCTGGTTTGTTCAGTTTTTAAAGCCAGAGAAGCATTTATAGCATCTACCTGATCATTAATTGCATTAATTTTTTGTTCGTAACTGCGGATAGCGCTTTCCTTATTTTTAACTTGTTCCTGCCAGCGCGAAATCAATTGTGGATCAATGTATTCTTCCTTTATCTCCGAAAGAAATGCTATGGTGTCGTTCTTTTTCACCTGATCGCCTTCGTTTACATACCACTTTTCAACCCTGCCACTGATGCGGGACGTAATGGTTTGGGGTCGGTTTTCAGGATTAATGGTGGTAACCGTTCCAAAAGCTTCTACGGTTTGTGTCCAAGGAGCAAACAATGCCAGTCCGGCGATGCCAAACAGAGAATACAAAAGCAATTTGATGCGACGCGGGTAGTGGTGATTATAAACGTGTTTGGCAGATTCTAACTCAACCAATTCGTTGCTCAGATAATTGGGCAAAAGTTCTTCCAACTTTGTAATGGCTGTGGTAATGTCAAAAAACACATCCCAGTTCAACACCAGTTTTTCAACCGAATTGATTACCAGAATGATAATAATTTCTGAGGCTACAAACTGACCAATGTTAAGTTGACCAATTTGCACCAGGTAAACCCCTGCAAACAACACCAAACTCACAAAAAACATTTTGAACACCAAGATGCTCTTGTACTGAGCTTCCAGATGAGAATAATGTTTGCTGCGCTGAAGTATATAATCATCAAGCATTTTGTTGCTCATTTCATTTATGTGCCCGGCATTTTGCTCTTTGCTGTGCTGAAACCAATTAAGTATGCGGTACTTGTGCTTGGAAGTTTTTAAGCTGGATTCCACACTCCGACCCCCATAAATTCGGATAATGAAGATAAAAGATGCTGTACTAATGATGGAAAAAATCAAAAACCACATGCTGTAGGCAGGCAGGATGAGCAAACCAAATATAATGCTGATGATGGCGAAGGACAGGTCGAGGAGTATCTTTCCAATGCCTTTTTGCAAACTCACCACCTCCAAAAAGTGATTTATTTTGGGTCCAACCTGAGTTCGTTCAGTTTCGTTCAGGCCGGCAAGGTAATGTGTTACTTTACTTGTGAGTTGTGAAAAAATCCTTTGGTAAACGGTTTCGTTGATGCGCATTTGCCACAACTGAAACAAACCAACAAAAACTACTGAAATCAAAGTTAATAAACACAACAGCACCAGTGAGGTGGATACAGTGCCAATCATGGTATAGGTAATGATGCTCTGCACACCAAGGGTAATCCCAAGGTACATCAATGCCTGTAAACCGGACAAAAGATAAATTTGGGAAAAAGCCCTGCCTTCGCTAAAAAGCCATTTAAATATTTTCTGTAAGCTGGTCATGATATCGCTTGTCCTAAATCTGTTCTTTATTGCCTGTCAAAGATAGTTTTTCTTTTGCCCAACCAAGGATAGTTTTTATTCCCCCCCCGGCTGCAATTTGTTTTAAACACCCTTTATGAAGTTTTGTTTTCACGCCGTAAGGTTTTGGCTCTAAAAATACTGAATGATGGCAAAGTATAAGGGCATGCCTACAGTAATATTGAAAGGAAAGGTTAATCCAAGGGCCATGGGAACAAACAGGCCCGGATCGGCTTTTGGAGCAGCCAAACGCATCGCTGCGGGAACGGCAATGTAGGAAGCGCTGGCCGCCAGAATAGAAAAAATGAAACGGTTACCAATGTCATGCGTTACCCATGAACTGAAGTAGGCCACCAAACAGCCGTTTATGGCGGGCACCACAAGGGCAAAAACCGATAGATATACCCCGTATTTTCTGAAGGACGAAAACCCCTTAGCGGTGACCATGCCCATTTCAAGAAGAAAAATAGCCAAAAATCCTTTAAAAATATCGGTTGTAAAGGGTTTAATACCCTCCGCCTGTTTACTGTCGGCAATTAATCCAATCAGTAAACTGCCTAAAATAAGTAAAACGCTTCCGTTGGTAAAGGCGTGATGAAAAATGTTTCTGACTTTTCCATGGGAATTTCCATCATTGTAATGCATGATAAGCATAACACCTACTATAATCGCCGGCGACTCCATAAAGGCCATAACCGCCACCATGTGTCCGCCAAAGGTCATTTGCTGCGACTCTAAAAAAGATACAGCAGAAACAAAAGTCACCGCACTCACCGAACCATAAGTGGCAGCAACCGCTCCGGCATTGCTAACCGACATTTTTCGTTTTAATATAAAAAAGGTGTACAAAGGAATTAACGCAGAAACAAACAAACCAAAAAGTATGGAATAAAGGATTTCTCGGGTAAATTCACTGTGGGACAGTTCCTGACCACCTTTGAAACCAATGGCAAATAAAAGATACAGGGAAATGAATTTGCTTGAAGATGCGGGGATCTCAAGATCGCTTTTTAAAAGGTAAGCCAGAATACCCAATACAAAAAACAAAAGTGTTGGATTTGTGAGATTGGAAATAAGAATTTGAAAATCCATGTTAGACGGTTTTGGTTCGGGATCTTATTATTTCAGAAAAATGGCTGTTGCATTGTGCAATGGGAGCCGAATAAATCTTTACATGATTCAGCAATCGTTTTTCAACATGATCTAGAATTTCCTGAAACAATAAAGCTTTGGTTTGAGCGGTTATCAAACAATTGATTTCTTCAGTAAACTCTCCGTTAAAAGCAGAGTACACGTGATTATTAAAATCAATGGAGATGTGGGCCACCAATTTATTCTGCAACAGCTCGGCCGCAAGCAATTTGGCCTCCTCTTCGTTTTTAACGTATATAAACACATTGATCATCTGACGACAAATATAGTATTATTTTGAAGTATAATAGTAATACTATCATTTATAAATGTAATTATATTATTTTGTATCTTTGCATTTAAAAAATGTTAATGCATGGAGCCTGCTTTTAAAATAAAGATTAATCGGAAACTCTACCTCAAAGATCCTGAATTGTCGGAGTTGGGCAGAAAAATCCTAAAACAAGGGCTTTCCCTCATCCTTCAGCTCGGCTTTGAACAATTTACATTTAAAAAGCTGGCAGCCGATATTGGCACCACCGAAGCCACCGTGTATAGGTATTTTGAAAACAAACACCGGCTCCTCACTTACCTCATTAACTGGTACTGGACGTTTTTGGAGTATAAAATTCTGTTTAATACAAAAAACATCAATAACCCCGAAACCAAACTAAAAAAGGTAATTGAACTGCTTTCGGAAGAACCCAAAATGCAAAACAAAAGCGATGAACTTTCTGAAAAATCAGCGTATGAATTATTGATGCTGGAAGGCTCAAAGGCCTATTTAACCCGGCACGTTAACAGCGATAACAAACATAAGTTTTTTAAACCATACAAGGATCTTTGCGCCGACTTTTCGTCAATGATAAAAGAATACAACCCCAAATACCCCTTTCCTCAATCGCTGGCCAGCACCATACTGGAAATGTCGCATTCCCAAAAATATTTTATGAAATACCTGCCCTCTTTAACTGATTTCGGAAAAGAAAAAACCAATGCAAAGCACCGGCAGTTTTTAGAACATCTGCTCTTTCAGGCCATCAAAAAAAACAATTAAAACTTAGTAAGCGTAGTCGCCCAGATACTCAAAGTAAGACGTCAGCTTCCCGTCTTTACAAATGCTTGCTCGTTTAATAATTCTATCCTTATCGCCCGAAAAAAGAGAAGGCAGCACCCGTTCTGAAAGCTCCTTTGCAAAATCATCACTCGCATCTCTCGGCAATTCGCAGGGGAGATTGTCTACCGCCATAATACAAATGTTGTCTTTTGTAAAAGGAAGATCCTCTTTATCCGTGCTTATGTTGTAGCCATAAAAGGGCTGATCGATGGTACTGGCCCTTAATGTAGTAGGAACAGATCCATTCATGTCGCAGGTAATATCGGCAATCACAGAAATTCTGAAGCCCGTGGCATGAATGTCTTTTTTGCTGAACATTTTTGGCGAGCGGGGATCCCAGTAATGAGCAGAAATGTAAAGATCGGTTACTTTAGTATACACCGGAAATTTTGAAACAAAATGTTCAGGGTGCACAAAAAAATCATTCAGATCGAAATTATGGTCATCGGGCCGCTCTACATAATCTCTTGGGTTTAACTGGCAGTATACAGGTTCTCTATAAGTTGCCATTAAGAATTCATCGGGAGTCACCTTCCGGATTCTCAACGCGCTAAGAGTTTCAATAGCGCCATTGGCCACGCGCCCGCCGCCTGTCAACGCAATCTTTATGTTGGGCAACTTTACCCTTCTGAGTTCATCTTCCATCTCCGCTTTGTCGCGGCACATGTGGGCATGCTTTAAGCGGAAAAGGTTGTATTTCAATCCATACCCTAAAATACCATTATAGGCCCCAACAATCCCGGCAAATCGTCCGAACCCAATGATGCGGTTGCCTTTTTTGTCGGTGAGGGTTTCATAATCAATCATGTGTATTTTCGACGCAATCAAAGCCTTCATCAACTTTTGATTGTGAGCTTGCTTTTTTATGGTGTGAGAAAAGAAAAAATACTTTTTACCGGAAATCAAATTCTGCACCGGCACCTCCTTAACGCCCATCAGCACATCACAATCACTCACATCCTCCTGCAAGTCCACACCAAAGGCATGGTATTCCTCATCAGAGTAACACCTTATGGTGCTGGGTTGCACCACAACCTGAACATTGGCATAGGTTCTTTTTAGTTCAGCACAAGCGCTTGGGGTCAGCGGCACACGCTTATCAGGAGGCAATTTCTCTTCCCGTAATATGCCTATTTTGAAGGTTTGCATCTTAATTCGTATTTTCACAAATATAAAACGAATGTCCGGTTTTCACTCACGCCTCGCCTTACTTTTCGTAATCCTGCTCTTCATTCATGGCGTCCGGGCGCAGCAAGCAACTGAGGCCCTAATGCGCAAACACCCTCCGCAACACTTGAAAACCGATTTGCAACTTTTTAAAAAAGTGGTGTTGGGCATGCACCCCTCCGTTGGTTTATACCATCCTGTAGACTATTATTCTGCACTCTTCGACAGGGCTATAGAAAATGTGCGTGACAGCATGAGTGAAAAGGCCTTCAGATTATACTGCAAAACCCTGGTGGAAGAACTTCACTGCGGACACACTGAAGTAATGGGCTCAAAAGCCTATAACAAAGCCATAAACAAAGTAAAACTGAAGTATTCGCCTTATGTTTTTTTACCGGTTCAGGACAAATTATACGTCATTGCCAATCTCAATAAAAAACAAGACAGCCTCATTCCTAAGGGGGTTGAAGTAAAATCCATCAATGCCATTTCAAGCGATTCTCTGATGCGGTATTGCCGTCGCTTTATCAGCACCGACGGCTATAACCAAACGTCAAAATACCATTATGTTCAGCTTGGGTTTAACAACCTTTATCCCGCTTTGTTCGGCAGACCCGACAGCATAACATTAGCGTACAAGGATGGAAAAACCATAAAAACGCATCGCTATGCCGCCTTCAAAGCAAAACAGATTCCTCAGCTGCCATTAAAAAAAGTAGAAGACAGTTTATTTAAGGTTCACAAAAAAGCAGGCATCCGCTACCGTAACCTGCCGGGAGATAAAAAAGTGCTCATTCTAAAACTCGATAAATTTTCACACCGGGCTTACAAAAAAGTGTACAAAAAAACATTTAATCGAGTGGATAAAGAAAACATCGGGCATCTGGTACTTGACCTGAGAAACAACGGCGGTGGCAGTTTGGCCAATGCGTACAAACTGTTAAGCTACTTTATTGACAGTAGTTATACACAAACCCTGTACACGCGTATCAAACACTACCCTGAAAAAAAATACACGCGTGGAAATTTCTCCTTTCGATTTACTCGCTACATTTTTTCTGTTATCGGTAAAAAAACAACACGACAGGATACTGACTTTTACCAATACACTTTGAGAATTTCCAAAAAACACCACTATAACGGGAAACTTTATGTGTTAATGAATGGTGGTTCTTTTTCTGCTTCCTGTTTAGTAGGCGCATATTTAAAAGGGAGAAAAAACACAGTGTTTATTGGGGAAGAATCCGGCGGTGCAGCAGAAGGATGCAATGCGGGAATAACACCCAATTACACATTGCCTGCAACCGGGCTTCGGGTGAGAATTCCGGCTTTCCGTTTAATCCACGACATCAATCCAAAGTTTACAAAGCGGGGCATACTGCCCGATCATTCAATTGTATACTCCTTTAAGGACCTTGTGAACCGAACGGATTTAGAAATGAATAAAGTAGCGGAGTTACTCAAAACATCTGAATAGCATTCACCATATCAAACAGCATTTTTTGATTGGTAGACGTGAGAATCTGCATATTCTCTTGCCAGGCATAAATGATATAATAATGGTCATCCACCTTTGCAAAAAAACGGTACACCTCGAAGGATTTGTTTTTAGTTTTGGAGTCAATGAAGTTGGATTTTTTTCGTTTAAATGATACGCCATTGTTTCGGATGTTGTCGTATTTTTCAACGTCCTGAAATTGCAAGGACCCAACAAAGTTTCTTTTGGTGGAATCTAATCCAGAGGCGGTGCTGGGATACACTACCACGTTCATCCTTCCATCCTTGTGTGATTTAGAAAAAGAAATGCCGGCACAATTGCAAATTTGTTGGTTTACGGATTCCTTAGCCCCTTCTTCCCAGGCTTTACTTTGAGGGTTTCCAAACTCCATGGCATTCCAGCCTTCCGGCAAGGTATAGAGTAGTTTTAGAGATTTTGCTTTACTGGCTTTTTGAGCCGTCACACCCGTTGAAAGTACCATCAGTAATAGACAGGCGATGTTTTTCATGCGTTCTCTTTTGGTTAAATATATAAAAAAGCAAAGAAAAGGATAGAAAATGTGTTACCTTTGTGCGTTCTTTAATTTATGGGTCCGACCGGTTTTGACAGTAAGCGCATTCGATAGGTAAGCACGTAGAGCGTTGTAAGACGAGCTCTTTAATCTGAACTTTCAAAACCTTTATTTGGCGAAGAGAATTCTTACGCTATGGCTGCTTAATCTAGGATTAAGTAACCTTTGCTTTCCGGGGAGCTAAACTGCTCCGCGCTCCGGGTAAAGCATCACAAATGTGCAGTTTGTTTTGGTGATGCTATTAACCAAAACAATATCAGTAGCTAAGTTCAAGGTTGGTAAGTTTTAACACCTGCCTTGAATCGAAAACCAAGTTAATACTAAACGTGTAGAAAGCTTATTTATTCCTTATTTGGACGAGAGTTCGAATCTCTCCGGATCCACAATCCCCTGACTAAACAACGTCAAAGAGCACTAAACCCCTTGGAAACATGGGGTTTTTTTATTTTCTACATCCCAAAACAGCACAAAAATTATCATTTAAACACAATCTTAGAGCGAACAGGCCAGCGAACAACTTTTAGGCTTACTTTTGTTCGCTCGAAACGCTGTATCCCTTTACTGTTGAGGCTTACAGAAGTTTCGAGAAATGGCACCAAATTGTAATAAACCGAACTATTCTCCACCAAAAGCGAACAAAAAACAGCCAAAAAGAGAATATGAAAAACATCCAAAAATTCCACCTCAGCTTCGAGCTGAAAAAAGCCCGGGCCAAAAATGATGAAGCCCCAGTTTACGTTAAACTATACATCGACGGTAAACGACTCGAGATCGCAACCAGGCACTTTATCCCACTCCGACATTGGGATGCCTCCCGGGCTGAGGTCAAACCCTCTCATCCCGATTACAACCACATCAATACCCAACTATCCACCATCCGCTCCGAAATCACCCGGGAATTCCTCCTCATGGCCGCGCAATGTTCCCAGGTAAAAGTGCTCGACCTTAAACGCCGATATCTTAAAATCGACGATAAACCGGTAAACAAAACCATCACCCAGGCATTCGATTACCACAATCTGAAAGTTGAGCAGTTGGTCAAAGCCGGCAAGTTATGCGAGGAAACACTTTTGCGATATAAAATCACCAAAAACAAGGTGATTGATTTTATGCAGGCTACTTATGGCATTGCAGACAAACCCCTACCGGATGTTAAAAGATCATTTGTTGCCGACCTTGAGCATTACCTGCTAACTAAAAAGGGTTTGCACACCAACACCGCCTACAAATACATGAAGAACTTAAAGAAAGTGCTCACCATGGCCATCGCCAATGAGTGGATGACGATTAACCCCTTCATTCATTTCAAATGCACGTATCACTGGCGCGATAGAGATGTGTTGACCCAGGAGGAAATTGATGCCTTGATCGAAAAACAGTTTAGCGTTGCTCGACTTGCAGAGGTCCGCGACGTATTTGTGTTTTGCTGTTATACGGGTTTCGCCTATATCGATGTATTTAAATTTGAACGTGATGCGGTAATACGTGGATTGGATGGAGAATTCTGGCTTAAAACGAACCGACAAAAAACCGGTGTTAAGGAAAGTGTACCTATCCTGCCAATAGCCATGGAAATCATCCGCAAATACAAGGACCATCCCTACTGTCTCGCACACAACAAACTGCTTCCAGTGAACTCCAACCAGCGCTATAACGCTTATCTTAAAGAAATGGCAGAGCTCTGCGGCATTAAAAAAAATCTCACCTCCCATATTGCCCGTCACACTTTCGCCACCACAATCACACTTTCCAATGGCGTTCCTATTGAAACCGTAAGTTCCATGCTCGGTCACAAAAACATCAAAACCACGCAGATCTACGCCAAAGTGGTTGAACAAAAGGTTTCCGACGACATGAAACTGCTTCGTGAAAAACTATCCATTCCAATTAAAAAACAATCCGCTCAATCAAGCTGACCACTTAAAAAATACCCTCCATTTTATTTGCATTTGTTTGGCCTATTTTATATACCTTAGGTATGTAAATTATACCACAATGAAACGTACTAAAGAAGATGCGCTCATTACCAAGGAAAACATCTTAAACAAGGGTCTGGCCCTGTTCGTTAAACACGGCTACTCCACAACCACCATGGAGGATATCCTCAGCTCGCTAAATCTTACCAAAGGAGCATTTTATGGCCATTTCCTGCACAAAGAAGATCTGCTGAAACAGATTCTTGAACGCGAATTTCGCTTTATCTCCGAAATGGTCACCCATGAGTTTGTCAGCAGCAAAGACGAAAAATCCCTATTCCACGACCTGCTCCAGAAGGTCATTAACAACTTCTACGAAAACAAACGATTCCGAAACGTCATCGAATTAACCTGGTTTAAAGTGGGTATTGATGTCTGTACAAAAATCATGGCCGATAAAACCACCTTCAACGAATATTTTATCGAAGAAGTAAACACCATTCTCAACCGGGCACAAAAACACAAACTGTTGAAACCAAAAGTGCATCCTTACACCACTGCCTTACAAATCACTGCTATGATCACTGGTATTTACCGGCTTTATTTCGTCACACACGAGCAATTCAAACACAAAGAAACCGCACTCTCAATGGTGAACGGTTTTGTTGAATCCACCTTTATCTAAATCCAGTGTTTAATCAGCAATGACATTGCCCACCGATATATCGGCCAACGCTTTCTTTAAACAGTATGAGTTTACTCTGTTCGATCGCATCATTAGAGGCGACCTTTCTCCATCCACTCTGA
>JALOMJ010000043.1 GCA_025455485.1 Bacteroidia bacterium | reverse complement strand
TCAGGCACTAAACCCTACCACTTCACTCCACTCAACTCTACTCAAAAAACGGGAGGGCAAAAATACATACTCTATAACATATGAGCAAGGGAATTTTAAAAGGAAAAGCCAATTTTTGTTTATTGTCCGGTGCGCTTGTTTTTGCTCAAATTCTACCCGGTTTTAATTACCAACACCTACCTGCTTATTCAAAAAGAAATTAGCTCAGGCTTAAGCTGTTTTTTGAGTACCTTTATGCTTTTAACAGATATGGAATACAATACCCAACTCGAACACCTCATCATCCCGGAATATGGCCGAAACATACAAGGGATGATTAAACATTGCTGCAGCCTTCCCGATAAAGAGGAAAGAAACCTTTGTGCCAGAGCAATTATACAAGTGATGGGGCAACTAAACCCTACACTGCGCGATCAATCAGACTATACCCATAAACTTTGGGACCACCTCTTTATCATTTCAGAATTTAAACTTGATGTGGATAGTCCGTACCCCATACCCAATGCAGAAAGTTTTAAGGAAAAACCAAAAATTTTGGATTACCCGAGAGGAAGGATACGCTATAAACACTACGGAAAAACCATAGAAGACATCATCAACAAAGCCAAAGAGCTGCCGGAAGGTCCTGAAAAACAAGAACTCACAAGGCAAATTGCCAATCATCTTAAAAAATCGTACTTCAATTGGAATAAAGACACCGTTACCGATGATGTGGTATTTAAAAATCTAAGTGAACTCTCCAAAGGGGAATTAAAAATTGATGAATCTATTCCACTCAGCTCACATCAGGAACTCAGAGGGAATTCCACGAAAAAGTTTTTCCATAAAGGTGGCAAACACAAAAACAATCACCACAAACACAAAAACCGAAAATTCTAAACTCTTTTATGGCCATTTTTGAAGTTCACGGAGGACACAAACTCAAGGGCGATATTATTCCTCAAGGCGCCAAAAACGAAGCCCTGCAGGTTATTTGTGCGGTATTGCTTACAAATGAAAAAGTAATTATTGGCAACGTGCCCGATATTGTTGACATCAACAAACTTATTGACTTGCTTAAAGAACTTGGCGTGAAGGTTGAAAAAACCGGACACGAAGAATACACCTTTCAGGCGGATAACGTGAACATCGATTACCTGGTATCACCTGAGTTTAAAAAGAAAGGCGGCAGTCTCAGAGGAAGTATGATGATTGTAGGCCCCATGCTAACACGTTTTGGCAAAGCTTACATGCCAAAACCCGGAGGGGATAAAATCGGACGCAGAAGAGTGGATACGCACTTTTTGGGATTCGAAGCCCTGGGTGCAAAATTCAATTACAAAGCAGACCAGGAACTTTTTGAAGTAGAAGGAAAAAACCTGAAAGGCGCTTATATGTTGCTGGACGAAGCTTCGGTAACCGGCACAGCCAATATAGTGATGGCCGCAGTACTCGCCAAAGGCACTACCACCATTTACAACGCCGCCTGCGAACCTTACCTTCAACAATTATGCAACATGCTTAACCGCATGGGTGCAAAAATTTCAGGCATAGGCTCCAATCTACTCACCATACAAGGGGTTAACGCATTAAACGGCACCACTCACCGCTTGTTACCCGACATGATAGAAATTGGCTCTTTCATTGGCATGGCAGCGGTAACGCAATCCGAAATCACCATCAAAAATGTGAGCTACGATAATCTGGGAATAATACCAAACATCTTTGGAAGATTAGGCGTGAAGATGGAAAGACGCGGCGATGACATTTTTATCCCCGAACAAGCACATTACGAAATTGATACATTTATCGACGGTTCTATCCTCACCGTGAGTGATGCTATCTGGCCGGGATTTACACCAGATTTAATCAGCATTGCATTGGTAACAGCCATACAAGCCAGAGGTAATGTGCTTATTCATCAGAAAATGTTTGAGAGCCGTTTGTTTTTTGTAGACAAACTCATAGATATGGGGGCTCAAATTATTTTATGTGATCCCCACCGGGCAACCGTTATGGGGCTCGACCGCAAACTTCAATTGAAAGCCATACACATGGCAAGCCCTGATATCAGAGCCGGTGTAGCCCTTTTGATTGCCGCCATGAGCGCGAAAGGAACAAGTCAGATATTTAACATCAACCAAATCGATCGCGGTTACCAACACATCGATACCCGATTGAACGCCATTGGCGCTAAAATTATACGTAAAACCACATGAAGCTAAACTTTTTGATTATTGCAAGTGCAATTGCCATCCTGGGTTTTGGTTTTTATCAACCCATGAACAACACCTCAACCACACCAATTAGAAATAGCATTCAAACCGAACCATCCATAGGACTAGGCCTGGGTAACCGGGCACCTGAAATCAACCTAAAAAACCCGGATGGTAAACTCATTGCCTTGTCATCCTTGCGAGGTAAAATGGTGCTGTTGGATTTTTGGGCCAGCTGGTGCGGTCCCTGCAGAATGGAAAACCCTTATGTGGTGAGTGCTTTTAATCAGTACAAGGATAAAAAATATCAAAATGCAAAAGGATTTACCGTGTACAGTGTGTCGCTTGATATGGACCCAAATGCCTGGAAAAGAGGAATTGAAAAAGATAAATTGGTGTGGGAAAATCACGTGAGCGACTTAAAAGGTTGGAACAGCGAAGCAGCGCAGCGCTATCAGGTAAACGGTATACCTTATAATCTTTTACTGAACGAAGAAGGCATCATCATCAGAAAAAACTTGAGAGGGGAAGAGCTGCTTAAAACGCTTGAGAAACTATCGGCCAATTGAGGCATTGGTTAACATACCTTTTATTTTTTACACTTGCTCATAGTGCCGCAAGTCAAACTGCCAAGTCTTTAAAACCCGGCGATAAGGCGCCTGCCTTTGTGGTGAATAGAGGAGAGAATGCCATACAGGGTATAACCATGCCCTATTTAAACAAAATTGTTTTGCTTAATTTTTGGAGTACCACCTCCCCTTCTGCACGTGAAAAAAATGTTCACTTAAGAAAAATTTTTGAAAAGTATGCAGAGGTTGATTACATAAATGCCGAGGGTTTTGAAATCATCTCCATTGCCGTTCAAAACGATCAGAAAGCCTGGCAAGAGGCGATACAAAAAGACTCATTAAGCAGTTTCACACACGGTATTGCACTCAAAGGGTTTACCGCAGATGACGTGTGTTTAAAATTTGGAATTACCCAAATTCCAAGCAACATCATTATCGATGAACGGGGAGAAGTGATCATGAGGGATGCACGTTTTGCTGATATCGAAAACTACCTCGACAATAAAAAAAATGTGCACCCCATTAAAAAAGACATATTTGGTGTGCTGGCTCTTTCTTCCAGCATCGAAGATAAAGTGCGCTTTAGTAAAGTGTATTTGTTTAATCCCTACGGAGATACCCTGGCTTATACCAGAACCAATGAAAACGGTGTGTTCACTTTTCACGATTTAAAACTCAACCAGGATCTTGTTTTAAAGCTCGATAATCAGATGGACATTATGACCTCTGACCCCTATGCGCTTTATAACACAAAAGCAGAACTACTATTAAAAGGCAAAACCCAGGCGGGTGGATTTGTGTTTAACCTTCCGGCAAAACAAATTGCTAATTTGCAATTAACCGACTCAAGCATTAATACGCATTCTCCTTATGAAATTACTGTGACCAAGTACCTCGAATTTAAAGGCAATTCGTCAGGCTTAACCCTAAATGACGAAAAAGAACTGCAGGGTGTGCTCAGTACACTAACAAAAAATAAAAAGTCCATACTTGAAATTGCGGTACACTCGGACAGTAAACAGGGTGAAAAAGCAAGTAAATCCTTAACCGATAAACAAGCTCAGGCACTTAAGACTTATTTTCAAAACAACGGCGTTCCACAAAACCAAATACGAACCTTATCGTTTGGAAGCACCCAGCCCATTATCAATTGCCTGCCGGCTTGCTCTGAGGAAGAACATAAAAAAAACAAAAGAGTAGAGTTTGCCATCTTAAAAAACTGACAATTCGGCTAGTATTGCCCCTTGGCAACATTATTGTAGTAGCATGGCAAGAAGTAAAATTACAAAAGATAACACCATGCAAAACAAGGATTCTAATTTGCCGGAAGAGGAACTGAACGAAAACAATATTCAGGCTGAGTCTGACATAAAGACTGAAAACACGGAAGCATCTGACGAAAAATCAGCATTTGACCCTATTCAGGTTCTTGAGCAAAAGCTAAACGAGAGCAACGACAAATACCTCCGTCTGTATTCCGATTTTGACAATTTCCGGAAACGTACCTTAAAGGAAAAAGCAGAAATTATCAAAACCGCTTCAGAAGACGTATTTAAAAGTATTTTGCCTGTGCTGGATGACTTTGAAAGAGCCATGAAAGCCAGTGAAAGTATTACTGACGCCAACTCCATAAAAGAAGGTATGGTATTGATATTTAATAAACTTCGCAACAATACCCAGCACAAGGGCCTGGTGGCTTTTGAAAGTATTGGGGAAACCTTTAATCCCGATACCATGGAAGCCATTACCCACATCCCCGCTCAGGATGAAAAAGATAAGGGAAAGGTGGTTGACGAAGTTGAAAAAGGATATAAACTCGGGGATAAAGTCATTCGCTTCGCTAAAGTAGTCGTTGCTCAATAATTCGAACCATGTCAAAAAAAAGAGATTATTACGAAATACTTGGGGTAGCAAAAAATGCCAGCGAGGAAGACGTTAAAAAGGCGTACCGCAAACTCGCCATTAAATACCATCCTGATAAAAACCCCGACGATAAACAGGCCGAGGAAAAATTTAAGGAAGCAGCCGAAGCCTATGAAGTATTGAGTGATGCTCAAAAAAGGCAGCGTTACGACCAATTTGGTCATGCCGGTGTTGGCGGCAATGGTGGGTTTGGAGGCGGAGGCATGAACATGGACGACATTTTCAGCCAGTTTGGGGATATCTTTGGCGGTGCCTTTGGATTTAGCGGTGGTGGAGGTTCACGCAGCGGAAGGCGCATGACCCGAGGCACTAACTTAAGGGTAAAGGTAAAACTCACCCTACAGGAGATTGCCAGTGGTGTAGAGAAAAAAATTAAGGTAAACAAACATGTTGGTTGCAAAACCTGTCAGGGCAGTGGTGCAAAAAACGGTCAGTACGATACCTGCAGGGCCTGTAACGGAACCGGCGCCATTACCAGAGTACAGCAAACTATACTTGGTGCCATGCAAACCCAAACCACCTGCAGCGCCTGTCATGGTGAAGGCAGAACAATTAAAGACAAATGCCACACTTGCCATGGTGAAGGTATTGTTAGAGAAGAAGAAGTTATTACCATCAATATACCTGCCGGCGTAGCTGAAGGCATGCAACTGAGCATGAGTGGCAAAGGTAATGCAGCCCCAAGGGGGGGTATTAACGGTGATCTGCTGATTTTGGTTGAGGAAGAAGAACATCCTCATTTGAAACGGGAGAAAATTAAAATTGAACCAGGCACACAAAGCGGAAAAGTGCTGCGCTTAAAAGGAAAAGGTTTACCCGATGTAAATGCTTATGGTAAAGGTGATTTACTTGTAGAAATAACCATTTATACGCCAACACATCTAAGTGCGGAAGAAAAAAAAGCACTCGAGCATTTCAGAGATTCTAAAAACTTCTTTCCAAATCCCAGCAAAAAGGAAAAAGGTTTTTTTGACCGCATGAAAGAATACTTCGACTAGACATTCTTTCCATTAGTGTTTTGGAAAGCGCATTTTTTTATTCAGTATAATACTGAGTTTAGTGCCCACGCCGGCTTCACTCTCCACCTCTATTCTGGCATGGTGTCCTTCGATAATTTTAAATACAATTGACATGCCAAGTCCGGTGCCCTCGCCAACATCTTTGGTTGTAAAAAAGGGCTCAAATATCTTTTCCTTAATTTCTTTGCTCATGCCTACGCCGGTGTCTTCTACAATGATGTAAACATGATCACCATTTTCGTAGGTAGTAATAATGAGTTGCTTTTTTCCTTCCTGCTTTTTGTTTAGCGCATACAGAGCATTACTAAAAACGTTCATAAACACCTGATTCAGTTTGCCAGGGTAACATTCTACCATCGGCAAATCGCCAAGGTGCCGCACAACTTCAATTTCTTTCGGAATTGTGCTTCTTAACAAAATAAGCGTGGATTCGATACCATCATTGATGTTGGCCGACTTCACATCGTTTTCATCGAGCCTAGAAAAATTTTTAAGTCCACTTACAATCTCTGCTGTTCTGCGTGCGCCATCATCAATCCCTCCAAGAATTTTCTCAATTTCTTTTATCATATAATCCAAATCAATTTTTTTCTTGTAGGCATCAATGATTTGGAATTGTTTTAATTTATCTTCTTCTATTCGGAGGTATTCGTATTTATTAATTAGCTCAAGCAATTCATTTACATCCATCCGCAAAGGCTTGATATTGGCCAGCACAAAATTAATGGGGTTATTTATTTCATGCGCAATACCGGCAGTGAGTTGTCCGAGCGAAGCCATTTTCTCAGAATCTACCAATTGGGTTTGTGCATCTTTTAATTGATTGAGTGTTGCAGTTAGCTCTTCATTGGCCATTTCGAGTTCATTGGTGCGCTCATGCACCTTTTGCTCGAGTACGATATTTTGTTCTTTAATTAGTTTCTGATTTTGTTGTGAAATAGAAAGCGCCTCAGCCTGAGATTGCTCTTTTTCTCTTTTGAGTATGTTGATTCGATCTGCCAGAGCAAAGGATAACAAAATAACTTCCACCGCCGAACCAAAATGCATGGTGTAACGGGTGAAATTGTTGTAAGGAAGAATTTCAAAATCTTTCATTACATAAATGCATATGCCTAAAAGAAAAACAAACCAACCCAACAAAAAGAACCTAGCTTCAGAATAACCCAGTCTGTATATTAAAAAAGCAATGATTAACATATACACAGAAACAGCACTGGCTGTAATTTCCATTATTCGGAAGCTCCAATGAAAGTTTCCTGTAAAACCCAGGAAGAGGGAAACAGCGTAAGGCAGCCAAAAGAAAAAAGATAATGTGAAGTAAAACGGCAAGCGCTCTCTTACTTTCAGAAATTGTTTTACAAATTCAAGTCCGATTATGCCTACCAGAGAAGGCAGTAAAAAAGGAGAATGTATGGCCAGCCATGGGGAATTTGGCCAAATCAGCTGAAACGTATAGCCCTGAAGACTTGTTTGGGTAAACAATATAAATATGATGTAAATGGAATACAAGACATAGGTTCGGTCTTTGAGCGTTGCGTAAATGAACAAATTATAAAGTATCATTACGATCATAATGCCGAAATAAATACCGGAGGCCAGATTAGTTAACACACTCTTATTCATTGCAGAAATTCGTGTGCCGATGGAAACAGGAACCTGCATGTTCTCACTGCACATCACCTTCAAATAAAAATCCATAGTAACTCCCTTAGGAATGTACACATCGAACAAATATTCCGGTGTTTGATATTTTCTTAACCAAAACGGGTTGTATTCGCCCATGCTAACCACATTGTACTTACCTGTAGAAGGATTTTTGGTGTACAATTCAATCCGGTCAATGATGGGTTGGTTCACTTGTAGAATAAGATTTTCGATTTCTGTGAGGTTCTTTACTGACATTTTGAACCAAATAGCCGAATTGGTGATTCCGAAATTATGAACACCGTTTCTAACCATTTTGAAATCTTTGCTTTGTACCACATCTTTGAGGGTAAGGGTATTCTTGCTGTCCTCCAAAAAATACAGTTGACCATTAATGGCTTGATTAATCGAGGGGTTAGTATATTCTATTTGTGCAAAAATTGGTCTCGCCAAAAGCACAAACAGAAAATAAAGCCCAAAGTATTTATTCATGTTTAGGAATGAGGAGATTATAATCCACTAAGATAGATTGAGATGTTTCTTTCTCCAAATAGGATTGAACAGGGTTAGAGCGCAGGGATTGCATTCTTTCTTTGTCGTATTCAGCAGCTGACTCTAAGCTTTCAGCATTCATTATACCCAGCACCCTCGCTATATACGTGCTATTGGGATAAGGAAATTCTCCATTGGTGCCCAAAGAATTATCCACCTGAAAACCAACCTGCTTAAACATCTTTAATGTGTAATCGGCACAAATACCCACAAGCGTTTTAATTTCCACTTGATTGGTTATAGAAATACCTGCCCTGGTAAGCAAATAACTTATGCCAAGTCCGGACACTTTTTTGGAAATCCAAAGCGCACACAATTCTCCTACCCCGCCATTTTCGTGGTAATTTTTAACCACGTCATAAATGCCTGCATCCATTTTTCCTATGGCGCGCTCAACAGGAAGTGCAGTTATGGCGTCGGCCACTTGCACCCGAATTCCTCCAACCATCACATTGTCCGAATTCAAGGCCACTACACAATACATCTTTGGGTGAAACATCCATTCGTTGGTGTTGGATGTTATGTTGGTAATACCATAATCTTTCAATACACTAACATGGCCTTGAAGGTACTCTTTGCACCACTCTAAATTGTCAACTGCCCTAAATGCTTTAAAAATCAATTTATCTACCATCTTTACTCAAGCCCTATGGCCTGCTTTTCTTTATTTCATTACTTACCTGCCGCATGTTGCCGCTGATTTTTTAGAGATTGTGTTTTTGTGCGAAAGCGTAACCGTGTTCAAATTTACCTTGTGCTATGTAGTTTCCAAAACCATTCTGCTTTTTATTCTTAACCCTAAATTGTTACAAACATACCAACACCTCATCCAAAGGTTTCCTCAAAGATTTCACTTTGGGTTCAGCAGCTTTGCATAATCTGAAAATAAAAATTTCCTTTCTGCCGGGTTTCAAATCCAGTGCCCTTTCAAATCTTGGTCGTAACCCCAATAACGCTTTTTTACCTTCTTCACTTATGCCCTCTCCCTGAGCGTTGAATAACCTTGCATACACAAACAGTGAGGATGAAACCGGTTGAAAGGCGATTCCGGATGCATTCGCGTCCAGCCAAACTTTTTGCAGGATTTTGCCTCCATTCATATAATCGGCCTTGGTGCTTCCGGGCATAGAAATAAGACCAATGGCTGACGCCGAATCGATTGATTTTTTAGTTAGTTTTTTGAAAGCACCGCCTCCTTTCCATTCGTTCAACAACTTGATGATGCCTTTGTCTCGCGCTACCTGCAAACCCACTCGTTCAGCATTGGTAATGTCTAAGGTTCTTAAGTCCACCCCATCTTTTTTTTCATCGTTCTCTTCTGCCGTCCATCGAATTTCGTTAACAAAATCCCTATGGCCCATTTCCTCAAGTAAACGCAGCTTTTCTACTTCTCCCAATACTTCAGCAATTTCATCCAATACTTTATCCTCGGTAAAAAAACGTATGCCGGCTCCAGGAATTTCCTTTTCAATGGCTTGAAGGTTTTGAAGGATAGTGTCTTCAATTTTTTCACGGTGACCCAAATTTCGATTCGTTAACCGAAGACCTATAGAGGAAATGCGATTAGATAATTGCGTTTTTATCGCTGTGTTTTCAGAAAACTCGAAAATGGCAATCAATTCTTCTTTATCCGATTTTGGGAATTCAGTACAATGTGTTTGCAAACCCAGCTCGGAGGCTTTAAGCGTTAAATTTTCAATGGCTGCACCAAAAGCAATCAGTGAGGGCAAATCATCTGCCCCTAAAAAGGTGTCTTGGGCATCAAAGGCATTAAACAGCAGCAGTCGTCCGGAGGTATACACCCATTTCCAGGGTTGAAAATTTCCCCCGGATGGGGCCAGACATGCTGCATTGACAATACAAGCCGCCTTCTCCTTATCTAAAATGTAAGGCGTAGGGAGTGCTTTCAATTCCAGCTTTTTTGTAATTTCCGAAACATTTGTATTTAACATCACAGGCAATTCGGGCAACACCGATGCGTTGGGCATTTTATCACCAACCAATTCTTCAACATCAATAAAATATCGGCCCGAGCCTTTAAATTGATTCAATAAAATTCTTCGTGCCACATCGGCTGTAATACCACCCCCCATAGTAACAGCCGAAGCAAGTTGCGGCCAGGTGTTGATGGTTTGTTCGATTTCAAGCATGGAAGCTTTCAAACGCAGTGAAGCCGTATCAATGCCCAAAATATCCAGCATGTATGGAATTTTCTCTTCTGTGGTTTTTAAACTTTTTAGCGTTGCTACGTCCAAATGATCTACTAAACCATGTAAAATACTTCGTTCAGGCTCAAGGTCAAAACGCTCTACATCCACCATGCAGCGGTCGCTTGCTTCCATTAACACCGGAATTTTTAATTCACGGGCTTTGTATCGGCTTAAAATTTTTATGTCGAATCCATCCGACTCTTCAATCATCAGATCGAGCTTTCCTCCGCTGCAAAAAAAAGCCTCCATGTTCTCATCATGTATGCCTTCCGGAAAACAGATAACGTTTAAAAATGGATCTATTTCTGCAATTTCTCTTGCAACCGAATATACTTTTGCAAGCCCAAGGTTGTGCAAGCCGGTGCGAATGCGGTTGAGGTTGGTAAGTTCCAAAAGATCAAAATCTGCCAAACGAAGTTCACCGCAAATTCTTTCCATGGCCAGGGTAACCGCAACCGATTGACCAACAGACAAGCCTATTACCCCAATTTTTTTTCCGCTTAATTCATCTCGTTCTTCAGGTGTAATTTTATATTGGTTGCGGCTGGTGCGAATCTCAATAAATTCCTTTTCATCCAACACATGCAGCAAACGGTTCGACCAGGGATAATGCACCCAAACGCCATATTCCTCCAAAGGAATGTTTTTGATGAATTCCTGCACCTTATCCTGCAAGGCTTTGGGTGTAAATTTCACCGAAGGATGCCGAAATTTTATTAACTCGGCAATTTGTTCCTGTATGGTATCGTGCACAATTACACCTGCTGTATCCAGCAATTGAATAAAATCTTTACGGGAGGCGGATTGGTTTAATCGGAAAAACTGTGGTTTGTACAGGGTGCTTACTGAGCCTTTTTTATTCTCGAGCAAGCCACTAATTGCATCACTTTCTCTCATTGCATGTTTAACCCTCTATTGCCGGTTCCCTGAGGAGGGGTTCTTTTATTTTTTAAGGGACTTAAGAATTCTAATGAAAAATGAATAATTCTATTTAAATTAGTCATCAATTATAAGCCTTAAAATTACGCAAACTTTTGCTAACACCTGAATTAAATAGCGATGAAACTCCTGAAGGAGAAATTATCATTAACGTGTTATACGTGGATGATGAAGAAAACAACTTAGAAGCGTTCAGAGCCTCTTTTAGACGGTACTTTAATATCTTTACCGCCACCTCGGTTGACGCAGGTAAGGACGTGCTTAAGGAACACGAAATTCAAATACTCATCACCGACCAGCGCATGCCCGGTGCTTTGGGCACTGACTTACTTGCACAAGCTGTACAAGATTATCCCGATCAAATTCGGATTCTTTTAACGGGGTATTCGGATATGGAAGCCATTAAGGATGCCATTAACCGTGGGCAAATTTACCAGTACATTCAAAAGCCCTGGAACGATGACCAGCTCAAAAAAATAATTGAGAATGCTTACCACATCTACGCTCTAAAAAAACGTCAGAAAAATCTCAACGAACAACTCATGCTCACCAATGAGCAACTGGAATTTATGTTGAGACAAAAACTCATTTCTTAATTTCATAGGTTTTTTAACACCATACAGGGTATATTTTAACATTTTCATCGAAACCAAGGCTACACTTTTCCGTATTATTACTTGTTGAAACATGCATATTTGGTTTCACGGAATTCATGCGGCACATCCTACAAATACATGGTCTTATCGTGCTTTTGGGTTTTACTTACAACCAGCAAGCTCAAATTAACGCCTATGCAAGAGTAACCGGCATTAGCAGCGGCTCAGTGTTAACACTGTCTAACCTTAACCAGACCTTTGATACCTTTGTGCCCGGAGAGTTGGTGGTGGTGATGCAAATGAAAGATGCCAGCATTACAGGAAATACGGCCAATGATGCCAATTTTGGAATTCCCAGTTCTTTAAATTCAACAGGACTATACGAAATAGCTGTGATACAGGCTGTGAATGGCGGTGTTACCTCCATGACGTTAAACAACGCCTTAACAAACACATACAACACCGTCAATTTTGTTCAAATTATTTCTTATCCCCGTCTGGGTACAACAAACTTTACAACCACGGCAAACATCACAGGCGTTGCCTGGAATGGAAATGTAGGCGGCGTTATTGCCTTTTACGTTCAGGGTAATTTACACCTGCTACACAACATCAATGCCAATGGCATTGGTTTTCGTGGTGGCATCAAAGCCGGTCAGAACGGCGGGGCCTGCGAAACCGGTGTGTTTCGGATTGCAACTGGTGATACAAGGTATGCCGAAAAGGGGGAAAGTGTTTTTAATCCAACCAACACCAATCAAATTTCCGGCAGAGCAAAATCTGTAAATGGCGGCGGCGGTGGCATTGTGCACAATGGCGGCGGCGGTGGCGGCGGAAATTTTACAGCCGGTGGTGATGGGTATTTCGGATACACAGGTGGTGGTTATTGCTCAGCCGGCACCAATGCTGGTGGGCAAGGTGGTTTGGCGATAAGTTCAAATGCTTCAAGAGTTTTTATGGGCGGCGGCGGCGGCGGCGGACAAGAAAATAATGGTGTAGGTTCCAACGGAGGGAATGGTGGGGGCATCATTTTACTTCGAGCAGACACCATCATCGTTTCAGGAGCTTGTTCGGCAGTAAGCATCAGTGCCAATGGGGCCAATTCGGCATCTGGCAACAACGACGGCATGGGTGGCGCCGGTGCAGGAGGCAGTATGGTGTTGCAAGTAGGCGGTATTCGTGCCATTTCTGGTTGCCCTTTAAGCATTAGCGCCAATGGCGGAAATGGCGGAAGCGTGAATAGCGGCGAATCACACGGTTCAGGTGGGGGCGGTGGCCAGGGTGCATTATACATCAGCGCTACTGGCACATTTTCTAATACAACACTTACTACCAACAATGGCACAGGCGGCTTGTCAAGAACCGGGGGTGGCGCTCCAACAGCAGGTTCAGGGGGAGGCACGTCCGGCTCAGGCGTTATCACAGGAACAAACTCAAATCCTTTACCGGTAGAACTGGTGTATTTTTCGGCCGAACAAAAAAGCAAAGGTGTGATTGAACTTCAGTGGCAAACTGCAACAGAAAAAAATAACGCGGGTTTTGAAATTCAGCATACCTACAACGGGGGTGAATGGCAAACCATTGGATATATAAAAGGAAACGGTAACACGGCCAGTTTAAAAAACTATGGCTTCACCCATAGCAACGTTACGTGGGGAATGAACTATTATAAACTCAAACAAATTGATTTTGACGGCAGCTACAAATTCAGTTCAATAGCTTATGTTACCATGGATAATTCGGGTTTACATGCTAAAGTGTTTCCAAATCCAAGTACCGGGCTTATCCTATTAGAAACCTATGAAGATTTAGAGTTTAATGCGCTGAAACTATACAATGCTTCCGGCTGGGAAGTACCCTTTTCTATGAATAAAACAGAATCCAACCGCTACACACTTGATTTGAGTGCTTTACCAAAGGGACTTTACATTCTATCGACTCAAAATTTTTCCGAGAAAATTATTCTGGAATAACATTCAACTCGTAAGGGCATAAAAAAACCCGCTCAGATGCTGAACGGGTTAAGTGAGTTATTGCTAAATTACTTCAAAGAGGCTACCTTCTTAGCCAATTTGGATTTGATGTTGCCGGCTTTGTTTTTGTGAATCACGTTTTTCTTAGCCAATTTATCTACCATACTGTTCACCTTTGGTAAAAGTGTTTCAGCTTCTTTTTTGGTTGTGCTTGTACGCAAGGCTTTTATGGCCGTTCTTGTGGTTTTTGCGTAATACCTGTTCTCTGTACGTTTTGCACCGTTTGAACGGATGCGCTTGATTGCGGATTTATGGTTTGCCATGACTTAAATTCTTACTGTTCCCATTTTTGGGAAGGCAAATATACAGCTTTTTCTCAATATCCAAGTGTTAAAAAGAATTTAATGCCGGAGGCTATTTTCGGGCTATTTTTGTGATAATGCGCTTCTACAGCCTGATTTTGGTGGTTTTTTTAGGTATGCCCGGATTTTCACAAAATCCCGACCTTAAATACCAAAAAAACCTGGTGCCAAATGGCAGCTTCGAAAATTATCGTAAAAAATCAAGCGATGTGCGCCGAGCCATCCCCTGGCGACAAATAGAAACCATTGATTATTACCAAAAACCACTTGACAACGACACTACTACTGAAAGAGGCGCTTTTCAGGGCGAATGTTATACAGGTTTTCGGTTTCGTAAAAAATATAAGGAATTTCTTCAGGTAAAACTGGCCGAACCCCTTCACCGGGGCACCATTTACGAATTTAAACTTAAGATGCGCCTGGCCTTTTGGAGTAACGCCGAACTTAAATCATTTGGCGCCTTGTTCACCAAAGGTGGCTACCGCGGACAAAAAGACGTTTACAAAGGCAATATGGTAGATACCATTTGTTTGAAAGACGGCTTAGAAAATGGCAATCGCTGGTTTGAATTCAAGGGATTTTACAAGGCCGATGGTGGAGAAAAATATGTAACCATCGGCAATTTTTCTCCGGTTATCAACAAGGACCTTTACCGCAAAAAAACAATTGGTTTTCGCGTAAAAGAGGCCTATTATTTTGTAGATGACATCAGCCTAAAACGCGCCCCTCAGTTTGAAGAAAAGGTAAAGGTTGTAATTGTTGGTCCTTCCAAAACAGAGAACGAAGAAGACTCTGTTTTTAAAGTGAAGGAAAACATCAAGGTGGGTGAAAAGGTTAGCCTCAACAACATCTTTTTTGAAGACGGGCACCATTATATTTTGCCTGAATCTTTCGCAGAGTTGAATAAACTTTCCCGTTACCTGATTCAACACCCCGAAATTGAAATTCGCATCAATGGGCACAGCGACAACACAGGGCTGAGTTTCAAGAACCAGCGCATCAGCGAATTAAGGGCCAGAGAAGTATTTGAATACCTGATTAAAAAAGGCGTACAAAACAAAATGTATTTTAAAGGCTTTGGCAGCAGCATGCCCATTGCCGATAACGAAACAGAAACGGGCAGGGCAAAAAACAGAAGGGTGGAATTTGAAATCATTAAAAATTAAAATAGATTTAAACCACCTTACTTCGAATTATTTTGGGCCAAAATCATCCACTTCAAAAAGATAACGCCGCCACCATTCGTGCCTGGTCGTTTTACGATTGGGCGAATTCGGTTTTTCCTTTAGTGATTACTTCCGCTATTTTTCCAAATTTTTACGATTACGTGACCACTCACGATGCCAACAAAAATTTTACAGGACAAACCGTGGAGTTTTTGGGCAGAACTTTTGAAAATCAAAACATCTATACATTTATCTACGCTTTTGCTTTGAGTATTGTGGTGCTTATCGCCCCTATACTAAGTGGAATTGCCGATTACATGGGCAATAAAAAACGTTTTCTTCAATTTTTCTGCTACCTGGGTGCGATTTCCTGCATGGCCTTGTACTTTTTTTCCCGCGAACATTTAGAGCTAAGTTTTATTCCTTTCATTACAGCCACCATAGGTTTTTGGGGAAGTCTGGTGTATTACAACTCCTACCTGCCTGAAATTGCAAGTCCGGCCATGCAGGACAAAGTAAGCGCAAGAGGTTTTGCCCTGGGGTATTTTGGAAGTTCGCTTTTACTTATTATTTGTTTGGTTGGTATTATGGTGTTTAAAAAAAATCCGGAAACCGGGGAAGGGTTTTTTGAAGTAGAATATTCCTTCTTACTAACAGGCTTATGGTGGATGGGCTTTGCCCAATACACATTTCTGAAACTGCCCAACCCTGAAAGAAAAAATGAGGCCACAAAGAAAAACATGGCCATCACAAAAGGCTTCAAAGAATTGCTTGCGGTGAATAAACAAATGAGATCACTTAAAAACTTAAAACAATTTTTAAGTGCTTATTTTTTTTACAACATGGGTGTGCAAACCGTGATGGTGGTGGCTGTATTGTTTGCAAGAAACGAGATTGTTTGGCCGGATGAAAAAACAAAAACAAGTTCGCTGATAATAAGCATACTCATTATTCAATTTGTTGGCGTGTTGGGCTCATTCATTTTTTCACGCCTGTCAGGCAGAATCGGAAATATCTATTCATTAATGATTGCGGTAAGTATTTGGGTCTTTATTTGTGTTTACACCTATTTAGTCGCCAAACTGCCAATGCATTTTTATTTTGTAGCATTTTTGGTAGGCTTTGTTATGGGCGGTATTCAAGCCCTTTCGCGGAGCACCTACAGCAAATTGCTACCCGACACCAGGGATCACGCTAGTTTTTTCAGCTTTTTTGATGTGATGGAAAAACTTGGCATGATTATCGGCACCCTAACCTTTGGCATCATCAGCGAAATGGTTGGCGGAATGAGGCAATCAATCCTTTCCCTGGTGGTGTTTTTTGTGCTTGGTTTGCTTCTTTTGTTTAGACTAAGAAAAACTCGCCTCCTGTCTTAAACTATGATTTCCAACAAGTTACCATTAAATTAACATTTTTTGTTTATCCATTCTTTCAAAAGGTTAAACAAAACTCCTCTGTAAGGGTTAGTCCATTAAACTACTAACCATGAAAAAAAGAATACTACTTATCGGAGGTATGGTGTTGCTGGGAGCAACAGCTGCCGTAAATCAATTGAAAAGTCAAACCGCAACCTTGCAGGTCATCCACAATTGTGCTGATGCCGCAGCAGCAACAGTTGACATCTATGCAGGACCAAATTTGTTAATTAATGATTTGCAGTTCAGGTTTGCCTCGCAAACATTTACAAACATTCCTGCAGGAACTAACATCGTAATTGGTGTTGCGCCTGCAACCTCAACTGCGTCTTCACAGTCAATTGCAACCTTCACCGTTAACTTCGCACCCAATTCTCACAACATTGTTGTGGCCGACGGTATTGTGAGTGGTACAGGGTATACCCCATCTTCAATGACCCGTCCTTTTACATTAAATTCTTACACCTTGGGCTTGAGCGCTGCTCCTAATGGCACCACCACCAGTTTGTTGGTTCACCACGGTAGTACCGATGCACCAACAGTTGACGTTGTTGCACCGTTTTCAGGTTCAGTGCCTGTTATTCCTAATGCTTTGGTAAACGATGCCCCTTATGGTGCTTTTGCAGGTTACCTGAACTTACCAACTGCTAACTACAACATTCAAATTCGTGATCAGAATTCTGAAAACGTGGTAGCGGAATACCTTGCTCCACTTTCAACACTTAATCTTGGTGGTACTGCACTTAGTGTGATTGCCAGTGGATTTTTAAATCCGGCAAACAATAGTAATGGTCCGGCATTCGGATTGTATGTAGCAACAGCTGCAGGTGGTTCTTTACTTCCTTTACCTAGCACCACTATTACCTCTACCCGTTTGCAAGCCATCCACAATTGTGCTGATTTGGCTGCTGCTTCTGTAGATGTGTATTTGAAATCAGCTGCAACAGGTACCGGTGCAATTAAAATTATTGACAATTTTGCTTTCAGAACAGCTTCCCCTTACATTGATGTGCCAACTGCGCAATCCGTAAGCGTATTTATTGCTGCTCCAAGCAGTACAAGCGAAGTGGGTGCTATAGCAACCTTCACTTATAATTTGGCTGCTGCTTCAAAATACCAATTGATTGCCAGCGGTATTGTAAGTGCAAGTGGTTACGCTCCATCTTCAACTACAGCGCCGTTTAATCTAACCCCTTATGCTTCTGCCCGCGAACGTTCAATCAATAGCAACAATACCGACGTACTGGTTTACCATGGTGCAACGGATGCTCCTGCAGTTAACGTAGTGGCTGAAGGCAGCGGAACTGTAGTAAGTAACATGGCTTACGGTACTTTTAACGGAGCAGGTTATTTACAATTGCCTTCTAACACCAGTGCCGGAAATTACATTCTACACGTAACCGATGTAGCAGGCACCACAACTGTGGCCAGCTTCTCTGCTCCATTAAATACTTTGGGTACAAGCGGACTTGCTCTTAGTGTAGTAGCTTCCGGTTTCCTCGACCCTTCAGTAAACAGCAATGGTGCGGCATTCGGACTTTGGGCTGCATTGCCTACCGGTGGTAATTTGGTACAGCTACCTCCTGTAATTATCACAGGCATTAAAAACGAAAACTTACTCTCTAGCTCGGTGAAGGTGTATCCAAACCCATTCAATTCTGAAGTAAGCTTAAATAATACATCCGGAAGTGCATTAACTTTAAGTTTAATTGATATCAATGGAAAAGAAATCCGCAATGCCATTGTAACTGACCAAGTGTTCACAATGGACACTGAATCATTACCTTCAGGTGTGTATTTCTTAAAAGTAAACTCTAATACAAACAGTGCAGTTTACAAACTAATTAAGTAGTTATTTTTCCCAAAAAGAAAGCCCGTGTAAAATTTACGCGGGCTTTTTTATTTGCACCAATGTTAATTTTTCTAAGACCAACTCCGGCACAGTAGCTAAATCCTAACTTTGAGCAATGATGCTATTGATTCGCTCCCACATCTTTTTATTTGCTTCGATGTTCTTTTCGTGCTTTTTGTCATGTCAAAATTCCGGCAGCACCAACACCACAACAAATCAAACCATTAAAAACACTACCATGCCTAACAGTTTTCAAAAAAGCGAGGAAGAATGGAAAAAAACATTGAGCCCCGAACAATATTACATTCTGCGCCAAAAAGGCACCGAACGTCCGGGTACAGGCGAATACAACCACCACAATGAGGCGGGCACTTACGCTTGCGCGGGATGTGGAACCGAGCTGTTTACAAGTGAACAAAAATTTGACAGCCATTGCGGTTGGCCCAGTTTTGATAACAATATTGCCGGGGGAGAGAGGGTAAAACAAATTGCAGATTATTCTCACGGCATGATTCGCACAGAAATTTTGTGTGCAGCCTGCGGCGGGCATTTGGGTCATATTTTTGATGATGGTCCCACCGCCACCGGCCAGCGCTATTGCGTGAACAGCATTAGCATAAAATTTATTCCTAAAAAATAGGTTTTAGAAAGCAGGCAAAACCGGTTTATTGCCAAGTATACCTTCTATTTTTTCCATCACCTCGTTGGTGAGCAACGGTAAAACTTCCAGTGCAGATAAGGTTTCCTGCAATTGCGGCACTTTACTGGCGCCCAAAATAGCCGTGCTTACATTCGGGTTTTTAACGCACCAGGCCACCGCCAATTTTGGAAGGCTTGTGCCCAATTCTTTGGCCAATGTATCCAGTTGTTTTGTTTTTTCAATACGTGAAGCATCGCCAAGGGTGCGTTCCTTCAGCCAATCCATGCCTTCAATATTTAAGCGTGTATCCTCGGGCATCGCGCTATTGTATTTTCCGCTGAGCAATCCGCTGGCTAAAGGACTCCAAATGGTGGTGCCCAAACCAAAATCACGAAACAGTAAAAGATACTCCTTTTCTAATTTTGTTCTTTCAAACAAGTTGTATTGGGGCTGTTCCATTGTAGGACCAATAAGATTGTTTTTCTGAGCAAACACAAATGCCGCCATAATTTCATCATTGGCCCACTCGCTTGTTCCCCAATACAAAACTTTACCCTGTTGAATGAGTGTGTTCATGGCCCATACGGTTTCTTCAATGGGCGTATTTTTATCAGGGCGGTGACAATAAAACAAATCAATGTAATCCACCTGTAAACGCTTCATTGCCGCGTGGCAACCTTCTATAATGTGTTTGCGTGAAAGTCCGGTTTGATTGGGTTTTCCATCTTCATAACCAAAATACACTTTGCTGCTTAAACAAAATGAGCTTCTTGCCCATTTTTTTTTGCGCAGTATCTCGCCCATTACTGTTTCAGATTTTCCGCGTGCGTATATTTCAGCATTATCAAAAAAGTTAACGCCTTGCTCGTAGGCTAGCGTCATAAGCTCTTCGGCTGTGGTATCGTGTATTTGTTTGCCAAATGTAACCCATGAGCCAAAAGAGAGCACACTTACTTGTAATCCTGATTTACCTAAAGGTCTATATTCCATAATGCATGTATAATGTGTAAAACGAAGGTGAAATTAAGAAATGAATTGGAATTTACTGCAGAAGTAATTTGAAGTTGTACTGCCCTGCCTTTGACATGACTTTTAGGACATAAAACCCCTTGGCCTGCTCTGAAATAGTAAATCGTAAGCTTTTCGTTTGAATTACTTCCTCGAAAAGTAAAGTGCCTTGCACGGTATACAAACGAATGGTTTTACTTTCATTGGAATCAAAATCAATGGTAAACTCGCCCGAAGACGGGTTGGGATAAACTGAAATGGCAGGGTTACGCTCCATGGTTTCCTCCGGCGAAGAAAGACAAGCATCTACCACCACCGGAACCACTACCGAGCTTTTGCATTGGTTTTGTGCCTGCCCAACCAAAGTGTAGGTACTACTGTTTTGTGGGAAAAGTACAATACCGGAAGAGCTAAGGTTCACCGGCAACCAGGTGTATGACAAGGCGCCTGAAGCAATCAATTCCAAAGCAACGCCGGCACAAACCGTGGCAGATGACGGAGTTACCTGCACAAGCGGTAATGAATTAGAGATTACCGTTACTACTTGTTGTGAAGAACATCCAGGACCACTGCTTCCTAAAACCGTGTACGTGGTATTTACAAGCGGGCTAACCACCGTGCTTGAACTCAACACCCCGTTCGACCAGGTATACGTTGAAGCGCCGTTGGCATAAAGCGTAGTGGATTCTCCGGCACAAAGTATTGGCGATTGAGATACAGCGCTAATTAATAAAGCAGGAGCAACAGAAACCTGAGCAACTGCCGTAGCGCTCGGACAAGGTTGATTAAAGCCCGTTACCACATAGGTGGAATTCCCCGCAGGTGAAATGGTAATGACTGAATTACTGGCACCGTTGCTCCAGGAATACGTGCTTGCCCCGGAAGCTGTTAGTGTGGCCGTGTTCCCCACACACACTAAACTTGCTGTAGAAATCACATTCAGTGTAGGTTGTTGCGCCACCTGCAGCAATACCGTATGTGTTGATGAACAAAATCCATTGCTCAAAACAGTGGTATACACTTGCGTGCTGGAGGGAGAGGCTTGAGTAGATTGCGTTGATGGTTGCGCCAATCCAATAGCGGGACTCCAGGTATAATTGCCTACCGATGTTCCATTCAGTCTGAAATCGGGTCGTGCATTGCTCACATTCACATTTGATACCGCAGCGGCCGCAATGGTTGCGAAGCTTTGGTTATCGGCTCGGTAAACAACTGTACTCTGGTAGCCGGTTGGGCTATTGTATTGAATAACCGAAGTGGCTGCGCTTCCGAAAATTACGTTTGAAAACAAGGTCTCAATAATGAGGTTGCTTTGCCCGTCCCATATAAAAGGAGCAACAAAAGCATGACTGTTAATACCAACCACAGGTGTGAAATTAGAAGCCGGTAACACCACGTTCATTCCACTTTGAAATGCGGTGATAGAAGATAAGGTGGTGTGGCCAACGCTGATTTGAAAATTTGCACAATGCAATATATTGTTACCCCAGGCAACACCCAATGCCACCACAGGAAACTCGATGCTGTGGATTGGACTGCCGGGCACAAATCCGGATGCACTCAATTCCGACGCTTGAATAACAAACTGCATTTTTTGTCCGCCATAATAGGCCGTGTATGGCGCCGGATACCCGTTGGCAGGATTTTGATTGCTTTGCGGATTAAAAACGAGGGTTGGGGAACTTACAGGTATTGAAGCGGAAACCAGAATAGAATCGCCACTGCAAATGGCAGGACTTAAGGGTGTAAACGAAAAAACAGGTACTGCGGGGTACACTTGCAAACTATAACTGGCCGAATTGGTACAGGCATTTGCTGCAGTTACCTGAACGGAATACAGTCCTCCGGCGAAAGTTCCCAAATTGTTTAAAGAAGGGCTTTGTACACTTGAGGTGTAATTGGAGGGTCCGGTCCATAAAAAAGCAGTACCGATGTTGGTTGTCAAATTGAGCTGAACACTGCTGCCGGAACAGAATGTGGAAGAAGAAGCACTAATGGATGCGGTTGGTGAAGGCAATACAATAACGGTAGCCTGATTGGAGACAGAGGTCTGAGAATTGTTGGTACAGGTGCTGCTCATCACAAAAAACAATGTTCCACTGCTTAATGCGCCTGAGGTGTATTCGGTTCTGTTGGCGGGACTTCCACCCACAACACCTACAAACGGACCACTGCCGGAGGTTGAAGATTGCCATTGGTGAATTACCCCTCCTGCAGACGTGAAGGTGAACCCGGCGGATTGAAGCGTAATATTTTGTCCGGCACATACAGTAGCCGATGCAGGCGAAATGGTACCTGAGTTCACAGAAGAGCACGGTGTCAAGGATTGGTTGTATTCATCAGCGCCAATATCGGGTGCGCTGCCTGTACCGGCATAGCCCGGATTCCCTTGTCTGACCTGAGCATCAAAATCCTCTGTAAT
>JALOMJ010000144.1 GCA_025455485.1 Bacteroidia bacterium | reverse complement strand
CCACTTAAAGCGATGATGGCTGTATTGCCTTGTTGATCAATTGTAAATTCAAATACCATGGTTTAATTTTTAAAATTTTGACATGAACCTGTTTCACTCAAACGTTTGCATTTGGCAAAAAAGTTAAGCGAATGGTGTACCACTCTGAAATTCAACATCTCTTCAGTTGAGCGCTGAATCTGCATAATCCGGGGGTCACAAAACTCAAACACTTTCTCACAATCTGTACAAATCAGGTGGTCGTGTTGTTTGTACTTGTAGGCCTTTTCAAACTGGGCCAGGTTTTTACCAAACTGGTGTTTTATCACCAAACCGGCCGACTGAAGAATTTCAATGTTATTATATAGTGTGGCTCGGCTCACCCTGTATTTTTTATTTTTCATCATCAGGTACAGTTGCTCAATGTCGAAATGCCCATCGTGAGAATATATCTCATTTAGTATCGCAAAACGCTCTGAGGTTTTCCTGTGTCTGTTTGCTTCCAGATACTCTGTTAAAATTTTTGTGACGGCTTCTTTTATCTCCTGGCTCATATCAGCGATTCTAAATTAGACAAATTTTAAAGTTTCTGCAAATTGAATCCTTAGGCGCTTCGCTACAATTGTTTATTTTTGTTTCTTATGACCTTTGGTATTTGTTTATTTTCCTGTATTCCAGCAAAAAAAGAAGCTTCTCACAGCAGCGAAATGGTAAGTCAACTGCTATTTGGTGAAAGCTACCGTGTTATAAAACAAGCTGGAGACTGGCTGGAAATTAAAACAGATTTTGACCAGTACTCCTGTTTTATTCACACCAAACAACACCATCCCCTTTCTGAAAAAGAACATTCGGGACTTAAAAAAGTGCCTTTAACCTACGTAAGTGAGCTCGTTCAAACCATTTTCAACCGAACTGAAAACAGCCATTTTCCTGTAACCATAGGGGCACACTTGCCGAATTATAAACAGGGCAATTTTCAAATCGCTGCCAAATCCTTTTCCTACGAGGGAAGTTTTGCTTTGTCCAACACCAAAAAACCTATAAAAGCCATACTGGACACAGCCTTCTTATTTTTACACGCTCCTTATCTTTGGGGAGGCCGCACACCTTTTGGAATTGACTGCAGTGGTTTTACACAAATGGTTTACAAACTCAATGGTTATGTATTGCCCCGTGATGCCTACCAGCAGGTAGAGCTGGGCGAGCCCCTAAGTTTTGTTGAAGAAGCGGAAGCCGGCGATCTGGCATTTTTTGATAATGAGGAAGGGCGCATAGTGCACGTTGGTATCCTGCTTAATAACAACGAGATTATTCATGCCAGCGGTTCCGTGCGCATCGACAAATTTGACCATTATGGGATTTTTAATCAACAGCAAAACCGCGGTTACACCCACATGCTGAGGGTTATAAAAAGACTTATCTAAGCCCATTTACACGTTTTTATATTAGTTATGGCGGAACTTTTGTGAATAATTTTCAAATCCATCCATTCCGGAGGCTGCCGTTCTTAGTATCTTTAGGTTTACGGTTATAAAATTGCCTTGATTAAAAACTCATCACATACCCTATTTGTCGGCAAGTTCATTCCTGGCCTGGTTTTGTTAGTGCTGTGCGTTTTACTTCCACTCCGATTTTTCGCTCAAAGAGAACACAACAAAGCATTTCTCGATAAAAAAGCCACCAAAACCCTGGTAGACACTCTGGCCTTTCAATTAAAAAAATACTATGTGTTTAAGGAAGCAGCCGGCCGTATGGGAGCCTACATACAAAAACGTTATAAGGAAGGCGCGTACAACAACATTACTGATCCCCATATTTTGGCCGGTCAACTCACCAAGGATGTGAGCTCAGTGCATTTGGACGAGCATTTTCATGTGGAATACAACCCTGAAATAGCCAAAGAACTGTCCGGTGAAATAGAAGACGTTCCGAAATACGTGGAAGACAAGCTGAATAAAGATAGAGAGAAAAATTTCGGATTTAAAAAGATTGAGCTATTAAATGGTAACATTGGCTACCTTGAAATCAGTTCATTTTCCCGGCTCAACTCCTACTCCAAACAAGTGGCGGATGCGGCACTCAAAATGATTTCCAACAGTTCGGCATTGATTATAGATTTGCGTTATGGTGTGGGTGGGTCTTTAGACATGGTAACCTATTTAATCAGTCATTTTTTTAAAGAAAAAACGCTGATCATGGACATTTACCTTAGAAGCGAACACGACACCTTGCATTATTACGCCCAACCCGATTCCATACCAGGTAAACTAAGCGAAATACCAATTTATATTTTAACCAGTTACAAAACCTTTTCTGCAGCCGAGGCCTTAACCTATGGACTTCAATCACAGGGCCGTGCCACCGTTGTTGGAGAGGTTACCCGTGGGGGCGCTCACACAGTAAAATACAGAAATTTAACTTCCGGTTTTATCGGTGATATTCCCTTTGGTGTTGCCCGTAACCCAATTACCAAAACCAACTGGGAAAAAATTGGCATCACGCCGGATGTGATGGTAAATGAAAACAAAGCCCTGGAGGCTGCTGAAATTCAAATTTTTGAAAAAGCACGCTCACAGGCAAAAAGCGAAGAAACGCTAAGAAAATTACAATGGGAATATGACCTGCTTCAGTCTAAAAACCACCCCATAGACATGGATAGTCTGGCGTTTCGCAAACATTGCGGAGATTATGGCCCCTACAGCATTTATTATTCTAAAGGTAATTTGTGTTACCAAAAAGTGGGCAAAGCCGTTTTTATTTTGCTTCCTTTGAATGCCACCACCATGAAGGTAAAAGGCAACGACAGTTTTAGAATTGAATTTGTGATCAATGAAGCCGGAGTTTGTACCTCCATCATTACCCATTACGACGATGGACGAAAAGAAGTGGCAAAACGAAGTTTATAATTAAACCATGAAATTTTTTCCATCGATTTTTTTATTGCTGATTGTTACAGTTTTATTGACATGTACAAAAATTACTAAAGCCCAAGCCCCAACCCGGAAAGAGAAAGATGGACTGCAATTGTTTCTTACTTCGGACAGCACTACGTATTTAAAATTTTTAGGCACGCTTCAGGTATGGCTGCGTTACACCCAAAACAATCCCGGCTCCGGCCTGCAATATCCTGGAAACTCAAGTTTTTATCCTGAGAATGAAACATTTGATATTGGTATTCGCCGGGCACGTTTTCAATTGTTTGGCCCAATCCACAAACGTTTGTTTTTCTATTCTCAGTTTGGCATCAACAATTTCAATTCACAATCTACGCGAAAACAAGGGGCCTTTTTTCATGACCTGGTTGTAGAATTGAATGCCATTGAAAGATGCCTGAGTATAGGTGGCGGACTCACCGGCTGGAGCGGACTTTCGCGCTATGCCTCCCCTTCAGTAGCCGGCAGCTTAATGTACGATGTTCCACTTTATCAACAAGCCACTAACGACATCACCGATCAGTTTCTCAGAAAATTCAGCGTGTACGCAAAAGGAAAAATAAAAAAGCTGGATTACCGTGCCGCCTTAAGCAAACCCATGCCCGTTCAAACGGCCTCCATTCCTACCGACACGAGCTTCAATACCTCCTTTTACAACGTCTCGGTGTTTTCTCCCAATCCTCCTCAATGGCAATCACAGGCTTATTTCAACTGGGAATTTTTGGATGAAGAAAGTAATCTCACCCCTTATACCGTTGGCTCCTATTTGGGTAAAAAGCGTGTGTTTAATCTTGGTGCCGGATTTATTCACCAGTCAAAGGCCATGCGCCATGAAAAAAACGCCAACGAAATTGTAACTACCGATATGTTGTTGTGGAGCGCCGATGCATTTTTAGATTATGCTTTGGATCGTGAAAAACAAACCGCTGTAACCGTTTACGCCTGTTATTCTGATTATGATTTCGGCCCCAACTACAGCCGTAGCTTAGGCGTTATGAATTCAGTGAATGCCAGCAACAATCCCACAATACAAAAATTCAGTGGTTATGGCAACGCATTTCCTATGTATGGCAGCGGACAAATCGTTTACCTTCAAACGGCTTATCTATTTAAACATGATTTTCTAAAATCTTTGGGTACACTTCAGGTTTATGCTGATGGTATGCTGGCTGATTACGAAGTGCTGAACGATCCTATGCTGGTGTGGGATGCCGGTGTGAATTGGCTGATAAGGGGTCAGGGCGCTAAACTTTCTTTCAATTACCAAAACCGCCCGGTGTTTCAATACAACGCTTCAAACTATTCGGGTTCAGAACTTAAAGGTGAACGACGAGGCATGTTCGTGCTTCAGCTTCAGGCTGCATTTTAGTTGATTTAATTGCGCAGAGTGTGCCAAAAATCAGTAAAATCATACGGCAGATTTGAGTCGAATACCGTCATTTCTCCTTTATTTTATCTAGATTTGTCCGCTATGCGAAAAAAAGGCAATATTATTTTTGTTGGAATGTTTCTGCTTAGCTCAGTGTTTACAATTTTCAATTACCTGCCGCTTCTTGAAGAAGAAAATTCCGCACAAAAGCTTGAGCTGTATGAGAAAAATGGACAGAACAACGCTTGTGAAGATGAAAACACTGAAAATACTACTTTCGGCAGCGATGAATGCTTAATCACCAACTCGCCATTTATAAAAACTTCAAGAGATCAAACCCATTGGTTTACCCGGCACGACTTACCTTGCTTCGCGTATTACCATTCTTCTATTAATCCTCCACCTGAGGCCTAAGAAAAACACCATGTTTTTTACTTAGTTAGTGATTTGAAAGCGTATATGAAATTTAAAACCTTTGTTCCTGATCTTAAAGCCGGCCTGGTGGTTTTCCTGGTGGCCCTACCCCTTTGCCTTGGTATCGCTCTTGCCCAAAATGTGCCTCTGTTCTCCGGTATCATTGCCGGAATTGTTGGAGGAATAGTAGTTGCCGCCATCAGCGGCTCACGACTATCGGTTAGTGGCCCGGCGGCCGGGCTTACGAGTATTGTACTCACCTCCTTAACAACGCTTGGTTCTTTTGAAACGTTTTTGCTTGCCTTATGTATTGCTGGACTTATTCAAATTCTTCTGGGCATATTAAAGGCCGGTATTGTTGGGTACTACTTCCCTACGGCCGTTATTAAAGGCATGTTGGCGGCCATAGGCATCATACTTATTCTTAAACAGATTCCCCATTTATTTGGTTATGATAAAGACAATGAAGGAGATGAAGCCTTTTTGCAAACCGACGGAGAAAACAGTTTCAGCGAACTGGTGCACATGCTTGATTACATTAGCCCCGGGGCAGCCATCACGGGTGTAATTTGTTTGCTGTTGATGTTTTTGTGGCAATCGCCTGCCTTTAAGCGGAATAAAATTACAGGCCAGATCCCCGGAGCATTGGTGGTGGTGTTTGTGGGCATTGTATTAAATCTCATTCTGTCCAACCAAAGTGCACAACTCGCAATACAACCTGACCACTTGGTAAATCTGCCTGAATTTAATTCCATCTCAGATTTTTTTGCATCTTTCACTCATCCTGATTTTAATGCGCTTACAAATTCAAAAGTGTATGAAGTAGCGATTGTTATAGCTATTGTAGCCAGCCTCGAAACCCTGCTTTCGATTGAAGCGGTTGATAAACTTGACCCCGATAATCAGATTTCTCCAACTAACAGAGAATTGGTGGCACAGGGTACCGGTAATTTACTCTGCGGCTTAATTGGTGGAGTACCCATCACCTC
>JALOMJ010000143.1 GCA_025455485.1 Bacteroidia bacterium | reverse complement strand
GAAAACGTAAAAGCAAAGCCCTGAGTTTTCAAAAAACCAAGGTATTGCTCAAAGCGGTATCGCTGGCTGGGGGAGCGCCCGGGGCGGTGAGCGCAGAGGATGAGCACAGTTTTATTAGCGGGAAGGGGCATGAAGGCGCAAGTTAAGAATATTAAAGCAAGGCTTGAATAGTTTTAAAAATGCAGTTGGTGTTTGTCTTGAAGCGGGGTTTGGGAAAAAGTAGTATTTTAGTGAAGGAAGAAAAGCCAAAGCAAGTAAGGAGCTCAAAACCTGAAACTTTGTATCGGATATATAAAAGTTATGTGCTATGGCAGTACAACATACGAATTGAACGACTATTACAAAAATACTTACATATTGCTTTGAAAATTGGTGGCGACCAATTCTATATTTTGGGTTAACACTTGGACTTGTCTTTTCGAGTGGATTTATTAACAGCAACACTTTTGGGACAATTAGCATTGCCCTTTTCGGACTTGGGTTATTTGGACTTTTTATCTCGACAATTTATCTGTTAGCAAAAAGACACTGGTTAAAAGCAATTTTGACTGAGCTACTTTTCGGTGGGACAATTGCTGCTTTTGTTTTTTATGCAATATTCCTGTTTTTCATCGAGACAGTTGACGGAGACAAATGGGCAGACAATTTAAAAATTCCAGCAAATATTCAAATCGACACTCCTATGGATCTGGCAGACCCAACAATGGGTAGTCAAAGACCAGATAGTGTTCTGACGTGGACTAAAATTAAAACTGACTTTCAACTATACAACTCCTTTCAGCCTGGACTATATGAGTTTGACTTCTGGACAGGTAAAATTGAAAGTGGAACTATTTTCATTAAAGCATTTGAAATAACTCAAGAATACGCTCTCTCGGCTGACAGACTTCCAGAGAGTAGTGCAATTAAGATTCATAATGCAACTGACAGTATTCTTAAATTTGGCACGACTTCAAACTTTACAATTTATGAAGGAGACTGGGGTAAACCATATGCAACAAGATTTGAAGTTTGGTTTAAGCCCGACAAGGGCGGAAGAGAACGCAAATTGTTTATGAAAAATTATAAAATAGAAGGCTGGCAACGATAGATGGATGAAAAACCACAGCACATAACAGCCGCTAGTCAGCCGGCATAGACACAGAAAGTTGCTAATTTCAGCCTTAATAAACCCCTTGCCATCCTCCCAATAAAAAACTAGTTTTACCGCATGACCTGGAATTTTGATTTGGTAGAAATATTAAAAGTAAGCATGGTGCTGTTTGCAGTCATTGACGTCATCGGTTCCATACCCGTTATCATCAACCTCAAAGAAAAAGCCGGAAGCATACAGCCCTTCAAAGCCTCCTGGGTGTCGTTTATGATTATGGTGGTGTTTTTATTCATCGGCCAAAGCATACTCGAAATCATTGGCATCACTGTGGGCGACTTTGCCATAGCCGGTTCCATAGTGTTGTTTTTTATCGCGCTTGAAATGATACTTGGGGTAAGAATCTATCGCGATGAGGTCTCATCCACCGTGTCAGTTGTGCCTTTGGCCTTTCCTTTAATCGCCGGCACCGGCACCTTAACCACTTTGCTTTCTATTCGGGGTGAATACAGTATGACCTCCATTCTCATTGCCATAGTACTCAACGTTATTGTGGTGTATCTGGTGCTGAAATATTTGGGTTGGGTCGAAAAAATATTGGGTCCCGGTGGTATTGCCATCGTAAAAAAGATTTTTGGCATAATTGTGCTGGCCCTGGCCATTAAACTTTTTCGAAAATACACGGGCCTTTAATCCTGCATGCGTGGCTTGTACACCATATTGCTGCTCATGGCCTCCAATACCTTTATGACCCTGGCCTGGTACGGGCATTTGCGCTTTAAAGATGTTCCTTTGCTCAAAAACTCGGGCACGTTTGGTATTATTCTCATCTCCTGGGGCATTGCTTTTTTTGAATACCTGCTCATGGTTCCGGCCAATCGTTTGGGCAGCGCGGTTGTGGGCGGGCCGTTTAATATGTGGCAGTTAAAATTAATTCAGGAGGTGATTTCCATTTCCATATTTGTGCTGTTTACCCTGGTGTTTTTTAAAACCGAGGCTTTAAAGTGGAATCACATCATTGGGTTTCTGCTATTACTCGGCTCTGTGTATTTCTTTTTTAAGAAGTAGTAATTGTTTCATTCTTATTTGGGCGCCTCTAAGCTCAATAAGTTTTTTTATTGTGAATTTTCCAACAATTGTTTGGGCGGCAAACGGGCTGTCAGCTTTAGTCCCGCAGCACTTTGCAGTGTTTCAACGGCTGCGGTGTCTTTTTTCTTATGAAAAAAGCCTCCTCGCTCTTAAACACTAAGCAAAGTGCCGGCGGGAGCTATCGCTTCCATCCCTGCCGCAACATCTGGATAAGGCCCGCAAACGCCCAAAAAAATGTAAGAGAAAGAAACAAAGGAATAGGTTCTAAGTTTTAGTCGCCGCCCTCAAATACAACAATAAAGGGAGCATGGCCTTGAATCCGGCAAGCGTCTCCTGAACCAGTTTTTTATCCAGAATAGCCTTATCACTAAAAAAATGACTCACCACAAAGTGTTTATTTTTGAGCAATTCGGCCTGAGGGTGCTCCTTTTCAAAGCCCTTGGGCATGGTTTTGAGTTTATCGTCCTCATCCAAACCCTTAAAGTATTTTTTAAAGGCCGCCGATTTTAAAATTTTATTCAAAGGCTCAGGATTGTAATCGATTTCCTGACGAATGGCTTGCAGCATGGCAGGTTCGGGCATGTACACCCCACCGGCCAAAAAACTGCCACCGGGTTCGAGGTGAAAATAATAGCCTGCCACCAATGATTTTTTACCTCCGGGATTCATGCTGGCCCCCATGTTGATTTTGTAAGGACTTTTATCTTTTGAAAAACGCACGTCCTTATAAATTCTGAACACACAGTCCCTGGCTTTGAGTTCGGGTGAAATTTCAGGATCCAGTTTTCTCAGGCCTTTGATGAGTTCGTCGATAAAACCTTCAAATTCTTCCTTAGCCTGGAGGTAGTGGTTTTTGTTTTTTTCGAACCAGTCGCGGTTGTTGTTGCTTTTTAATTTTTTCAGAAAGGCAAGGGATTTTTCCATGTGCAATTGTATTATATTCTGAAGTGAAATTACTGTATTTTTAGTGAAGTAAATACCTTGAAATTTTTACTACATAGTTTCTGCATTTTATGCCTGCTGTTTTTTGCGGACTGTAAAAATCAATCGCAGTACACTGAAAAGGCAGCCAAAAGTTTGATAAACACCGAGAATGATTTGTTGGAAATAAACGAAGTTATTTTTCACAATAATGACAGTACAAGTGTGGTATACCTGGAAATTAAAAATGAAAATTTACTTTACAAATACACCGACACGGCACAATTGCCCTATGCGCGTTTAAAAATTGCCTATACCTTAGTGCATCCTGAAAAACAAAAACAGATAATGGATTCAGGACATTATTTTATATCCGATAGAGCTGAACAAGAAATTTTAAGTTCCAAATCAATTTACTCCATGTTTACCCTTCCTGCTGTTAACGGGCAAAATTACCGTTTAGAACTCTCAGTAATTGATCTCAACAAAAGAATTCAATATGCTAAAGCTGTTGCTGTGCAGAAAAAGGACCTGCTCAATCGCCAGAATTTTTTGGTAATGAAAAAAAGTGCCATTCAGTTTTCGAATGTTTACAAAGTTGCCGATACCTTGCAGGTTAAATTAAACAGCGGAGTGTATTTTAATGTTTGGGTTGATTATTTCAAAAAAACATTTCCCATTGCTCCTCCACCGTTTTCTACCAAAGCAGAAACTGAAAGCGCTCCTCAAACGGATAGTACGTTTTCCTTGCCTGTAAGCAGTGAAGTACTCACGGTTAAAATGCCTGAACAGGGTTTTTACCATGTAAGATTATCCGAAAAGAGCGCCAAAGGGCTGAGTTTATTTACGTTTTCATCTTCTTTTCCCGGCATAACGGATGCCCTGGAAATGATTCAATGCACCCGCTACATCATGAACAGAGAGGAGTTCACACACTGCCTTGAAGCCCAAAATAAAAAAGCGGCCATTGATAAATTTTGGTTGGAAATAGGCGGCAGCAATGAACGGGCACGCGAATTGCTGAAGAGGTATTATGCTCGGGTAAAGGAGGCCAATACACTTTATACTTCATACAAAGAAGGCTGGAAAACAGACAGAGGAATGATTTTTATCGTATTCGGACAACCTAGCAATATTGTTCAGAAAAACGACGGGGAAGTATGGACCTACGGAAGTGCCGTAAATCAAACTTCCACCACATTTATTTTTAAAAAAATAGAAAACCCATTCAGCAATAACCTGTTTGTGTTGGAACGTTCTCAATTGTATAAAAGCAGCTGGTCAAACGCAGTTGACCTTTGGCGCCAGGGCATTTATTACGAAGGCCGTCGATAAGTTAATCCAATGGCAGACCCTGAGCTTTCAGGCGCTCATAGCCTTCGTCGGCCACAAGACTTTTGGATTTTGAAGCAGCTACGGCCAGTTCATCACAACGGTTGTTCTCAACATTGGATGCATGGCCTTTTACCCAGTGAAAACTGTGTTTGTGAGGGTTGTAGATTTTCAGGAAACGTTCCCATAGGTCGGGGTTGGCTTTGTTTTTATAACCTTTTAGTTTCCAGCCCTGCACCCATTTTTTATTGATGGCATCCACCACGTATTTGCTGTCGCTAAACACTTCAATGTGCAGAGAATGGTCCTTAATGCTTTCCAAACCAACAATCACGGCCATTAATTCCATGCGGTTATTGGTGGTGAGGCGGAATCCTGCGCTCATTTCCTTGCGGTGGTGATTGTAAATCAGCACCAGGCCATAGCCTCCGGGACCGGGATTTCCGCTGGCAGCCCCATCGGTGTATAAGTGTATGGTGGGTTTCATCTGGAGGGCTGAAGATACCTGATTTTGAAGGAAAACCCCCTTAAATAGGGAAGATTTTTTCGGTTTTTGAAACTTGAGCCAAAGCGAATTATAAGTATATTCGTGAACTAAAAATTAAACTATGTCGGTATTAGTTAACAAAAACTCAAAGATCATCGTTCAAGGATTTACAGGCGGAGAAGGTACTTTTCACGCTACGCAAATGATAGAATATGGAAGCAATGTGGTGGGTGGAGTAACTCCCGGAAAAGGTGGAACTACTCATCTTGAGCGTCCGGTGTTTAATACGGTTTCGGATGCGGTTCAAAAAACCGGGGCCGATGTGTCTATTATTTTTGTGCCTGCGGCTTTTGCTGCTGATGCCATTATGGAAGCCGCCGATGCAGGAATAAAAGTGATAGTATGTATTACTGAAGGCATTCCTGTTAAGGACATGGTGTATGCCAAAGAATATTTAAAAGGAAAAAATTGCCGCTTAATAGGCCCTAACTGTCCAGGTGTAATTACCGCCGGAGAAGCCAAGGTGGGCATTATGCCGGGGTTTGTATTTAAAAAAGGAAGCGTAGGCATTGTTTCAAAAAGCGGCACCTTGACTTATGAAGCGGCTGACCAGATTGCAAAAGCAGGATTGGGCGTAACCACCGCCATTGGTATTGGTGGCGACCCGATCATTGGCACCCCAACCAAAGAAGCAGTTGAATTGTTAATGAACGATCCTGAAACCGAGGCCATCGTTATGATTGGTGAAATTGGTGGAAGTTACGAAGCCGACGCCGCCCGTTGGAT
>JALOMJ010000009.1 GCA_025455485.1 Bacteroidia bacterium | reverse complement strand
GTATAAAAATGCACCTGCCCAGCCTTTTGCCGAACCCAACACATCAGAGTTAGAAAACCCGCCAACTGCGCCAATAAACTGAATGTCTTCCAGCGTTTCACGCCCGGAAATTAAATCCGTCATGTGCACATCTTTTACATCAAAACCTGCCAGAAACATGGCATTGGCCATTTCTCGTTCTGAATTGCTGCCCTTCTCACGGATGATGGCAGCCTTAGGTTTTACCGTTTTTGTATGCGTTGGAATTTTCCCATCAAAGTGTTCAGGAAAATTAAATTGCAATGGCTGACTTTTATAATTTACGAAACGTTCAACAGCCATGCCGCTTTTTGTTTGTTTGGTATCCAGCAAGAACGACGTTTTGTACCACACATCCCTAATTTCCGGCACACTGAAACTGAATGTATCTTCATAATTCTTTACCGTAATGCTGTTGCCCTCCCTTACTTCTCCAATTTTAAATACCTCTAATTTGTTTTGTTCGAAAACAGAAACTACTGAAGCTTCTGCTTGAAACACCAAACCAATGTTCTCGTTGAAAAATGTTTTTACTGAATCTTTTTCTTTTAAAACACTAAGGTCGTATTCTGCACCAAGGTTCACCGCAGCAAAGCTCATTTCAAGCAAAGTGGTGATTAAACCGCCGCTGCCAACATCGTGACCGACGTTTATTTTACGTTCTTTGATTAATTGCTGCATTACATTGAATGCTGTTTTAAAATAGTTTGCGTTTTTGATGCTCGGCACCTCAGCACCTATCTTATTTAAAATTTGCGCAAAAGAGGAGCCGCCTAATTTAAAGTGGTCTTGCGATAAATTCAGATAATAAATGTAACCGCCACCACGTTTTAAAACCGGTTCAACCACTTTGTATTTTTGTTTCATGGAAAGCGAATCCTTTCCTGTTGGAATGTTAATGCCCAATTCTATGGCAAATTCAGAGCAGCTTTTCACAGCCTCGTATAAACGCGCGTCTTCGCCTTCGTTTTTGCAAGGCCACATCCAGTTGGCAGAAAGTGAAACTGATTTTAATCCTTCCTGTAAAGGCGCCCAAACAATGTTGGAAAGGGCTTCGGCTATGGCTGTGCGTGATGCTGCAGCAGCATCAATCAACGCGGCAACCGGAGAATGACCAATGCTGGTGGCTATGCCGTGCTTACCTTTATAATCTAAAGCCATCACGCCAACATTATTTAAAGGCAATTGCAATGGACCTGCACACTGTTGTTTTGCAACACGACCTCCCACGCAACGGTCCACTTTATTGGTCAACCAATCTTTGCAAGCCACTGCCTCCAGCTGAAGCACCTGATTCAAATACTGAGGAATGTTCGCTACAGTGTAAGTTAAATCGGCGTACTTTATTTTTATCGACCGGTCGGTCATGATGGTTTTTGGTGAACTGCCGAAAAAATCTTCCAAGGCATAATCCATGGGTTTTAATCCCGTAGTTTTAGATTCAAAAGTAAACCGGTGATCATTAGTTACATCGCCTACCTGATACATTGGCGAGCGCTCGCGCTCAGCAATGCGTTGCAAGATATCAATGTCTTTTTTTCCAATCACCAAACCCATGCGTTCTTGTGATTCGTTGCCAATAATTTCTTTGGCTGATAAGGTAGGATCGCCGACAGGCAATTTGTCCAGATCTATAAGTCCTCCGGTGGCTTCCACCAATTCTGACAAACAATTCAAATGCCCTCCGGCACCATGGTCGTGAATGGAAACAATTGGGTTGTTATCACTTTCCACCAAACCACGAATGGCATTGGCCGCCCGTTTTTGCATTTCAGGATTGGAGCGCTGTATGGCATTCAATTCGATGCCTGATCCAAAAGCGCCTGTATCTGCAGAGGATACAGCCGCTCCACCCATGCCTATGCGGTAGTTTTCGCCACCCAAAATGACAATTTTATCACCGGCTTTCGGCGTTTTTTTAATGGCCTGATCAAATTTTCCATAACCTATACCACCGGCCTGCATGATAACTTTATCATAGCCCAGTTTACGTTTGTGTTCTTCGTGTTCGAATGTGAGCACAGAACCTGTAATCAAAGGCTGACCGAATTTGTTACCAAAATCGGAAGCTCCATTGGATGCTTTAATGAGTATGTCCATTGGGGTTTGATATAACCAGGTTCGCTCCTTCATGCCTTGCTCCCATGCTCTTTCTTTTTCAAGACGGGAATAGGCAGTCATATAAACGGCTGTCCCTGCCAAAGGCAAGGAGCCCTGTCCACCTGCCAATCGGTCGCGGATTTCACCACCAGAACCGGTAGCAGCGCCATTAAAAGGCTCTACTGTAGTTGGAAAATTATGTGTTTCTGCTTTTAACGAGAGGACTGCATCAAATTCTTTTTCCTCATAAAAATCAGGTTTATCAGCACTTTTGGGCGCAAATTGCACCACACGTGGGCCTTTCAAAAATGCCACATTGTCTTTATAGGCTGAAACAATAAAATTAGGATTGGTTTCAGATGTTTTTTTAATCAGTTTAAAAAGCGATGTTGCTTTTGCCTCGCCATCCACAACAAACGTGCCGTTGAAAATTTTGTGTCGGCAGTGCTCTGAATTGGCCTGGGAAAAAGCAAATATTTCGGAATCGGTAAGTTTTCTGCCCAACTTGGCGGATAAATTATTCAGGTAATCTACTTCCTCAGGGCTTAACGCCAATCCTTCGGAAACGTTATAGGCTGCTATGTCATGAACATCCTGAATTGGTTCAGGTTTCACATTGATTGTGAAAATGTGCTGATTCAATTCAGAATATTTTTGAAACAACATGGCATCAAAGGCCTCAAAGTTGGCAGGAACTAGTTTAAATTCTTCTATGCGTGTGATGCCTGAAATGCCCATGTTTTGTGTAATTTCTACAGCATTGGTACTCCAGGGGGTGATCATGGCAGCGCGTGGACCCACAAAATAATCCCTAACCGAGGTGTTTTCAATTTTATGCGCATCTCCAAAAAGCCAATTTAATTTTTGAATGGTTTCAGAGGACATCTCCCCTTTGGTTTGAACGGCAAAAAGTGTGTTGGTTTGGTTTCCGAAGAAATGAATCATAACGTGGAATTGATGATGATTTTGAGGCTACAAAGTTAACTTAATTCTAAAGTGCGCAAAGGGCATTGAGGCACTTAAACAGACAAAAAGGGGAAAAATCAGCAGAATACGGTTTCAAACTTCGTGGCCCAAATCCGGATATACAAGGTGCTCCCATCAATTAACACGGGGCGAATTTCAATGAAGATAGCATGAACACTGAACCTGTTCAAAATAAAAGATGTGTGAGAGTGAAAAATGGTTTGGGGGTAGGTTTGGGTTTAGGTATGGGTGTGTGACTGAACTATTCAAAAAAAGCAAGCGCTCTATTTAATTTTTCCTTTTAGCGTAAGCTCGCTCTTTACAGTCATGCAGTGCATAGGACGCTTTCAGCATTTTTGTTTGAGCCGTCTGGTTCATAGCGGAGTTCTCGTATCGGGCGCTCTGCCCTCCATCCTTGGCAAGGCTTTGAGCCCGGATGATGCAAACGTTTTAAAATAAAAAAGAGTGATCGCTTTCACTTCATTGAACCCCATTTTGCCACCACATATGCCCACTCGGAGCTCCACTCCATAGGAGTCCTTCGGACCGGAGCTCTGCCGCCCTTCAGGGCTCTCGCTGGTTCAAGACCAGGAGTGCAAAAAAAAAAACCGAAGCGATCTTCGATCTGCTTCGGCGTTGCTCCCCCTCCTGGGCTCGAACCAGGGACCCCATGATTAACAGTCATGTGCTCTAACCAGCTGAGCTAAGGAGGAATTTTCTGATTAGGGCTGCAAATTTAAAGTAGTTTTATCAAATAAACAATATCTTTACAAAAAATAAAAAAAACCTCGTATGAGCTTGTTAGTTGTGGGCAGTGTAGCCTTTGATGCCATTGAAACGCCTTTCGGAAAAACAGATAAAATTGTGGGTGGAGCGGCCTCCTACATCGCTTTGGCCGCCTCATATTTTACCAAAAACATCGACCTGGTTTCGGTGATTGGCGACGATTTTCCCCAGGATTTCCTGAATATTTTAAAAAATGCAGGCGTTAGTATGGAAGGTTTGCAAGTAAAAAAGGGAGAAAAGTCTTTTTTCTGGAGCGGAAAGTACCACAACGACCTTAACAGCCGCGATACACTGGACACACAATTGAATGTGTTGGCCAATTTTGATCCCATTGTACCTGAATCGGCTAAAAACGCTGAATTTTTAATGTTGGGCAATTTGGTTCCGGCGGTGCAACGCAGTGTAATTGAACAAATGAACGTCCGACCAAAACTGATTGTGATGGACACCATGAATTTTTGGATGGATATCGCCATGGAGGATCTCAAAAAAACCATTGCCATGGTTGATGTGTTAGCCATTAACGATGCTGAAGCCCGTCAGCTCTCCGGCGAATATTCACTTGTAAAAGCCGCTCAAATCATTCTGAACATGGGTCCCAGCGTGCTGGTAATCAAAAAAGGAGAGCACGGCGCACTTTTATTCAACAAAGAAGAAGTGTTTTATGCCCCGGCTTTGCCGCTTGAAGAAGTGTTTGACCCAACCGGTGCCGGCGACACGTTTGCCGGAGGTTTCATAGGTTACCTCAGCAAAACCCGCGATATTAGTTTCGAGAACATGAAACGCGCCATCATTTTTGGTTCAGCCATGGCCAGTTTTACCGTAGAACGCTTTGGAACCGAACGTTTACTTGGTTTAAACGCCAAAGTGATTGAGGAAAGAGTACAAGAGTTCATAGAACTTGTTCAGTTTGAATTAGTGTAATGCATACCCTGCAAGGAATATACTAAAATGTATGCTCTTGCGTTTTAAATAAGATTGTTCAGAAAACTCCTCATATTCTGCTCCTTTTGCATTTTCTTATCTGCGTGTAGCACAAAAAAAAACACGGCAGTTTCCCGCTTTTACCATAATCTTACAGCCCGCTTCAACGGGTATTATTATTCTACCCTGAACATGGATGAGGGTATTTATAAAACTGAAAAAGGATTTAAAGAAAATTTTGAAAGAACACTGCCGATATACATATACCCTACTCCTGCTCAAGCCAAAGCAAATGCCGCTGACTTTGATAAGGCCATAAAAAAATCCTCACTGTGTATCCAAAGGCACACCATCAAAGATTCTAAAGGCAATGAAATTACCTCTGCCGGCAAGTGGATTGACAATAACTGGATTAACATTGGCATTTCTCACTTTTACAAACGCGAATATTACAGTGCCATGGAAGCGTTCGAATACGTGGTAAGGTCTTATCCCAAATCAAAAGACAAATACTTAGCCATGGTTTGGCTTGCCAAAGTAAACAATGAAGTGGGGTCCATCAGCACGTCCGAATCTTTGCTCGCCTTACTTAAAAACGAAAAAAAACTTCCCAAGCCTGTAAAAAATGAATTTCCGGTGCTCTACGCCGACTATTATATCCGCAGAGGTCAGAACACAGAGGCCATCGCTAAATTAATGGAAGCAACACAGAACAACAAAGTTTTTGGTGGGATTAAAAAGAAAAAACGCGCCAGATACTCCTTTATCATTGCGCAATTGCTAGAGCAATCAAAAGAAAACAAAAGAGCCATCAAATATTATCAAACCACGCTTCATCTAAAGCCCAGTTACGATCTGGTTTTTTACAGTAAAATTCGAATTGCCCGATTATTGGATGTAAAACGTACCAACACTGAAAAAACAAAAAAAGACCTTTTGAAAATGGCCAGGGAATTTAAAAACAGCGAATATTACGATGTTATTTATTACACCCTTGGAGAAATTGAGGAAAAAGAAAAACACATAGACAAAGCCGAATACTACTACAAACGTTCGGTGCAAACCAGCGTTTCCAACATGAGCCAAAAAGCCCTATCGTTTTTAAAACTTGGTGAACTTAATTTTGACCAGATGCGCTATGTGCCTTCAGAAGCATACTACGACAGTTCAGTAGCTGCTTTGCCCAAAGATCACCCGGATTATGAGAACATTCTGGCAAGAAAAAAAACACTTTCTACGCTTGTAGGTCACATTCGCACGATACAAAATGAAGACAGTTTGCAGCGTGTGGCCAAAATGAGCGAACCCGACAGAATTAAATTTATCGACAAGCTCATTGCGGACAAAGAACGGGAGATGCTTAAAAAACAAAGGGAGATGGAAGCTGCACAAAACAGTGGCGGCAATTCATCGGCTCCTTCTTTTGGTACCCTCCCAACGGCAGCTTTCGGAAATTCGGGTGGCGCAACATTTTACTTCTACAATCCATCCACCGTTGCCTATGGCGTTTCAGAATTTAATAAAAAATGGGGTAACCGAAAACTTGAAGACAATTGGAGACGATCGAACAAAACACTGAGCATTGATGAAACCACGGAAGAAAAAACAGACAGCGTGGGTACCAAACAAACGGCAGAAGCAACCAGTCCGGAGAAATTAAGAGAACCTTATCTAAAAGATTTGCCGCTGAGCGACAGTCTTGTCAGAAAAAGTAACAGAAAAATTATACGCGCCTACTACCTTATGGGCTCAGTGTACAGAGAAGACCTTCACAACAACACCAAAGCCGTGGCTTCGTTTGAAGAACTTAACAGGCGGTTTCCGGATAACAGATATACGGTTAACACCTATTACGTGATGTATCGGATTTACCTTGAAGGGAAGAATCAGACAAAGGCTGATTTTTACAAGGAAAAAATACTCACCGAGTTCCCCGAAAGTGAGTTTGCCCTCCTGCTTAAAAATCCGGATTACGCCAAGGAGATGAATGCAAACAAAAGTGAACTGGAAACTGCTTACGTTGAAGCCTACACATCTTACCGCAGCCAAAACTACCCGGTGGCCTATTCGCAATCCAACGCAGCATTAAAAAACTTTGGCAAAAACGAGTACGCTCCCAAATTTATGTTTATCCGCGCTATGAGTCTAGGTAAACTAAAAGGAGTAGATACACTTGAAAAAGAATTGAAACTTTTAATTGGTAAATACCCCAATTCTGAAGTGACGCCAATGGCCAACGATGTCCTGATGGCTATAAAAAAACAAAACAATCCGGAAATGTTTATGCCTGCTAAATCAGGAGAAGCACCCAAAGATACCTTTGTGGTGAATTTAGACAGCGAACATTTTCTGATCATCATCTCTCCCGATGATCCCAAGATTGTAAATGCACTCAAATCAAAATTAATTTCGTTTAACGAAAGTTATTATTCAGAAAAAATATTTAAAAGCAGCAGCAGTTTGTATGGCAGCGCCAAACAACTTATCCTTATGAAATCCTTTGATTCGGCAAAAGAAGCTTATAATTATTATAAAAATTTACTTTCCGATCCGGAAGTGTTTAAGGATGGTGTGACCAAAGAACTGTTTGAAATTTTTCCCATATCAGCAGAAAACCTTCCCTTGCTTTACAAAAAGAAAAACACTGCTTCTTACGCCCTGTTTTTTAATGATAACTACAAGTCTTTGGAAACCAATAACCAAATTCGTAAATAATATTTATCTTTCGTAAAATTTAAATCATGTTAGGGATGAGTTCAACAAAAAATCAGGCTGTGGATGCCGGATCAGTGAACCTGATTGGCAAAGGCACCGAAATTACAGGCGACATCAACTCCCTCGGTGATGTTCGGATTGATGGCATATTAAAGGGCAACCTCATCACAAAAGGTAAATTTGTTTTGGGGCCCAATGGCAGCATCATTGGCAATGTAAAAAGCCAAAATGCCGACTTAAGCGGCGAAGTTACAGGCACCGTTGAGGTTGAGGACATGCTATCTCTGAAAGCATCTTCAAAAATAACAGGAGACATCTTAACCGGAAAGCTTTCTATTGAACCCGGTGCTATTTTTTCCGGTAATTGCAGCATGGGCGCCAAGGTAAAAAACATGGTTCAAAATGAGGCAAATCAAAATGCCAACTCCAAATCGGCCTGATTCTCTCTTTAAATACGGCAACATGGCTCTGCAGATGGGGCTTGTGATAGGTTTATCTGCCTGGGGTGGAAAAAAACTCGATGCCCACTTCCAAAATTCTAAGCCTGTTTTTACCATCCTGCTCAGCTTAATTGGCATTGCTGCAGCTTTATACCTGGTTTTAAAGGACCTTATAAAACCAAAAAAATAATGCTGGCAAAAAGTATCCTCTCGCTGATGCTCGCTGCGCTTTTCAGCGCCTTTATTTCATTCTCCATTCAGTTTTTTACGCCTGTTATCTTCAATACCTGGATCTTTGTTCACCTCATTTTTTTTGTATTCTTTTTCCTCTACAACCTGATTTATATATTTCGTTCTAAAAAGAATGATTTCACCCAATTTCTTTTATTTAGTCTGGCATTAAAATTACTACTCGCTTTCTTTGCCTTGTTACTTTGTGCGTTTTTGTTCCGTTCATCCTTTAGAGGCTTCGCCATACATTTTGTGAGCACGTATATGGTGTATACACTATTTGAAATCCGCTTTCTCAATTATCTCATACAAACGCAGTCCAATTCTTCCAATACCACTAATAAACCCTAAACCATGAAAAAAATAAGCCTTCTCTTCTTGCTTCTTTGCCTTCAACCTCTGATGGCTCAGGAAAAAACCAACAAAAAAGGTTCAAAGTATGTATTCACCGTGATAAAAAACAATGAGGCCACAGAGGTTCAAAACCAAAACAGCACCAGCACCTGCTGGTCGTTTTCTTCCTTATCGTTTTTTGAAAGCGAATTGATGCGAACAAACAAAAGCAAAGCTGTCAACCTAAGTGAAATGTTTGTTGTTAGAAAAACCTACGACCTTAAAGCCCGTAATTACATTCGCATGCATGGTAAAACAAATTTTGGAGAAGGTGGTGGCTTTCCTGATGTTCTGAATGTGGTAAGAAACTATGGCATCCTGCCTGAGGAGGTGTATACAGGCAAAAAAGATATAAAGGCACCACACAACCATCAACTTTTGGAAGGAACGCTTAAAAACATCCTATCTACAGCAGCAAAAGAAGAGACTCAGAAAATTGATTTCAATTTTATGGTAAACTCAGTTAATGCCGTGTGCGACGAATTTCTTGGAAAAATTCCTGAAAAATTTACTACAGAAGGAACAACACACACAGCAGTAAGCTATGCCGGGTCCATTGGAATTCAACCTGATGATTATGTTCTAATTACTTCATTTTCACATCACCCCTTTTATAAAAAATTTATTCTGGAAGTGCCCGACAATTGGAATTGGGAGAGTGTGTACAATATACCTCTTCACGAATTACAAGCCCTGATGAAGGATGCTATTAACCGGGGCTATACCATTGCCTGGGCTGCCGACGTTTCAGAAAAAGGATTTATGTTTAAAGACGGTTTAGCAGTAGTACCTGAAAAACCCATATCGGAGATGAGTGACGATGAAAAAGAAAAATTAGGTACCGAGCCCCACCCCCAGTTGAACATCACCCAAAGCATTCGACAAGCGGCATTTGATAATTTTGAAACTCAGGACGACCACGGTATGCACATTACCGGAACAGCAAAAGACCAAAACGGCACCTTATATTATATTGTAAAAAATTCCTGGGGCAAAGAAAGGAACCAATGCGGAGGCTACTTTTATGCCAGTGAGAGTTATGTGTTGTACAAAACTACCTCCATCATGTTGCACAAAAAAGCCTTACCGGCCACAATAGCCGATCAATTGGGCATAAAGCAATAAATAACAAATTTACAAGGGCATTCTAGCTGATGGACTCAGGTCCATTTTGGAAAAATCCGATTTAAGGTATTTGTAATGGGCGGCCATTCCAATCATCGCTGCATTATCGGTGCAATATTGAAATTCCGGGATGTAGGTTTGTATCCCTAGTTCGCCTTCCATTTCATTTACCCTTCGCCTTAGCTCAGAGTTGGCCGAAACCCCACCCGCAATTGCAAAGTGTTTGATTTGCAGATCCCCAAGTGCTTTCCATGCATGTTTTAACACCACACTCACCAGATGGTTTTGGTAGGAGGCGCATACATCGTGTATGTTTTTTTCTATAAAATCCTTATCCTTCTCAACCGCCTTCTGAATAAAATAAAGAAATGATGTTTTTATTCCACTAAAGCTGTAATTGTAACCATCCGCTTTGGTAGCAGCAAAGCGAAAGCTTGAGGGGTTTCCCTTTTTGGCAAATTGGTCTATTAAAGGGCCTCCCGGATAGGCTAAACCGAGTATTTTGGCTGCCTTATCAAACGCTTCACCAATCGCATCATCAATGGTTTCGCCCACAATTTCAAAATCAAGGTAATCTTTCACCAAAACCAATTGGGTGTGTCCACCACTCACTGTAAGGCACAAGAATGGAAACTGAGGCTTTTTCTGATAATCAGAATCGATGAAATGTGCCAAAACATGGCCTTGCATGTGATTAACGTCTATCAAGGGACGGTTCAGGGCAAGAGCAAGCGATTTTGCGAAGGAAAGTCCTACCAGTAAACTCCCCATTAAACCTGGTCCGCGGGTTACAGCCACAGCATCTATCTCCGATAACAACACCCCCGATTCTGCCAACACGGCATCCACAACCGGCACAATGTTTTTCTGATGATCGCGACTGGCCAGTTCAGGTACTACACCTCCATAACGCTCGTGTATCTTTTGTCCCGCAGTGATGTTAGACAACACCTTAGCATTGCATAATAAAGCGCAGGACGTATCGTCGCAGCTGCTTTCAATAGCCAGAATATAAATGTTAGTTTTTTTCACAATCGGGTTTCCTGGCTGCAGCGATTTTACTCTATCTTTAAAGGGACAAAATGGCGCATAAAATTACAAGAATATTCCTCAATTCTTTAGCCTCTGTTTTTGTGGGTTTGGTTCTCCTCTCCTTCGCTTTGCTTTTGGCCTTACAATCCTACACCTTTCAAAGCTGGCTGGGCAAAAAAACCGGTGCTTATTTAAGCAAGGAACTGGGAACAAGCGTTGAAATCCCCTATGCAAAAATCAATTTCTTTACATCCCTTGAATTGCAAAAGGTTTTGATTTATGACTTACACCACGATACCTTATTTAAAGGTAACATTGAAGTGAACATCAGGATGTTTAATCTCAGGGATCAGATCCTGGAATTAAAACAAACCACATTAAGCAATGCCACTATTAAACTCTTGTATTATAAAAATGAAAACAACATAAATTCAGACTTTATCATACGGTATTTTTCAACTGAAGACACCCTGCCAAAACAACCTTCGAACTGGAAGTTTTCTCCGGGAGAACTTGAGCTCAACAACATTGCATTTACTTACAAGGATGAGCGGGATAGCAGTTATGATAGCAAACATATTGATTATGATAACCTGAGTATTACCCGATTAAAGGGACACTTTAAAAACATTGATTTTTCAGGCGATAGTATTCGTGCAGAAGTACAAGGCTTGTCCTTTCATGAAAAAAGCGGATTCAAACTGAAGGATCTCAGCGCAAAAGTGACGTTAAATGCCACGCATCTTCTTGCCGAACAACTAAGACTTCGCACGGTGAACACTTTTATAAAAGGCAAAATTGCGTTTAATCATCAGCAATGGGATGATTACGCTGATTTTATTTATAAAGTGGAAATGAATTGTGCATTAGAAGACTCCAGCAAGGTGACCACCAGCGACCTTGCCTTTTTCGCCAAAGAACTGGACGGCCTGAACCAAATAGTAAACCTTTCAGGTAAAGTAAAGGGAACGGTAAATAACCTTCGACTGTCTGAGATGCGCATTTTACTTGGAGACTACACACGTTACAAGGGCTACCTTTCCATACAGGGGCTGCCCGAAATTGAAACCAGCTTCATTCACCTCGATGCAAATGAGTTTAGTACGCATTACAAGGATTTGGTAAACATTCCATCTTACCCCTTTCAGTCTGCCAAACCTTTGCCGATTCCCGAACAAATCAAAATCCTTGGCCCAATCAGTTTCTCGGGAAAATTCGACGGCTTTTTCTCAGACTTTACAACCCATGGCAAATTTACAACTGCTATTGGTAAAGCAAACACCCGCCTGAGTTTACAAATAAGAGAAAAACAAAACGACATTGAATACCACGGAAAAATAAGTACCGACCAATTTGATATCGGAAAACTCCTTGGAGTAGAGGCTTTAGGTTCCTTAAGCATGAGCGGTGATCTTGACGGCAGCGGGAGTGATTTAAATTCAATAGCAGCCGGATTCAATTTTGAAATAAACAACCTCTCCTATAATAACTACAACTACAAAGACATTTCTGTAAAGGGCCATCTTGAAAACAAACTTTTCAATGGCCTGATGAACAGCCTCGACAGCAACTTCAATTTTGATTTTAACGGCTCTATTGATTTTAATAAAAAAGTGCCGGACCTTGCATTTATCTCTACCATTAACCGGCTAAACTTAAGCGCTCTTCATTTTTTTACCATGAAAGACAGTGGCATCATTTCGGCTCAGGTGCTGATTGATACCAGAGGCAATTCCATTGACGATCTCAGCGGACAAATACATTTGGATAATCTGGTCTATAATGCCAAAGGTAAAAGATACAAGTTGTCTAATTTCGATCTTAATTTAGATCAGGAAACAGCGAATAAAAACATCACCCTTAATTCAGACTATTTAAACGCTTCACTCAGCGGCAGGTATGCTCTTGGCCTTCTTCCGGGAGTATTTCAAAGTTTTATGTATACCTATTATCCAACTTTTTTCAAACAACCCATTCAACCCACTGCCTATAGGGATTCTTTGGCTTTGAAAATAAACATCAAAAATTTTAACACCATTCACGATGTGTTTTTAAATGATTACATGTTCAGCCGGGATTCAAAAATTGAATTACTTTTTGATGCCGGTAAAAGTAAATTTGATCTGAGCGGTAACTTTCCTGTATTCTCTTATCAGGATTTTACTTTCTACGGTACTCAATTACAAGCGAATGAATCGGGGCAAAATTTAAATGCCAACATCAGCACCCGGTCCATTACCTTAAACGATTCCAATCTGGTAAATCAAATGAACCTGCTTATTTCTTCCAATGATAAAAACATAAATTACAGTTTAGCCTGGAACAACCAAGACACACTTCCAAATTTCGGTAAATTAAAAGGCGGTTTAAGCTTTAATCCCAAATCATTTGACATTCGTTGCGACACCATTGAAATAAAAAACGCATTTAATAACTGGAAGCTGAAATCCCCAAGCCTCATCGCGTGGTTAAACGACGGGAGTTTACGTGTTGAACCATTAGTGCTGAACAATGCCGAACAGGAAATAAGCATTTCCGGCAACTACACCACTTCTGAATCTGATAGTTTGGTTGTAAACACAAAAGCTGTAGACATGAGTTCGTTTAATCCCATCCTGCGTTTATTTGGACTGAAATTTAATGGTTTGCTGAATGGGGAGATGGTATTTTCAAACCCAAATAAAGTGTTTGTGTTCAGAGGAAATGTTGGGGTGAAAAATTTTAAACTCAATGATAACGCCTTGGGCGAGGTGGTACTGAAAACCAATTATGATAATGCCGGAAAATTTATCAAACTAAAAGGGCAAACATCCCTGGGGCTGGGAGAGTTCTTAGGCGGCAAATTGGAAGACATTACATTTAGTGGTGATTACTTTCTGGATGGTCGTGAAGAAGCCATTGATATTGATTTTATTGCGAACACTGCCAATCTGCGCTTACTTAACCCCTTGCTGAAAGACATTCTAACCATTAACAATGGCTTTGTAAAAGGTCTGGGACATGTACACGGAAACCCTAAGCACATAAAAATTGACAGTAAACTCAATCTATTTCAATCTAACATAAAAGTAGATTACACGGGAGTAACCTACTTTGTAACCGGTGAAATTGAGATTATGCCGGATCAAATTCGATTTTCTGACCTGCTTTTGCGCGACCGTAGCATGAAATCGCCCGTTGTAGGCACCTTAAACGGAAATATTTTTCACGATAATTTTGAGAACATCCGGCTGGATTATGATTTGAACTATAAAAACATGCTGGCACTAAACACCACTGAAAACGATAACCCGTACTATTTTGGTAAGGTATTCGGCTCCGGCAACCTTGGTATATATGGATACGTGAACAATCTCAACATGGAAATCAACACCAGCGTGGAAAAAAACACAAAGTTTGTACTGCCCCTTGACGGCCCCGCAGAACTCAGCGACGATGGATACATACACTTTGTTGTAAAAGACACGTTAAAAAGGAAAAAAGAAAATGTGCTCACCGGCTTTAACCTCGACATGAACCTTAAAATAAGTCCTGAAGCCCAGCTAAGCATATTGATGGACAGAAAAACAGGGGATATACTAAATGTGCAAGGCCAGGGTAACCTTGATTTAAACATCAATACACTCGGCAAGTTTGATATGCTGGGAGACTACATTATTACCGAAGGAGAATATCTGTTCACTTTAAAAACACTTATCAATAAAAAGTTTGAGATTGATGCTGGCAGTCACATTACCTGGAGCGGCGACCCAATGAATGCGGAAATAGATGTCTCAACCCGTTACAGACAGAGGGCTTCTGTGGCACCTCTGCTGAATGATACAACAGGTCTTTACGGTGCCCGTCAACCGGTTGATTGCAGGCTGCTGATATCGGGTAAACTGGCAACACCAAACATTAATTTTAAAATAGACGTCCCGAACCTTGAACCAACTGCAATGGCCAGAATAGACAATGTACTGAGTGATGAGGCAGAATTGAACCGTCAGGTGTTTTCATTTTTATTATTCAGAAGTTTTTCCGTCCCTCAGATTTACACATCGCAGGGCGGGGGCGTTTCTGCTGGAAGTGCTGCTGCGGCTACAGGGAGCGAAATGCTGAGCAACAGGGCCAGCGAATTTATTAACTCGTATTTTGGCAATCTTACCGGTATTTCGGACATGCAAGTAGGTGTAAATTACCGACCAGGCACCTCTTACACCGGCGAAGAATTTGATGTGGCCCTCAGTAAACAATTTATGAATAACCGTATCACTGTAGATGGAAATTTTGGTGTGAATTCAAATCCTAACAGCAATTCATCAGGCTTGATTGGAGATGTGATTGTGGAATATAAGCTATCAGAGGATGGCCGCTACAGAATGAAAGTATTCAATCAAACCAATGATAATACCCAAGTAACCATTCTTGGCGGCCCTTATACACAGGGCATTGGCGTGTTTTACCGGGAAGAATTTAATACGTTTAAGGAGTTGATGGACTATTACATGAAAAAGTCCGGAAAAAATAAAAAGGCAACTAAACCTTAAGCTTTGGCAACTTCAATCGGCACTTCAGACAGTAAATTTTCACTGTTAAGGTCTACACCTTTATAAATTAAATACAAAGAGGCAATCATAATAACATGAGAAATGTCTTTGTAATTGAACCATTCGTGAAGATTAATTCTGAGACTATGCGTGATGATTGAAAGAAAAGCCACTAAAATACCCGAAACAATGTATTTGCTGCCCGGATCTTTTCGGGTATGATAAAGCGAATAAACTATTAGGGAGAACACCAATACGATGCCGGCATGAATTTTCACCAGCACAAATTCATTTTGAATAAACGTAATGATTAACAGGGCCACTACCCAAAGCCAAACAAGGATGTTGACCCATTTTTTTGCTCCATTTTCCCGGGAGAGGTAATAATAGGCCCCTGAAAAACAAAACAGAATAGACAAAAGACTCAGGCTGTTCATCAAAAACAACACCGTATTAAAAAACGTTTGTCCCAATTGAAAGTGAACGGCGTGGGCTATACTACCAAAAATACCGCTAATGCCAATCATGAGAATAAACAGAGCTTTTTGGCGTGAATACCTGTGGTTATATGACCAAAGTTGTTTAAAATAATACAAAGCCGATGCAAACAGGATTAAATTGGTAACAATAACCATGGGTTCAAACAGAATGAAACCCCAAACAGTGATAAACGTGTAATCGAAATTCATGACGAACGTGCAATATCATCATTTTTTTTGATTTTAACTAACTGTTATCCTGCTCCTTATCCTCTTTTTTAAATTTGCCGGCCACCCTGCCTGTGAGGTGTTTTACTTTCTCGTAATTCTTACCAATTTTTGTGGTGGTAATGTCGCTGATGCCCCCATCCTGAAGCACTTTGGAAAGCGAAGGGTAAAACACAACAAAGCTGGTAAATTCAGAGGTTTTGTTTAAAAATTTAGGCATATCGTCTACATGAAAATCGTAGCTCAGGGTTTGACTTCTGGAACTTAAAAACACAAACAAATCGTCGGTTTTTAATTCGAGAATGGGTTGAAAATCCTCAAATGAATCAACCGTCATGTATTTATAGAAATTCTTCTTGGTATCGTTTACCGCCAGAGTAAACCCTGCAATGGTAGATTGTGTTCCGTACATAAGGATTTTATTTCCGGTTTGTTTTAGCAGGGCATTAATTTTATCTACTGCGTGGGCAAAGCCGGTTTCCTTTTCAGCATTTGGCGTAAGCAAAACAATCACGCGCTGAAACGTATTGATGGGCTGCAGCACTTTAGAAATAATAAGGGCTTGTTTAGATTTAGCCAAAAGGTTTTCGGCCATGTTACCAAAAATGAGGTTGGAGGTCCCGGGATTGGATTTATAAGAAATGATGATATCAGAAATATTATAGGCCTTGGCTGTTCTGATGATGCCATCCACAATGCTTAAATCTACTTTTTTAAGCACTTCTACCCTTTTGTCGCCGCTGGCTATTTGTTCGGTAACGCCTTCAATCACGCGCCGGACGAGGTTGATTTTTTCATCAGCATCTGCATCATCTTCAACAATAGAAAGCGGGTAGATGGGTTCTATCGACTTTTGATCTTTTAGCAAGAGTGCCAGATCAATCAAACGTTGTATGTTTTCGGGGTTGCTCACAGGAATCAAAATACGCTCCGGCTTTTCGCTTCCGCGTTTCACTACATCTTTTTCAACAATAGCAATGTTACGCGCCGCCTTCTCTGTAACAAATGAACTGGCCAAACAGGATACCAATATCAAGATAATGGTGCCGTTGATCACGTTTTGGTCGAACAATTCAATATCAAACCCCACTTTAATAATGGCCAGCGTAGCTGCAGCATGAGAAACACTTAATCCGAACAAGATATTTCTTTCGTTTTTCGAATACTTGTATATGCGGGCAGTAATGTCGGCTGCGATGTATTTTGTTACCAATCCAACTAGAGATAGTATGCCAGCGAAAGCTAATGCCGTATAGCCTTTAAAAAACAAAGCCAAATCTACCAACATGCCGGCGCTGATGAGGAAAAAAGGAATAAACAAAGTGTTTCCTATAAAAATGATTCGGTTCATAAGAATACCGTTGTGTGGTATCACCTTGTTCAATCCCAAACCGGCCAAAAATGCGCCAATAATAGGTTCTACACCGGCCAATTCACTTAAAAATCCCGAAGTAAACACCATGGCCAACACATAAATGTATTGAGAACTAGCCTGCGCCTCTATGTTTCTGAAAAACCACCGACTTACTCTGGGCAATAAGTATAGGGTAGAGAACCCAAGCAGGGAGAGCGAAAGCAAGATCTTTACGACAAACAATCCGGAGGTATCGCCCACCACAGAATTTGTAATAATGGCCAAAAGCACCAGCACAGCCGTATCGGTAATGATGGTGCCGCCAAAAGCTACCTGAACGGCTTTGTTTTTTACGATACCCATGTTGCTGACAATGGGGTAACTTAATAGTGTGTGTGTACTGAACATGCTGGCCAATAACAAGGCGGGCCAAAAACTAAACTGAAACACATAAACACAAACCACAAAACCAATAATAATTGGAATAAAGAACGTTAGTGAACCAAACACAATACTTTTTTTACGGTTGTACTCAAATTCCTGCATGTCGATTTCCAATCCGGCCAAAAACATAATGTACAACAGCCCGGTTTTAGAAAGCAACTCAAAACTGTCTGTAGATTCAATGATGTGAAGCGTATTTGGACCTATCACAATCCCGGCCATAATTAAACCTATGATGCTTGGAACCCTCAATCGTTTTGCCAACAAGGGAGAAAACAAAATAATGAGTAATGTAAGTGCGAGAATCAGTACCGAATTGTTTAAAGGAAAATGCGTGTTAAAAAAATGATTTAGCCTGAAAAGATAATCTTGAACTGTGGTCATGGCTTAACAGCAATTAATTGGATTCTGTTTTTAAGGTGTATCTGCTTCTGGTACCTCTATACAAGCCATAAACACTAGGTACTTTCAGATTAATTCTTAAGCCTGCACTCAGACAAACATCAAGAATATTAAATTCGTCGTATCCTTCGGAAACACCCATGCGCATTTTGTAATCAGCAAAAAAACTAAACCTCTTAAAAAAGTATTCGTACCCAGCGCCCGCGTTTATTCCCCACCAATTGGTTACTACATCCGAGTTGTCTTCGTAAAGTGTATTCAAATTTAAATAATCCCTCACGCCGGTATAAAATCCCGAAAAAACATTGTACGAGAATCCAAATACGGGATAAAAAATGGCCTTTCCCTCACTGAACCTGGCAATGATGTGCATGTTCATTTCAACTGTACTGGCGTTTACATTGTACCAGGTGGGCGCAATGTCAATGGTTTGGTAGCGGGTGTATTCCAAAGTTCCCCTGAACAGTTTTGTACCCCCATAGGCCATAGACAAGTGAACCCCATAGGCTTCGTTGTCTTCTTTAACATTGCGTGAGAGAAAAAGCACACTGCCTGCCGCACCTGCTCCAAAACTTAAGCGGGTAGTAAGCGGCTTGGTTTTTACAGGCTTAATAACCCTTACCTGAGCATAAAGGGGCAGAACCATGCACTGAATCCACAAACTGATGAGAATAAATATCTTCACGTTCACAAAGTTAAACCAATTTTAGCGCCATTTGTTCTCAAACTAAAATATGTTAATGCAATGAGGATTCAAAAACTATCCTTAATTTTAAAGTCGATGAGGATTTCCTTTTTTCTTTTCGCTCTTCTTTTATTAGGCAGTGCAACGGCGCAAAACGCTGGTAACAAACAAGCTGCCAACAGTTTTATACAATTTTCAGGCGTTGTTTTGGATCAGGACAGTCTAACCCCAATCCCTTTTGTATCTATTCTGGTAAAAGGCACCAACCGCGGGGTGGTGTCTGATTATTACGGCTTTTTCAGCATGGTCATTAATCCGGGCGATGAGCTTGAATTTTACTCTATCAGCCACAAACGCAGAAATTATAAGATAGCCGATACCCTTCAAAACAAATACTATTACGCCATTCAGGTGCTAACCAAAGATACAGTGCAGCTTCAAACCGTTGATGTTTACCCCTGGCCCACAAAAGATGAATTTCGCCGGGCTTTTTTGGCTCTTAACCTCAGTGATACGGATGCCGAGCGCGCGGATAAGAATTTGATGCGCGAGGAATTGAGTTTTTTGGAAAGAACCCAGGGTGCAAGCGCCTCAGAGAATTACAAATACGCCATGCAAGCCTATTACACAAAGGTTTACACGGCCGGCCAACAACCTTCCTTCACCCTGTTGAATCCTGTAAAGTGGGCCGAATTTATTGAAGCCTGGCGAAGCGGCAAATTAAAAAACAAGTAAACTTTTTCTTATCGGTTCAAACTTTTCTTTGAACGCCGCATTTGTTTTCGTGCCGCTTTCTTTTGTCGATTAAGTTCCTTTTTATCCTGTTTGGCCATCAATGCGCTGGGTTTGTTTTTGGCCTTTTTTCTCAAATACGGATTATACGAACTGCCACTTTTTTTCCAGCCGTTTTTTACAGGTTTTACAGGCTTGTGCTTGCCCCCCTGAGCAATCAGATTAGCAGGAAGTAGAAGAACAGCAACACACATTAAAAAAACAAACACTCGCATAGCACGTATAATTTAGAAAATTTGATTGGGTTACACACTGCCATGCATCACTCGATAGAACTTTTTAGCAGGGCCTCGCGGTACTTTTCAAGTATTGTTGATTTTGAGATAAAGCCTTTGTATTCATTATTGAGTACAACGGGAATATTCCACAAATGGGATTCGTCGAACAGTTTAAGCGCCGATCGAATGTCATCCTTTTCAGTGATCATGTGACGGGTTTGGTGCATTAATTCGCGGACACTTATTTTGGAATAAAACTCCTGCTTGAACATCACCTCACGAATATCGTCAATAGTAACCAAACCCTTTAAATTTAAATTATTGTCAAGAACCGGAAACACATTGCGTTTTGAATTGGATATCACCTCCACCAAATCGCCAAGCGTGCAATTGATGGATACACTTGAAAAATCATTTTCAATTATAGAATCCAGTCTGAAGCTGCTTAATAAATAATCATCGGTGCTGGAAGTAATGATTTTCTCTTTCTCCTGAAGTTTTTGCATATCAAGACTGAGGGGCATAAACGCCTTAGATACCGCATAACTTAAAGCCGAAACTATCATCAGGGGGATAATTAACTCATACCCTCCCGTAATTTCTGCTATCAAAAATATGCCTGTAAGCGGGGCATGAAAAAATCCACTCAAAATCCCGGCCATTGCCACAAGGGCAAAATTACTTACCGGCAAATGGGTGATGCCGGTTTCATTCACCAAACTGGCAAATAAAAAGCCGAGTATGGCGCCCATAAATAAAGACGGGGCAAAATTTCCGCCGTTGCCCCCACCTCCCAATGTGAACCCTGTGGCTACCGGTTTAAAAAACAACACCAAAGTTAACAAACTGTACAACCAAATTTTTTGGTTGATTAACGATTTAAAAAAAGCATTTTCGAACACCTCTCCGGGATGCAGATTAGAAAGTGACTTAATTGTTGAATACCCCTCGCCCAATAAGGGAGGAAATAATAAAATCAAGGCAAATAAACCCAATCCGGCGATAACTGTTCTCAATACCAACTTGTTTTTAAACCTTTTGAAAAGGTTTTCTGAAAACCGAAAAACTTTTGAATAGTATACGGCCCCAATACCTGTAACGATTCCCAGTAAAAAATAAAATGGCACATTGATGTAGTTAAAAGGTTCTTGCAACTTAAAATTCAACAACACATCGTCGCCCAAAATAACCTCTGAACAAAGGGCACCGCTTGCCGCTGCAATAAGAATGGGGATAAACGCTGAAATATTAGCTTCAACCAACAACACCTCTAACGTAAACAACACCCCTGCAATAGGCGTATTAAAAGCGCCGGCAATACCGGCGGCTGCCCCACAAGCCAATAACAAAGTGCGTTCTTTATAATTTAATTTATAGGCCTTTCCGAAATTGGAACCAATAGCCGAACCTGTTGTTACTATTGGTGATTCAACACCGGCAGAACCACCTAAACCCACCGTTAACGCACTCGTAATAATGTGACTGTAGGTTTGATCTTTAGGCAAAATACTTGACTTGCGGGCAATGGAATACAAGATATTGGACAAACCCTTACCCAGTTTATTTTTGTTGAAATACCGTACATACACCACACACAAAGAAATGCCAAGCATGGGTGTAAGCGCCACTAACCATAAATTTTCAAGGGACAATAGCCCAATGGCTTTGCCCACCAGGTGCACAGCCTGTTTTAATACCACTGCTGCCAAACCTCCGGTTAAACCAACCAATATGGCACTTACGATAATAAACTGTTTGGGGTTTGTACGACCCTGAACCCAAAGCAAAGGCCTTTTGCTGACATTTATGATTTCAAACAGGTACTTCATTTGCAAGCACAGCACTTTTGGAACGTGTTGTGAATCCAAATTTAATTTTTTATTTGTAATGGCACAGTCAAAAATTTACTACTGCTGTGTTTATTCCAAAGCTTCATGGAAATCATCAGAAAGATCCAGGTCGGCACGCAAACGCAAATCATTTAACTCCTCCTGCATGGTTTTGATTTTTTGAAGTAAATGTGTAATAGCGTCCATTCCTGCCAAATTAATTTCGAGATCATAATGCATACGGCACAACATCTCGAATTCGTTTAATTGGGTTTTGCGCAGGTAGAGTGTTTGCTCCAAAGGCACAAAATCAAGCAATGCGTACTCGTTTAAATCTGAAACAAACCTTGATTCAACCGCGTAATGACGGCAAAGCTCTTCAATTGGTATTAAATCGTTTTGTTCCATGTTTACGAAGTTTTAAAAATTTCTGTGAACAATGCTTTTTGCTTCTCGCTCAAATTAGTAGGAATTTTAACGGTATACGTCACGTATAAATCGCCAAACACTCCTTCTTTTTTGTATACAGGAAATCCCTTGCCGCGTAATTTAACTTTTGTACCATTTTGGGTTTCGGGTTTCAGATTCACTTTTACCGAACCTCCCATGGTTGGAATCAGCACCTCGCCGCCAAGCAAGGCCGTTTTAAGGCCGATTTCATGCTGAAGATAAAGGTCGGCACCCTGGCGTTTGAAAGGCGTGGTGTTTTGAATGGCAAATGTAATGTAAAGGTCGCCGTTTGGCCCCCCGTTCAGGCCTGCTCCCCCGTGCCCGGGAATGCGAATGGTTTGTCCATGTTCAATGCCGGCGGGAATGGTTACCCTGATGTTTTTGCCATTTACAGCGAAGGTTTGCTGGTGTGTGGTGAAGGCGCTGTTGAGATCGAGATTGAGTTCTGCATGAATGTCTTCTCCTTTGAATTTCGCACGAGTTGACCTGCCAAACGAATCGCCACCATAAGATCCGCCAAACATGGATTCAAAAAAGTCGGAAAAATCCTGCTGTGACGCCCCACCGAAGGATTGTCCTCCGGCGCCGGATTCTCTGCTTTGCTGCTGCTGTCGGTATTTTTCGTACTCTTCTCCCCGCTCCCAGTCCTTGCCGTATTTATCGTACTTTTTCCTTTTTTCAGGATCGCTCAGCACTTCGTTGGCCTCATTAATCTGTTGAAACTTCTTTTTGGCCTGAGCGTCGTTGGGATTCAGATCAGGATGGTATTTCCTCGCCAGTTTGCGATAAGCCTTTTTAATCTCTTCTGTAGAGGCGGTTTTATCGATTTCGAGAATTTTATAATAATCCATGAACTCCATAAGTGCGTGTAAAATTGTTTGACGAAGTTACCCAAATCAACACTAAAATTTCATGAGAAAAATCAGGCTTTAGACATTTTAGCTATTTATTTGATTGAACACAAACAGGCATGGCGATGATGAGGGTAATTGCGTTTTCATCAAGAAGTATGAATACTTCTGGAGTACTCTCAAGAACAACGCTTGCAGAAGTGTTCAAAAATGTGAAGGGGTTACATTCGTTCGCAGGAGTAAATTTTGAGCTTAGCTCATACCCTAACCTTGAAATACCCCGTACACTATTTTGTGAAATTTAAAAACAGTGTGAGCAAGGCTTATGCGCTTTTCAGGTTCGAGTGCCCTCTTTTCAGGAAACGCTTTTCTTTTACGGTGTCAACTATGTAATACACCATAGGAACTAAAAATACGGTTAAAATTAAAGAGGAAAGAAGTCCACCGATGATTACCCAAGCCAGGCCATTTTTCCATTCAGCTGCCGTTCCGGTTGCCATTGCAATGGGCAGCATGCCAACAACCATTGATAGTGTTGTCATTAAAATTGGTCGCATTCTACCTTTACCGGCTATGATTAAGGCCTCTTTAAAATGTTTACCTTCTTCCTTTAACTGATTTGTAAAATCAACTATTAGTATGGCGTTTTTTACCACTAAGCCCATGAGCATAATTAAACCTAATAATGCAAATAAACTCAAGTTGTTAAGGGATAAGTTTAAGGCAAAAAAAGCCCCAATTGCGGCTACAGGAATAGAAAATAATACTACAAATGGATAAACAAAACTGTCATAAAGTGCCACCATAATCAGGTAAATCAGCAAAAACGAAATGAGTAAAACTGAACCTAGTGCACCAAAACTATCATTCTGTCTTTTGATGTCGCTACCCCAGGTCATTTGTATTTCGTTTGGTAATGGATTTTCCTTGAGATAATTTACTACATCGTCTGCTACAGTTCCTGATGGTCTGCCCAAAGCATCAGCGGTGAGTGTAATAGCGGGCTGACGGTCTTTACGTTCTAATAAGGAAGGAGAATTATCTCGTTCTACCCTTGCAAATTGATCTACTTCAATTGGTAGCCCCATTGGATTCAGAATTGCAAATTTTTGAATATCATCATAATTTTGTCGGTTAAATTCATTTAACCAAATTCTCACAGGGTATTCGGTGCCATACTCAGTTAAAGTGGCATCATCATTTCCGGTTAACGCAGTTCTTAGGTTCAAGCCTACATAAGCTGTTGTTAATCCCAATCGTTGCATTTTATCTTTGTCGGGAAATATTTTATATTCAGGGCTACCTGCCTCCACAGACAAGCGCACATTATCCGCACCCGGAATTTTTTCAATTACCGTTTTTAATTCATCACCAGATTTCATCACCAAATCCACATTGCTTCCGCTTAAAGTAATTTCAATAGGAGCCGAACGTGGTATTAAACCTAAGGCCGCCATAGAATAGTTTATACCTGGAAATTTAGACTTTAGGTCTTCTCTAAGCTTTTTCATGACTGTTTCGGTCGGCACATTGTTAAGTTCCTTTTTGGATTTTAATTGAATGGTAAATTCTGTTTTGTTTGCAGAACCTACACCCAAACTTCCAATGCCTGTGCTTGGTCCTCCAATGTTGCTGAATACCGTTGCCACTTCAGGTTGTTTAATAATATATGATTCAATTTTTTGGGCAATCAGGTTATTTTGTTGAATAGAGGTGGATTTGTCAAACTCCAAAGCCATTCTGAACTTACCCTGGTCGCCTGTTGAGATAAGTTCTTTTCCGATTATACCTTGTTTCATAATGCCTAAAGTCATTACAAAAAGCAACAAAACAATTCCTGTGAAAATTAATTTATGGCTCAAAACCCATTCTAATTGTCTGCCATACCAATTGGTGAAATTTTCTAACTGATGCTCAAACCAAAGCAGGAAACGATTGAAATAATTACTTGGTTGTAAATCTTCTTTCTTTCCAATACGTGACGCTAACCAAGGCGTGAGGGTAAAGCCCACCAATAAACTTGTAAGAGTAGATGTTACCACAACTACGGAAAACTGTTTAAGCATATCTGCCACAAATACTTGCAAAAAAAGAATAGGCAAGAAAACCACTACGTCAACCAATGTAATAGACACTGCAGCAAAGCCAATTTCCATACGACCATCCATTGCAGCAGTTCGTTTATCTTTTCCCCTGTCTAAATGTTTTTGAATATTTTCTAATACAACTACAGCATCGTCAACCAAAATACCAATGATTAATGACATTGCAAGTAAGGTCATTAGATTGAGCGTGTAGCCCAAGAGCCACATTACGGCAAACGCGGTAACTAACGAAGTTGGAATTGCAACAATTACAATCAATGAATTCCTGAAACTTCTTAGGAATAAAAGCATCACTAATGAAACCAATATCACTGCCAATATTAAATCAAAAACTACTGAATTAACTGCTGCAATAGTATTGTCTGTGCTATCGTCTGCAATAACAAAGTTCACACCTGCATATGAATTTTGTTCTTCAATGAATTTGAATTTTTCCCGAACTAATCTTGAAACATCAACAGCATTGGCATCCCCTTGTTTCTTCAATAGCAAACCAATTCCATTTTTTCCATTATAACGACTGATGGAAGTTGTTTCTTTTATACCGTCAATTACATCCGCAATATCCTTTACATAAATCGGACTTCCTAAAACCGGCATAGCCACTTGAACATTTTTAATGTCTTCCAGCGATGTGAATTTTCCCGTAAGGCGAACTGAATTATTTTCTTTTTCAGTTTGTACTTTTCCAGACGGTAAGTCTAATCCCGCACGATTAATTGCTTCAACAACCTGAACCATTGGAATTTTATACAGTTTTAGTTTATCCTGATTTATTTTTACTTGTATTTCTCTTTCCTCGCCGCCTAAAACGGCAATCTCTGCAACGCCTTTTATTTGTTGAATTTGCGGCAGATAATCATCTTTCATTTTTTGATAAAACTCCGTGGCTGACAAATTACTTGTTGCACTAATGGATATTATTGGTAAATCATTGGGAGAAACTTTACTCATCACAGGGCTTAAGATATCCAGTGGTAAATCTTTTCGGATGTTGTCGATGTAGCGTTGCGCATCTTGCATGGCTTTATCTAAATCTGTACCGTATTTTAGATTTGCAATGAGAATAGAAGCATTAGGCAATGACTTTGTAACCAAATAATCCACACCTTCCAAATTGGATAAAGCATCTTCTATTTTTCTTGAAACCGATGTTTCAACTTCATTGGGTTCAGCACCGGGATAGACAGTTTTGATTACCACTACTGGCTGATTAAAATCGGGCATTAATTCAAAACTCAAGTTTTTATACCCGATAAACCCTAATAAAGTAAATACACTGAACAGAACTAATATCAGAGAAGGGCGTTTGATTGAAATTTCAGTAATATTCATTTTTCGCTGATTTTATTTAACAGTAATATTTGCACCGTCAAAAAGATTAATAAATCCATTCGTAACAATAACATCATCTTCATTTAATCCACTTGACACAACTGCTTTATTCTGTATCTTTTTTAAGATAGTGATATTCTGCAATACCGATTTGCCATTTTTAATTAAATAAACTTGTGGTTGATTTGCTGTGCCTACGATTGCTGATGTGGCAATAATAATGCCCTTTTCTTGATTGTTTTCTTTCAAATATACTTTGCCAAACATGCCCGATTTTATTTTCAAATCTGATGTGTTGTGAACCAAAAACTGAACAGGAAAACTACTGCCCATATTGGCTTTACTGCCTATCATAGTAGCTTTGCCTGAGAGTGAAATTTGAGAATAAGCATCTGTAGTTATAACATAGCTTTGATTTAATTTGAATTGGTTTAACTCATCTTCGGGAACATATACGCTGAATTTTAATTGTGAAATGTCTGTAATTTGAAGTAAAGGAACACCCGGAGCAGCAAATGCCCCCTCTTCACTTAATTTAGCTGTAACTACTCCGTTAAAAGGTGCTTTGATTGTAGTTTTATCTATTTGTTCCATCAAGGTAGCTTTCTGAACTTTTGCAGATTTTAAACTCAACTCTGCTTTCTCTAATTGAATACCTTGAATTGCATCTGCTTTATTCAAAATTGTGTAGCGGTTTACATCGGCTTCCAAACCTTCTATTTGCACTTCAACAGTTTGCAATTGCAATTTTAGCAATGAATTATCCAACAGCACTAATGACTGACCTTTATTGACAAAACTCCCAACATCAACTAAAACTTCATTGATCTTACCTTGTATATCGGCACTTAGCTTAGTTTCCTTATAAGGATCAAATGTTCCTGAATAAGAATATTCTGAATTTATATTTTCAATGGCCAAAGTGTCTGCCTGAACAGTAATCGCTTGTTCTTTATCATACTGATACACTTTACTCATTGTGCTTTCTTTGTTTTTTTTCAACTTTATTACAACAATGGCCAATATCGCCAACGGTATGAAGATGTATAGTGCTTTTTTTAGCTTTGATATTTTTGTATTCATTGTTGATACAATTTAGTTGTTGAAATATTTCCAGTTAGTTTTTTAAGTTCGAGATCGGCTTTGAGGTAATCAATAACAGAAGAAAGATAAGTTTGTTGTGCTTCACGTAAAGCATTGTCAGAAAGTAACACATCAGTTAAACTCGCTGTTCCTGTTTTTTGTTGAAGTATAGTTTGTTCATAAATAACTTTTGCCAATTCAATTTGTTCAGCAGTTGTTTCCAGCGATTTTTTTGCAACCACTCTTTGAATTTGTGCATTTTCGACTTGCATATTATTTTGCTCGGTAATCAGGCCGGATTGCAGTTCACTATTTTGAATTTCATGTTTTTTCTGACTAATCTTACGTTGCGTTACAGTTCCATTAAACAACGGATAAGATAATTGAATACCTCCATAGCCAATAGGATAAAAATCCAAAAAGGAGTCTGGCAGTCCGTTATATCCAAAACCTGTTGTGCCATACATTCCAATAAGATTAAGCGATGGCCAAAATCTTGATTTGTTTAGTGTACTTAATTCATTCGACAATAAACGGTATTGGGTTTTTACTATACGACTATCTAAAGTTGATGAAGGTGTATATTCTTTTGTGTTTTGATATTGAATCTTTGCTTCAATCTGCAAATTTTGTTCAATGGAAATTCCCATTGCCAATTTTAAAGCATTCAGAACTTGATGATATTTACTACTTATAGTTTCTTTTTGTGTAGCTAATTGTGATATTTGCAATTTAACCTTACTTACATCTGTTCCTTTAACAAGCAATTGTTCCTTGAGCAGTTGAATGTTTTTTAATACCCTTTCAGTATTTATAAGATTGCTGTCAATAAAAGCTAATTGGTGATGCAGTATTTGTGCGTTGTAATAAAGATTTGAGATTTCAAAATAGACTTGTTCTTCTGTTTTTTGATATTGCAATTGAGTTAATTCCGAGGCGATTTTTGTTGTTTGAATAGCTCCGTAAACATGCGGATTATACAATGGCATTGACAATTGTAAGTTTGCATTGATGCTATTAGGAACTCCAAATTGAATTGCCTTATATTCTCCTGCGGGTCCTCCAAAAGCAGACAATGGCATTAATTGATAGGGTAAATTAAAGTAATAACGATAATCGGCATTGCCTGTTATCTTGGGAATTAAATTAGCTTTAGCCTCTTTCTCTTTTTCTTCAGCAATAGCAATAGTATTCCTGCTCATTTGCATGTTTTTATTCCGAACCGTTGCTGTATCAATACACCGTTGCAATGTCCAAACCTGTGCGTTCGAAGTATGAAATCCTATTACAAAAAGTAGCAGGACTACAAAATGTTTGTGAATGCTTACTAACTTCATTGGTGAATTTTTTTTATTTAATAAGTAGTAATTGACTATCAATTGTTCCTTCAACCCAATGTTTAACCATTGGTTCGATGTTAATAAAATCTCCGACTTTTAATGTTTCTCTCAAAGCGTTTTCGTTTTCAAATATCACTTCACCTGTTATACAAATTAACAGAGCAGGAGTTTTGGTGGTATGTTCTTTTAATATTTCACCTTTCATAATTTGTATGGCAGTTGCATTTCCTAATTCACTATTAAAAATTGAAATTGCTGAAACCGGCTTTTCTTGTGTGTGTAATTCTTTTAGGTTCATTGGAAGTATTGATTAAATGTTGTGAACGAAGATTGAATATTTACAAATTGTTTTGTTGCCTCGGTTTCGTCTTTCGCGTTTGAAAGTTCCTTTACCATATCCATGTAGGGCAAAAGCCACTTATGAAGTTCATCGTGTGCCTTGCCTTTCATTGTGCAATTAGAAGTAAGTAAATCAATATTTGATTGCAGTTTATTAGATAATGATTTATAATCTTTTTGCTCAACATTAGCGAAGGAAGTAATATCATTTTCCATATTCCGAATATGAGTTATCATATTGGCATCAACTTTCCATTTTTCTCCATTGTTAAGTTCAATCGCTTCGTTTTCATCCTCGTGATGATGTTCTTTTTGAATAGCGGTTTCCTTTTGTTCGTTTGATTTTTCGTTAGATGTGTAACCGCAACTGAAAAGGAATAAACTGATTGCTGAAATTGAAATTAAAAAGGCTTTCATATTTTCTTTTTTGTTATTGTAAAATAGGCCATCAAGGCATAAACAAACGTTACAGAGATTCTAAAAATCATTGCACCGACCGTTTTTGTTTCGTAAACACCACCTGAATTGATATGAATTTTAAGACCGACAAAAGCAATTAGCAATATAAGTGTAGAAATTCCCAGAAGTAGTGTTGTCCATTTCATGTATTTAATAAACCCATAAGCAGCAAATAGGTAAAGCATGCTACTTATAAAATTAGACCAAACCACAAACAAAACATAATTTCCTTCTTTGGCTCTAATACCAAACAAATCAAAGATTACCGATGTACTGAGAAACAATGTCACAAAACCAAACACCGCCAAAACTATTGCAAGTGCATACCAAACTCCTTTTTTCATTTGGATTTAGTTTTTATAAGTACCAAAAGTGATTGAATTATGTTGTCACCCTTTTTAATAATGTCGAATTCAAAATTTGCTACGCGCCATTTAAACATAAGCAATCGAAAAGAGCCCATCACCACATGCAGTAGCTCCTCAGCAGCAATTGAATTTGTAAACACTTTCTTTTGTTGACCTTCCTTTATAACCGGCAACAAATGTTTTGTTTTTACACCCATTATTTTCAGGAGCACTGCGTTTATGCGTTTACTTTCCTCCATGAGTCCATCAGAGAACACAGCCACTACAAAATGGGGGTTCTTTTTAAAAAAGAAAAATTGATTTTGGAACAGCGTTGTAAATTTTTCTTCGGGTGTTTGGTCAACGGAGATGGCTTTGGAATAGCGATCATCCATGCTTTCCGCAAGATAATTAAGCAAGGCCACAATAATTTCTTCCTTACTGGTAAAGTGCCTGTAAATAGCACTTTCGGAAAACTTCATCTCCTTCGCCAGGTTCTTGATTGTTAAGCCACTTACTCCCGAATCAGTGAGTATTTTACCTGCTGCTTCAATAATTTCCAGTTGCCTGTCTGAAATTGCTGTTGTCATTTGTATTCGTTTATCGATTTCATTCTAAAAAATCCTATTCCCAGCCAAATCACGGATGCGGTGATTGCAAGCGCGCCAATCAAAACAAAGAGTGGGGACATATTAAGGTAGAGTTCGGCTAAAATACCTATGGGCATTAAAAGACCTGTAAGTGCTAACCAAGAAATGACTTTTACGTTATGAAGCTTGTCTCTGAAATGTAGCAGCAAAAAACCAATTAGGATATTTAGAAAGGCAAATAAGTTTCCGTGAACGTGAGCCAGTCTGCTTTCAAAATGTTTTCCAATACTGTATGAGTTTACCCATTCTTCCTTTCCCGGAGCAAAGTCACGGAGATAGATAAGCAGAAAACCGTAAACCATAAAAAACCCCATGGTGAGGAAACCTATTGCGATATTATATTTACCATTCATGTTCATCCTTATAAAAATGTTAGTGAATATTCACTTACAAATGTAATTGAATTAAATACAAACGGCAAATTTTTATTAAGAATTTCTAAAACATGAGGAAAATCATTCAATGCAGTTGCAAATCCCGCGATTAGCAGCTTGTTACACCCTAATAAACAGACAGTTACAATTCTTGTCCACTATCTAGACGTCACAGATATTCTGCCTGTATTGTAAACGTATTAGTTGTGTTCACAAGCACAGTATTTGTCTGATTTTGCCTTTTCAAAACATTCCCGTCCTTCGCGAAATGATAAATAGGCCAAAATCAAAGCGCCCACACTGTCTATGTAAGGAAGTTTTACAAAATAATATAGTCCGCTTGAAACCAGAAGCACAAGCGACATATAAATACACACCTTAGTGCATTCTGCGTCGGCTAAAATGGCTTCTGAGTTTAATAATTTACCAATTTTTCTTTTGTAAACCACAAGCACCCACATAATTGAAATTGAAATAATGGAAATTACTATGCCCCAGAAGGTGGTTTCAGGTTCTTGATCTGTAACGATATTAAAAACAGCCGTTGCTGTTAGTGCAAGCACCAAGGCAAAGAAGGAAAATCCAGTTATTTTTAATGCGGTTCGCTCGTATTGATCGCGATTGCTGTTAGGGTTTGCTCGAATGCGCGCTACCATGTGCAGAATACCAACACCTGAAATGGTTTCTATAAAACTATCTGCTCCAAAACCAAAAAGTGCCAAACTTTCATCAGAAAAACCGAGTAGTGTAGAAACAAGGCCCTCCACAATATTATACACTATTGTAAAAATCGCCAGCCCGAATGCTGTTTTAAATAATTGTTGTGTGTTAATACCTTGTGTTGTTGTTTCCATAATTTCCGGTTCTTAAACTAAGAGGTGTTTACGTTTTATATTAAGGTTATTCATCTTCAGTTAAAAAGCTTTCATAGAGAATATGTTACAGATATTTTTAGGAATAGTTTAAATCGCACCCCACAACATGGACGTTCAATAATTAAACAATTGGATGGTTGCCGGGAGTTACGTGCTGACCGGAATCAAATTTAATATTTACGTTTGGATTTTGGCTTAAGGAAGATAATGTTTAATAGTTGTCACGTTTTAGTAAAATAAGGTTACATGGTTTAGAGTATTAAATGTACAAAAGTCACCGTTATTCTCAAAAACGGAAGCAATACACAAGCGCAGAACATAAGTTTTTACAAGAACATTAGGCACTTTGTTGACCTATACACTACTTCTTATATCGCCGAGGCTATTGCTATCCGTTGTTTGAGTTCTTTTTTAATTTAAAATGTTACCTAATTCTTTTTATCTACGTAAAACATCATTGCCAGCCTCCTCCAAGTGAACGGTATAAGTTTATTGTGGCCAGGTTTTGTCTTTTTTGAAAAGCAATTAACTCTAATTGGGATTGCAAAGCGTTTTTCTGTGCCAGAATAACCTCATAATAACTGGCTCTGTTAGCTTTAAATAATTCTGCAGAAGTTAATGCCGATTGTTTCAGGATTTTTACCTCTTCCGATTTTAGTTCTAACATTTGTTTTGTATTACTAATATCATTAATAGCGTTGTAGACTTCCATAAAACCATTTACCACGTTTTTTTCATAATTCACATAGGCAGATTTTTGTTCGGCCTTAGCATTCATCAACTCGGCTTTTAATCTCCGACGATTAAGTAGTGGGGCTGTAAGGCCACCCACTGCGTTATATGCAAGGGAAGCAGGGGCTTCTAACAAAAGTAAAGCGTTAAATGACTGCAGGCCTACGAATGAGTTGATGTTTAATGCTGGAAAAAAAGCCAATCGTGCCGCCTTTACGTCTGCTTTGCTCGCCAGTAACTCCATTTCGGCTTGGCGAATGTCCGGACGGTTTACTAAAATATCCGACGGTAGGCCAGTATTTAATACCGCTTTTATTTGTGAATTTTGTAAGCCCGCTGTACGTCTAACATTCTTTGGATAAGTCCCGCACAAAAAATTGATTAAACTTTCCTGCTCAACACGTTTTTGCAAAAAACCAACCAGTGCGGTTTTAGAATTCAATAATTGCGCCTCCGTCATTTCAACGCCCAATTGATTTGATTTACCAGCTTCCATTTGCGCCTTAATAACATCCAGGGCACTTTGTTGTAAACTAATATTTTCTTCAAGAATTTTCACCTCACTGTCCAAGGCCATCAATTCAAAATAGGCTGCGGCAATTTCTGAAATCAATCGCGTTTGCACCAGATCTTTACCATGCTTTGATGCAATAAACTTTGCAGCGGCCGACCTTTTTTTGTTTTTGAGTTTCCCCCACAAATCAATCTCCCAGGAAGCCTGGATACCAACGTAGTAATCAGGCAGTGGGTTAGGAATTTGTTGCTTTTCGTTAAGGTTCGGTGAAAACTGGGTATCATAATTTCCTACACCATCCATGGTATAGTCGCCAAATTTTCTTTGACCAACTGACACCGAGGCATCAAATTCAGGCAGGCGTATGCCTTTTGCAAATTGAATGCCCGCTTTTGACACTTCAATTCTTTGCAGTGCTAGTTGCATATCAAAGTTATGTGCCAGGGCCGTATCAATTAGTTTTACCAAAACCGTATCAAAAAACAAGGTTCTCCAGGATTCTGGTTTTGCTGACACTGTATCAAAACCATCGTCAAATTTTTTAGGAATGTTTTCTACAAGCTTACCGGTTGCCGGTTCTTGAATCTTACACGAAACCATGCTTAACAAAAGGAATAAAGCCGAATAACTTGCTACTTTTTTTAGTGGATTTCCAGCAGACAATTTGGGTTTGCCGTTAGTTTTAGCCTTTAAACCGGCAAATAAAACGTAAAGGCCAGGAATAATTATAACTCCGAATACGGTTCCCAGTAACATGCCTCCGGCAGCTGCAGCCCCTATTGTTCTGTTTCCAATTGCGCCCGCGCCGGTAGCGGCAAGAAGTGGTATCAGGCCGGCTATAAATGCAAACGATGTCATTAAAATAGGCCGTAAGCGTGCCACTGCCCCGTCTATCGCTGCTTCAATTATGGTTCTGCCTTCCTTTTGCTTTAAAACCGCAAACTCAACAATCAAAATGGCATTCTTTCCAAGCAATCCTATGAGCATAACCATGGCCACCTGTGCATAAATGTTGTTCTCTAAACCCAGCAACCAAAGAAGAAACAAGGAACCAAAAATTCCAACCGGCAGAGATAAAATAACCGGCAGCGGTAACAAAAAACTTTCGTATTGTGCACAAAGCAATAAATAAACAAACAGCAAACAAATTGCAAAAATATAAACGACCTGATTGCCGGATAAAATTTCTTCCCGCGTCATGCCCGACCAATCATAAGAATACCCCTTTGTTAATGTTTCTTTCGCAACTTCTTCTATTGCTTTAATTGCATCGCCGCTGCTATAGCCTTCAGAAGCCTCTCCATTAATCATTGCAGAAACATACATGTTGTACCTGGTTAATTGTTCAGGCCCGTAAACCCTTTCTATTCTGCTGAAATTGGAATACGGTACCATTTCTCCATTGTTGTTTTTTACGCGGAGCTTAAGAATATCCTCTGGTTGCGATCGAAATTTTGGATCGGATTGTAACATGACTTTATACATTTGGCCAAAACGAATAAAATTTGTGGCGTAATAACTGCCCATCAAAGTTTGAAGGTTGCCCATTGCGTTATCAACGGAAACACCTTTTTTAGCTGCAATGTCTTGATCAATGTGAATAAGGTATTGAGGAAAATTGGGATTAAAGCTTGTAAATACGCCTTTGATTTCTTTTCGTTCACTAATTGCACGCATAAATTGTTGCGTTACCTGATAGGTTTTTTGTAAATCGCTGGTCCCTGTTTTGTCGAGTAAACGTAATTCGAAACCACTTGCATTACCAAATCCGGGAACTGCCGGCGGTGGAAAAAACTGAATTTCGGCATCCTGTATGTGTTTGGTTCGTTCTTTAAGCAAAACAATAATTTCATCAGCACTTAACTTTCTACTCTTCCAGGGTTTCAAGCTAATAGTGCTCATTCCAAAGGAGGCACCCGACCCATCTGTCATCATACTAAAGCCGGCCAAAGTTGATATGGACTCGATAGCATCAATGGTTTTAGCTGCCAGGTCAATTTCATTCATTACTTTTTCAGTTCGTTCAAGCGTAGCGCCAACAGGAGTTGTGACGTTTACGTAGATTGTGCCTTGATCTTCAGTTGGAATAAATCCCGTTGGCAAAACCTTTCCAACACCCCAAATGGCAAAACTGAAAAACACCAATGCGCCAAGCGTCACCGTCCTTCGATTTACAATGCGTTCAAGCAGTACCCGGTATTTTAAGGCAATGGAGGTATAACCTGCATTGAAGCGATTAAAAAAACGCGCTAACCATGAATTTGATTTAGGCTGTTGATGAGGATTCTTGAGTAAAATAGCACACAAAGCGGGGGTGAGTGTTAAAGCGTTTATTCCGGAAATGACAATGGCAATGGCCATGGTGATAGAGAATTGCCTGTAAAAAACACCAACAGGCCCATCTAAAAATGCAACAGGAATAAAAACGGCCGACATAACCAGTGTAATGGCAACTATAGCGCCGCCAATTTCGCCCATTGACGCAATGGTTGCAGTTCTGGCATCAATATGGTTTTCCTCCATTTTTGCATGCACGGCTTCCACCACGACTATAGCATTATCCACCACAATGCCGATGGCCAATACCAAAGCAAACAAAGTGAGCAGATTAATAGAGAAACCAAACAATTGCATAAAGGCAAATGTTCCTATGAGCGATACGGGCACAGCCAACACAGGAATTAATGTAGACCGCCAATCCTGCAAAAAGATAAAAACAATCAGTGCAACAAGGATAAATGCTTCAATCAGCGTTTTAATCACCTCATGAATTGAAGCGTCTAAAAATCTAGACACGTCATAACTCACAGTGTAGTCCATTCCCGGCGGAAAAGTGGTAGCTTTTAAAAACTCCATCCGCTTTTTAATGTTATCTATTACTTCACTCGCATTAGATCCAGGTCTTTGTTTTAAAATAATTGCGGCAGAGGGCCTACCATTTTCTTTTGATAAAACGTCGTAATCCAAAGACCCAAATTCAACATCGGCCACATCTTTTAAACGCAACATCTCTCCGTTATCAGAAACTTTAATCACCAAATTTTCATATTGTTCTTTTTGAGTGAGTTTGCCGGTATAGCGTAAAACATATTGCAGGGATTGTGCTTTTCTTCCCGAGCTTTCGCCCACCTTACCAGGCGCTGCTTCAATATTCTGTTCTCTCAGGGCGTTTACAATTTCTTCTGCCGAAATTTCATAAGCATCCATGTTTTCAGGTTTGAGCCAAACCCTCATGGCATATTCTCTCTGCCCCATAATGTCGGCAAAACCAACGCCATCAATACGCTTTAATTCAGCGAGCACATTAATATCAGCGAAATTGTAAATAAACTTTTCATCCAAAGTGGTGTCGCTACTGATTAGGTTCAGGTACATCAACATGCTGTTTACTTCCTTTTCTGTTGAAACACCTGCTTTGATAACTTCCTCAGGCAATTCATCCAACACTGTTGCAACCCTATTTTGTACATTCACCGCTGCAAGGTCGGGATCTGTTCCTACTTGAAAATAAATCTGAATGATGCTGGTTCCATCATTGCCCGAAACAGACGTCATGTAGGCCATGCCGGGCACCCCATTTATCGCCCTCTCAAGAGGTGTTACCACAGCTTTTGCGCACACTTCGGCATTTGCGCCTACATATTTTGTTGTAACCGATACTGCCGGAGGTGCAATATCAGGATATTGAGTAACGGGCAACTTATTCAGGGCTAACAGTCCTAATAGCGTAATAAATAATGAAATAACCAGTGATAAAACAGGACGCGTTATAAATGTATTTAGCATGGTGGCGTTTATTTAGAAGCGAGTAGCTTAATGATGTTTTGCATGTTTACCAATTGTGGGACAATGGTCATGCCATCTTTTGCGTTTTGAATACCTTCATAAATGAGCAAATCACCTTCCTTAAGTCCTTTACTAATCACAAAAAGGTGTGGTAAACGGTAAAGGGTTTCAATGTTTCTTGTGTGTACTGTATTATTTTTATCTACTACGTACACATACAATTTATCCTGAATCTCGAACGTTGATTTTTGTGGTACCACCAAGGCTCCATCGTATTTCTTTTTGAGTCGCACTTTTCCACTTGCACCATGTTTTATGAGCTTTTCAGGATTTTTGAAACGAGCCCTAAACGCAATGTTGCCTGTACCTGCATCAATTTCACCTTCAATCGTTTCGATGTATCCCTGGTATTTATGTTCAGATCCATCTGCCAACAACAAGGAAACTAACTTAGAAATGCTACTATCTTTTTTAATGCTGCGCGCATAACTCAGATACTCTTTCTCTGACACATCAAAATAAGCATACACTTCGTCGTTTTCAGAAATTGATGTGAGCAGCGTACCTTCTGTAATAAGGCTGCCTACCTTGTAAGGAATACGGTTCACTATGCCATTAAAAGGCGCTCGAATTTCAGTGTTTGACAATTTTAACTGAGCGTGTGCATAATGAGCCGCAGCTTCATCCATATTGGCTTTTTGCGCCTCGAGTTTGTTTTTAGCTAGTTCTATTTCTGTATTTGAAATAATGTTCTTTTCTGCTAAAAGTAAGGCGTTTTTAAGCTCAAGCTCAGCCATGTTCACCTCAACCAAAGCACTTTTATACGAGGCTTTGGCCTTTGCCAATTCCTCAACATATTCTTTGTTGTTTATTGTGAACAGCAGTTGATTTTCTGTCACGTGCTGACCTTCGTCGATGTGAAATTTCTCAAGGTACCCGCTTACTCTGGCCCTGATTTCCACATTTTGCAATGCGTGTATTTCCGCTACATAATCTGTATAAGAAATCGTATCCATTTCTATCACACGGGTGACTGGAAAATTCAATACGACACTGTTCTGATTATCAGACCGATTACAGCCTGCCAACAAGATGACGCAGAGCGCCATACCTAAAAAATTGATTGTTTTCAAAACTTTTTAAATAAGAATGATAGGGACCTTTGATCCCAAAAAAATAAAACACTTCAACCAATCACTGGTGAAAAACTAAAAAGTGTTTACTTTGGGCGGTGGGATGGGAATTTCCAAGGAAACTTTTGGCACTAAAAACAAAGGATTGCAATTAACAATGGCAATAACTTTGTTGGGGAGGTAATTTAAATTATTCAAAACATTATCACCACCAAAAAACTCATTCTCTTCAACCGTCTCTTTTTCCGGGTAAGCATCTTTGCTGGTGTTTTCTGTAAGGCTCTTATTGTAATAGTTATCTGATACAACAAATGCCGGAGGAAAAAGTAAGGACAAAACAAGGGATACAAACAACACAATTGTGATTGATCCAACCTGTGTTTTTGTTCGATTATCTCTGTTTGTGAACACCATTTTCAATATCGAAAGGCAAAATTAATCCTATTTGCTTAGCTGAAACAATGGTAATGGGCTTAGAGTTCTTTTTTATATTATTTTAGGGTTTTTCCACAGGCTTACCGAGTTTCACACGCGTAGTCGTGTTAACAAAGGTCGAGTTGATAACGCTTCATTGCATCCCTCCTAGCCGTATTCTTGTTTATCCGCATCAAACAGGTAGAAAAGTTTCTTTGTCATTTGAATGCTGATTAAAAATAAGTTGCATGCCATGATCCCGGTTTTACCCAGTTAAAACCAGGGCATTGAACGCCTTCGCTTTCAATTGCTTTTTATATGAATTGTTAGGTTTTGTTAGTTTCGCGCAAATTGAACAAATCGTCAAAAAAAATCACCGGTGTTTATTTCAATTTGTCTTTCAAATAGTGCGCCGTAAAGGATGTTTTTTCTTTTACCAAATCTTCGGGCGTTCCTTCAAACACCAGTTGTCCGCCCTGCTCGCCTCCTTCGGGACCTAAATCTATTACCCAATCGGCACATTTAATGACATCCAGATTGTGTTCTATTACCACAATAGAATGGCCCTTGTGTAAAAGTGCCTGAAAGGAATCCATCAATTTGGCTACATCGTGAAAATGCAGACCTGTGGTGGGTTCATCAAACACAAATAAAGTAGGACTTTGGTTGTTAATGGAAATTAAAAAGCTGGCCAATTTAATGCGCTGGGCTTCTCCCCCGCTTAAGGTGCTGCTGCTTTGGCCCAATTGCACATAACCTAAACCAACAGCAGCCAGGGCTTTTAATTTTTCGTTGATGCGAAGTGCGGTTTTGTTTTTTTGATCCTCCCCAAAAAACACCAGCGCATCGTCTACCGTAAGGTTCAAAACATCAGAAATGGATTTTCCACGGTAAAGTACATCAAGTGTATCGGCTTTGTAGCGTTTGCCATGACAGTTTTCGCAGGGCAGACGTATATCGGCCATAAACTGCATTTCAACCGTAATTTCTCCTTCGCCCTGACACATTTCACAGCGCCCGCCTTCCACGTTAAAACTAAAGTATCCCGGCTTAAACCCTCTTGCTTTGGCCATGGGTAAGTCTGAAAACAAAGTCCTTATTTCGTCAAACGCTTTAATGTAGGTTACAGGATTCGATCGCGAGGATTTTCCGATGGGATTTTGGTCGACGTATTCAAGGGCTTTAATTTGTTTTAAACTGCCACCAAGGTATGCAGAGGCATCGGTGTGCTCATAATAACCATCCAGGTAACGGCGCAGATAGGGCAACAAACCTCTTTTTACCAATGTGGATTTTCCTGAACCACTCACGCCCGTAACGCAAACAAATACCTGCAGTGGAAATTTAACCGTAATGTTTTTTAAATTATTTTCATTGAAATTTCGGATTTCAATAAATTCCTTCCAGGCTCTTCTTTTCTGTGGCACCTGAATGCTCAATTCCCCTTTTAGATACCCTGTGGTTAGACCTTTTCCTCTTTCAAGCAAATCCCCGAAATTTCCTTGAAACACAAGTTCCCCGCCCAAACTGCCGGCAGCCGGACCAATGTCAATCAGTTCATCAGCCTGACGCATGATTTCCTCATCGTGCTCTACGATAATTACTGTATTGCCCTGTTGTTGCAAAGAACGCAGCACTTTGAGCAAACGCTTGGTATCGCGGGGGTGCAATCCTATGCTTGGTTCATCAAGTATGTACAAACTGCCCACCAGGGTGCTACCCAACTGCGTGGCCAAATTAATTCTTTGGCTTTCGCCGCCGCTTAAGGTATTGGCTACCCGGTTTAACGTGAGGTAACCTAAGCCCACATCGCAGAGATAATTTAAACGATTTTTAATTTCAATGAGAAGGCGTTTGGAAACCTGTTGATCGTATTCGTTCAATTCAAGTGTTTCGAAAAAAGGCAGCAATTGATCCACAGGAGAAAGTACCAAATCGTTCAAACACTTTCCTCCCACCATCACGTAATTGGCATCCTTGCGCAAACGGGTGCCCTGGCATTCCGGACAAAGGGTTTTTCCTCTGTAGCGGGCCAACATCACGCGGTATTGAATTTTATAGGTTTCCCGTTCAAGCATTTTAAAAAACGCCGAAATACCATCAAAATGTTCATTTCCGTTCCAAAGCAAATCGTACTCCTTTTTGCTGAGTTCGGCAATGGGCTTGTGCACAGGAAAATTGAACTTGTGTGCGTGTTTGATTAATTCCTTTTTGTAATGGCTCATAATTTCGCCGTTCCAGCACACCACTGCATTGTTGTATACCGACAGGCTTTTGTTGGGAATTACCAAATCGGGGTCGATGCCAATCACGCTGCCAAATCCCTCGCAGGTTTTACAAGCACCAACCGGGTTGTTGAATGTGAAAAAGTTTACGCTGGGCTCTTCAAAGCTCATGCCATCCAGTTCAAAGCGATTAGAGAACACTTCCTTTTTGTATTGGCCTTCTGCGTTTTCTATCCATACCTCGCAGTTGCCCGCGCCCTCGTAAAAGGCAGTTTGAACTGAATCGGCGCAACGGCTGTCAAAATCCTCATCGCTTTTTTGCACCAGAAGTCGGTCCACCAGCAAACGCAGCTCGGCTTTTTCTTCTGCCTTTCCCGGCTTAAAATCCGAAATCTTATAAATGGTGTCCTGAACGATGACTCTTGAAAACCCTTGACCTGAAAGCAAGTCGACCTGTTTTTTAAGATTCACTTTTTTATCCAGTGGCACAGGAGCCACCAGCAAAACTTTTGTTTCAGCTGCTAAAGCCTGAATGTAGTTCACCACATCGCTTACCTGCTGTTGTTTTACTTCCCGTCCGCTTACCGGACTGTAGGTTCGGCCAATGCGGGCAAAGAGCAGTTTAAAATAATCGTAAATCTCGGTCACCGTGCCCACGGTACTTCGTGGATTTCTGGAAATCACTTTTTGTTCAATGGCAATGGCCGGTGAAATGCCTTTTATGTAATCTACCTGGGGTTTTTCGAGTTTACCCAAAAACTGACGCGCGTAAGCCGACAGACTTTCCACATAACGCCTCTGCCCCTCAGCATAAAGCGTATCAAAAGCAAGCGAAGATTTTCCTGAGCCCGATAAACCGGTAATTACTACCATTTTGTTTCGCGGGATGGCCACATCCATGTTTTTAAGGTTGTGTTGACGCGCCCCTTTGATGATAATAAAGTGTTTGGGGTCGAGTTGTGTGATATCGCCGTTATACTCAGAGGCAACAGGCTTTTTGGAAAGTGTTTTCATAAGCTGTTAATCACTTTTCCATTAAAGTAAGCAGGTGTTGGCGCGTGGAAACATCTTCCCAGGCAAAATCTCCGGTGTGTTCTTTTACAACGATTCCATCTTCATTTAAAAGGTAATTCGTTGGAATAGAGTAAATGCCTAGTTCAGAAAAAGGTTGTTGAAGTTTTAAAAAGGTAAATGGATAATTGTATTTTTGTTTGTAAGCCATAATTTTTTCGATAGGCTCATCGCTTACCACAATAATCTGAAGCTCCTTTAGTTCGTTGTTACTGAGTTTAACAAGCTTTTGTAATTCCTTCCGGCAATCCACACACCAGGAGGCGCCAAAACAAAGTAAGGTTTTTTTACCTTTTACTGAGTTCCAATCAAATGTCTGAGCGTTTAAATCACTCACCTGCAAGTTTTGCAATTGAAGAGAAGGGGCTGTGGTGGTTTTGTGGTAAAAATAAAAAGCGATGAAAGCCAGTATTAGAAAAAAAATAAGGAAAATCCATTTTTTGTTCATAGTAATTAAGAGTGCAGCGTTAATTCCTTTAGTAATTTTTTAAATAAGAACTTAAAATTACGAATAGATTTGCAGTTTAACCGTGTTTCTACTTGTCAAAATATTCCGCTGGACCATCCGACTGCTCATCGCGTTGTTTGTGCTTTCCATCATTACTACCCTGGTTTACAGATGGGTACCTGTATTTATAACGCCACTCATGCTCATCCGTTGCGTGGAACAAAAAATGGAGGACAAAGAAGTGGTGCTGAAACACAAATGGGTTGAACTCAAAAAAATTTCGCCAAAACTTCAGTTGGCAGTGGTGTGCAGCGAAGACCAGAACTATTTAAAACACTATGGTTTCGACTGGAAAGCTATTGAAAAAGCATTTGAAAACAATGCCGAAAACAAGAGGATAAAAGGTGGGAGCACTATCTCACAACAAACCGCCAAAAATGTGTTTTTATGGCCCGGACGTTCCTATGTTAGAAAAGCTTTTGAAGCGTATTTTACTTTATTAATTGAACTGTTTTGGAGCAAGGAAAGGATTATGGAGGTTTACCTGAACAGCATAGAAATGGGAAGAGGCATTTACGGCGCTGAGGCGGCGGCGCAATACTGGTATAAAACTTCTGCCGATAAATTAAATAAGGATCAGAGTGCCGGCATTGCGGCTATACTCCCCAATCCATTAAAATACAAAGCCAATCCAGCCAGTCCATATATCCGCCAGCGCAAAGAATGGATTAAACGACAAATGAGCTTTTGGGGCAATCAATTGGATTATGATAAATACAACGATGGAGAAGAAGATGAAAATCAAAAGTCAATTGAAAAAAGTCATAAGAAAAAACCAAGCCCTAAAAAATGATGCGTAGTACGTTTTCGTTTCTTTTTTTGTTGATGCTTTTCAATTGTGAAAATTCGACTGATGCTGTGGGTGATGCTTCATTGAAAACGACCCCCCATGTGGTGTCGGAAAAAAACAAGCTCAGTAAAGAACAACAGTTGATGGCCAGCCGCATTGACAGTATGTTTAAAAAATTTTATCAGATGCGACAATTCAATGGCGCTGTGTTGGTAGCCAAGGCAGGAAAAATCATCTACAAAAACAATTTCGGAATACAGAACAAAAGTGACAATTCTGCGCTTAATGATTCATCTATGTTTCAGCTGGCCTCCATATCTAAAGTTATTACCGCCACCGCAGTTTTACTTCTGCACGAGAGAAAACTGATTAACCTAAATAAAGATGTTTCAGAGTACTTGCCTGACTTTCCATATAAAAACATCAAAGTGAAAGAGCTGTTGAGTCACCGGTCGGGTTTACCAAATTATTTGTACGTGCTTAACAGCGAACTGTACATTCCCGAATACCGAATGAGCAACGAAGACATGTATAAAAGAATAGTTGCAAAAAAACCCGGCTTGTATTACAAACCCAACCGGCGATTCAACTACTGCAATACCAACTACGCGCTTTTGGCTTTGCTGGTAGAAAAAATAAGCGGCAAACCCTATTCACAGTTTTTAAAGGACGAAATTTTTACTCCCTTGGGCATGAAACACACGGCCACCATACGCGACATTAATCTTGAAGAAAAAAATGTTACCCGCCCTTACGACCAGCGCTGGCGCCCTGTGGATTTTGATGCCAGTGATTATGTGTTGGGCGATAAAAGTATTTACTCAACGGCTTACGATTTGTTTTTGTTCAGTGAAGCCATGTACCAAAACCGAATTTTAAAACCAGAAACCCAGGCTCTGGCTTACACAGCGTTTAGTAAGGAAATCCGTCAGCACAATTACGGTTACGGTTGGAGGATGAAAAACTTTAAAGACCCGATAAAAAAAGAAGTGTACCACAATGGTTGGTGGCATGGCTACCGAACAGCGTTTCACAGAAGGTTGAGTGATACTTTAACCGTGGTGATACTCAGCAACCAATTAAACAAAACCACTTACCACACCTATAAAGTCTATGACATTTTGGATAATACCAATCAGGTGGTGCTAGGTGAGGATGTGGATCAGTGATGGTTTTGAAGGTTAAAGGTTTTGAAGGTTTAGAAAGTCATGAAGGTTCTAAATCGCCTAATCAGACATCAGACACTATTTTGATAGTTGAGAAAGTTGAACTTGATTTGACCCTTGTGATTAGTTCGCTACCAGAAAGTGTTTTTTTGCTATGGTTCCGGAACTGTTTTTAAGTTCCAGAAAGTAGAGTCCGCTATCAAGGCTGCCAATGGGGATGGTTGTTTTTTTATTTTCAAACACCGGCCTCTGTTCTTGAACCAATTGCCCATAGCTATTGTATAAGTAGATTGTTTTTGGTGGTTCTTCTCCAATAAAACTATAGTCGAGATGAAGATATTCTTTCGCCGGATTTGGCCAAATATTTGTAAGTTCCGGTTTGGAATTTATACTCTCTGCGACGTCTGTTGTGGCACAGCCGGGTGGGAAAATCAGGCTGGCGCAAGTGTCAACATCATAAAATGGAAATCCTGAATAATTTAAGATGGTTGCTCCAAGTTCAACAATTATATATAATAATGAATTCTGAGTTACAGCTGGTCTTAATTCCAAGGTGGCTGTGCTTTTTACGTAAATAGCGTTAACAGAAATATTGTTTATCCCTTTACTTACATAGCGAGAATAATCTCCAATAAATACAAGGTCTCTGTATGGTTCATTCAAAGTATCATGAAGTGTATCAAACACAATAGTATTCGGTCCACATAGCAACAATTTCGACCAGATTCCCGAAACGTCGGTGTGCGTTGTATTCGTGTTGGGAAGAAAAACAGAATCCACAGTCACAGCACTTGCATTGCATCCCGGAAGCTGAGCATGCAAAATGGCTCCATTCACAAACAAGGCAAGTAAAAGAATGCAACGAACCCTTAGCATAGATTAAATGTACAAAATTTAACCTGAACTCATCTAAACCTCCGCCTTATCCTAAACCTCAACATTATCCGTATCCTTATCCTCCACCTTTTCCTCTCAAATTAAGCCTGTAAAATTCTTTACAAGTCCTATATTTGCACTTTATGTTCGCCCTGTACCTTAAAGAAATCCGCAGTTTTCTGAGTTCCCTCACCGGCTACATGGCCATTGCGGTGTTTATTACCCTCATTGGTTTATTTATGTGGGTGATTCCTACCGAGAGCGGAGGTTCCAATGTTCTCGACAACGGTTTTGCCAGCATTGATCCCCTGTTTTACATTGCCCCCTGGGTGTATTTGTTTTTAATACCAGCCATTACCATGCGCAGTTTTTCAGAAGAAAAAAAAACCGGTACGCTTGAATTGTTATTGACCCGTCCGCTCAGCGACCTTCAAATTGTGTTGGCCAAATACCTGGCTTCATTCAGTCTAGTACTTTTCTCACTTTTACCAACACTTTTATATTACTACAGCGTTCACCAATTGGGCGCTCCAAAAGGAAACATCGATACCGGCGGCATGTGGGGTTCGTACATAGGCTTGTTATTTTTGGGTGCTGGTTTTGCTTCCATTGGGGTGTTTGCTTCTTCCATTTCCGATAACCAGGTGATTGCCTTTATTCTGGCTTTGCTGCTTTGTTTTTTTGTGCACCTGGGTTTTGATTTTATTGCCAATGCCGGTGTATTCGGAAAATTTGACGCTGTTGTAAAAAGCATAGGCATCAACGAACATTATGTGAGCATGAGTCGCGGTGTGCTCGATACCCGTGATGTGTTGTATTTTTTAAGTTTAATAGCAGTGTTTAATCTGGCCACCCGCTTGGTGTTACAAAGCAGAAAATGGTAAAGAAAGGCGCACATAGTCAACGTAAACGAAAGGATCTCAGTCGCTTTTTACTTTTGTGCGGCATTGTTGTTGCCATTAACATCATTGGATTTTATTTTTTCAAACGGTTCGACCTTACATCAGAGAAGCGATACACCCTTTCTTCGTCTACCATTGAGATGTTAAAACAACTCGATGATGAAGTGTATCTGAAAATTTATTTACAGGGTGATTTTAATCCCAGCTTCACCCGACTAAAAAACGAGGCCAGGGAAATTTTGGGTGAATTCAGGGCTTATGCTAAAGACAACATTCAGTATGAGTTTATACATCCCTTAGAAGGTTTGAATAAAAATCAGGCCGTGGAGCTGGAGAAACAACTGTATGATAAAGGTTTGGTGCCTGAACAAATCATACAAAAAGGCAAGGAAAAAACTACTGAGACCATTATTTGGCCGGGCGCCATTGTGAGTTTTAAAGGCAAAGAAACCGTGTGGCAAATTTTTAAACGACAAATTGGAATACCACCAGAGGAGTGTGTAAACAATTCGGTGCAGGAATTGGAATACGGTTTGGCCAATGCCATTCGCAAACTACAGCAAAACAAAACTAAGGAAGTTACTTTTTTGGAAGGTCACCGGGAACTTGATACCATTAAACAATTTCAGTTTATGAAATCGCTTTCGGAATACTATACCGTAAACCGAACGAAAATAGCAAAAGGCTTTGAGCTACGGGCACTGGAAGGTACAGATGCTTTAATCATATCCAAACCCGATACGGCCTTCAGCGACAAAGAAATTTTTGCCATTGACCAGTTTATTATGAAAGGCGGAAAAGTGTTGTGGCTTATAGACCCTTTGGAAGTAAGACCCGATTCGTTAAGATTGAAAGGATTTACCCTTGGCCTTACCCGCGATTTGAATGTGGATGAAATGCTGTTTAAATACGGGGTGCGCTTAAACCCAATGCTGATTCAGGATTTGCAATGCGCTACAATACCAATAAACACTGGTTTTACAAAAGGAGAACCAAAAATAGAAATGTTCCCCTGGTTGTACCATCCCTTAATTCTGCCAAACAGCAACCATCCCATTGTTAAAAATCTTGATCTGATACGGTTCGAATTTTTAAGCACACTCGACACCGTGTCTTCTGCTAAAGGCATTAAAAAAACCATCTTGCTCAAATCGTCAAAATACAGCAAAACCGTTCCTGCGCCTGCCAGAATTTATTTAGGCATGGTGCAAATGCAGGTAAAAGAATCTCAGTTTAAAGATTCATATCAGCCTGTGGCGTGTTTATTGGAAGGTGCCTTCAGTAGTTTTGTAGAATACCGTTTACCCTCTGCTTTGTTGCAGGATAGTAATTTTAAATATATAGACAAAGGAAAAGCCACAAAAATGATTGTGGTAGCCGATGGGGATGTGGCTGCCAATGATTTTATGCGCAGCACGGGGGAGATTTTTGATTTGGGTTACGACCGTTACACCCGCCAAACCTTTGCCAACAAAACCTTTTTATTGAATTGCGTGAATTATTTGCTGGATGATGAAGGCATGCTGCAATTGCGCTCAAGGGAAGTAAAACTGCGTTTGCTCGACAAGAAAAAAAT
>JALOMJ010000142.1 GCA_025455485.1 Bacteroidia bacterium | reverse complement strand
CAATAAAGGATTTGTGATATCGGTGTTTACTTTAAAGGCAAAACGACCAATGTTATTAAATTGATGTTGCTCTGCCTGATAACCAACTTGTCCCACAGGATTGGCATAAATCCACAAAGCATTGTCGCCACTGATATCCGTGCTGTTCAGTTTTAGCGTGTCGAGCAATACTTCACCCGGTGCAAATCCCGGTGATTTCATTTTTTTCGGCAAGGCAATTTGGTTACAAGGCAATTTGGTTAAGCTTATCGTCTTCTAACCAATAGGTAATTAATAAACTGTCGCTGAAGGTTGTTTGCCCAATGTTTTCAATGGGCACCACAAAGCCCACTTCGTCTCCCTGCATCAAAGTGTCGTTAAGGGCCTTAAACCCTTTCAGGGGATTGAGTGCGCATTCCCCCCCTTCTTCGTAAATCACTTGCCATCGCTCAATTTGCGGGGCCGTGCGGTATTTCCCATCCTTCATAAAGGCCACCAACTGCAAGTAAGGATGGTTTTGTGCAAGAATGTAATTTTGCAAATCAGCGATATCACCTTGGTTCTGATTAAAGCTGAACAATGTATCTGCACTGCCATTTGACGTGATGCCCACCAGTTTTATCACCGTACTGTCTCCATCCAATGCCTCCAGATTTTTTATTCTCCAGTGCAAACTGCCCCAGTATTTGGCAGGACCAACTTTTTCTGAAGCAATCATGCCATTGAACCAGCGCGTGCTGATGCTGTCGTTTTGCGTAACGGCGTTCGAATAATTTGGGCCAATGGTTTCATGGGCCTGCCCCTGCAACATGCCTTTTTTTCCAAACACTATGCGTGGCAAACTATCGGCAGCGCTTAATGCCAGGTTGGCCCCAAAACTTTTAAAGGCGTTTTGAAGCGAAGCGGCATAGGTAGAAACTTGCGCATTGCCTCCAAGTAAACCTATACTGTAGGCCAACACATACTGATTGGTTGGAATGGAATTCAGAAAATTTTCCATGTCGGTTTTCCAGTTTGTCAAAGAACAGAAGTTGTTGGCACCAAACGAATAAAAATATTGGTCGGTTGAAAAACAAATGCAGTTGTTATATAAACCCGGGGTGTTAACAACTGGATTGCTTTTAACCACCTGTGGTTGCCCGCTAATAGAATCAAACACCACAAAATTCCAACCGTTAGGACCACAACCCCACTCACTCATTTTTATCCCGTTAAAATAAAAGTTAATATTTTCAGGTGCCAGAGGAGGAACATTTCCGGTACGACAAAAAATGGCATTCAGGCTTTTTTGAAATTCAAATAATCGTTTGGTTTTGTTTTGTGAGATGTATTGAAACTTGTCTGTTTTGAACTGATTAAAATGCGCCTGGGCCCAACCCCTTTTTGTACCTATGGTTTGAAAGGAACTTTCTTTCCAAAGGAAGGAATTTTGAGGGCCGGTGCTGTCCCGGCTGACTCTCCAAAAATACACGGTACTGTCTTTGTAGGGCAGGTTCACGGTCCATTCCAAAACCCCTCCTTTGCTTTTCATTTTTATGCTTTGTAAAGGTGATGTAAAAGTACCTGCTGTATCCAATTGAAAAATGTAATCACCTTCCGGCGCAAAGGGATCGGCAGTACTGGCTTTTAGAGTGATGGCATTGGAAAGCGGAACAATCGCAAACGGAAAAGGGTAAACCGGTGTTAAATCATTTCCTGAGATCAGCAAATCAATATCGCCGCTTGTAGCATTGTTGTTTTCATTACTTTCAGTAATCTCATTGTATTCATCAATTTTTACCGAGAATTTGTTCAAACCTATACCTCGGTTAAAATCCAGTGGGACAAAAAACTTTAAACTATCTGCATAATACGGCGCCCTTATTTTATGCAGGTACAAGGCGGTATCGGCATTGGGAAAAAGCCTGCTCACCCTCAGCACAACACTATCTGCAAGGGCTTTTCCTAAGTTGAGGTAGTTGAGCCGGATACCGATAGAATCGGTGTAGGTTTTAAGATCAAATTTCACATCTGAATTACCAAGAATGTAATCGGGCACGTCGCCGTTACCAATTTTTAGAGAAGGATCTCCGTGCAACACTTCCTGCAGACCAATAAATTTGGTGAGGGAATCGGCAGAACCTGTGTTATCCTGAATGGCTTTTTTTATCACTTCACCAATGGCATTGTTGTAGTGCGAATTGCTGAACGCTTTGTAAAACGTTCTGCTGAATTGGTGCAAACGGCTGTCGTACGATTCAGAAGTGGTGGCTATGTAACCAATGCTGCCGCGTTGATTTGCAAACACGTAATTATGACTGACTGAATTTTGAACCCCATGCAGAAACACATTGCCGCTGTAACAGGAATTGGCGATAAAAAAGGAATAACGTCCCTGGTTATTAAATTTATTAGGATCTTCAATTGCCATGCCCAGATTTTGAGTAGCGCCGTGTCCGAAAAAATTAATAAGCGCAGCCCCTTTGCTCATTGCTTTCACAATGCTGTCGTTCAAATCAGTTTGTATGGGAGAGGTGGTGTTTTTTTTAAACGTGCTTACCCTGGCGCCAAACAAAGTATCCTGGATGGTTTGCGAATACGTATCCATAAAAAAGGAAAAGGTGTTCAGCTCTGCATCATTGGTACTACCAATAAAATGAAGCACCTGTTTTTTCCAGTCCTCCTGAGGCGAACTTTCATGTTGCTGTACTTTGCTGAGGTAGTGATTCACTTCGTCATTACTTAGTGCTGCCAGTCGGCCAATCGGAATGTCGGGAGCCAAATAATTTCCACTGGCAGATCCTAAGGATGCACTTAATAAATGATCGCTGCTGGGTATGCCCATGGTGGGAATTAAATTTTCATTTTGTTGTGCTGGTGAAATGGTCTCCAGCTGCATACCTTTTCCGATTAATAAAACAAACCGGGGTGGGGTGCTTAAACTATCCGACAAATGTTTGAGAAAATTCCGGATGGCCACAGGGTGTTTGTTGATGCCAAAAGCAAATTGTTCGTACAATTCCTGAATCTCCGCAAACACCACATTGTAAGCCCCGCCGGCTGCAGAACTCCGGTAATTGCGGTAAGCCTGGGCCGAACTTTCAAGCGATTTATGGTAAATCATCACAAAGGGTTTGCCGGTAACTTGAGAAGTAAAGTTGTTGAAGTAACCGTTTGCATTCACCGGAATCAACTTTTTAATAACAATGGTATCTTTCTCGGCAACAAGCACACAATTTTTTAAACCATTACCGTTCGGCACAACTGCTCTGATGAATGGGGGGTTAAGCACAGTTGTAATGCGTTTTCCATTGCTTAGATCCAATAAAAGCACCTGCTGTGAAGTGCCAACATTAAAATTAAAAAAATTGTAAAGGCTTTTTGCAGCACCCGGACTATCCTCTGCATAAAACCTGTAGAAAGAAGTGTTAAGGAAATTGAGTTGCTGAGGATACGTAAATTTGAGATAATGCAGTACACTGGCATTGCTGCTTACTGATACAGAGGGTGAAATCAGAGAAGCGAGTGAAAAACTGCTGTTTGCACCCAGCGTGAGCGAGTTCAGTTCAAATGATTTTCGGATGGGAGCATATCCATAGAACAAGGTATCGAACAACACCACGGGATTTCCTGCCGCATCTGAATAGCTTAACCTTAAATGATGGTCATTACCCACCGATGAAAAATTTTTACTGGCTCCGGAAGCGTTAAACAGCACTCTGGCACTTAAGGGAGAGGTTGTATACACCGGCAAAGGACCGAAATTAATTGGGGCTGTAAAGCCTCCTGCCAAATAATAGCCTTTACCTTCAGCCTGGGTGTATCTTGGGTCGCCCGGTGCTCCCTGAATGTATTCTTCTACAGAATTGTAAATGTTGTTGAGCGCACTCACATTTTCCTTGTATACATAACTCACGGCAGGATATAGCGCAGAATTGGTATCGGTTTCAAGGATAAAACGTTTGTTGCCGAATGAGGTAGTGAGTGTAAGAAACCCATACACGGTATCGTTGAAAAGGGCCACATAGGGATTGGGTGTGTATTTGATATGCGTGTAAATCAGCGAATCCACTTCACCCATAAGGTTATTGGCATAAAACTCAAGGTAATCTCCCGAATTTATTTTACCATCGGCCTCCCCTTCAATGTGTAAATGTTGTTCGGTGCCTTTAATAAATAACTGAAAATTGCGGGGATCGGTACTGCTAAGATTAAAATAAGAGGAGAGGGTAGTGGAATCGATTCGGTAAAGGCCTTCTTTAGGAATGGGAAACTTAAAATACTGTTGAGAAAAATTTATCCAGCCATTCCCGCCGGTTTGCGCAGAAGAGAAAAAGTGAACCAAAAAACAGAAAAGTATAAGGGTAAATTTCCTCACTACATGCTTTTGCGGTTAATGTCGATTTTTAAAGAAAAAATATTGGAATATAACGCGACTGAACGGTCACCAATGTCGGTAAGTGCGTAATCAAGTGTAAAAATTTTGTAGCGCACCCCCAAACCAAAATTTGGCTGCACCGTTGTAACCAAGGTGGTGCCTTTGTCATTAAGTTCTTTCTGGATATTACCCAGGCCCCCGCGCAGATAAACAAATCCTTTATAGCCCACTTCCAAACCAAAGGCTGGTTCCATGCTCCATAAATTGGTTTTTAGTACAGTGTTTCTTTTGCCGTCAAAGGTGTTTATAAGGTTAATTTCACCTAAAACTGAAATTCTGTCTTTCCAAAATTTGCCTTCTTTGGCAACACCAAGAATTAGTTTTGGCACTGTAATTTCCAGAGAAGAGGATGGAATTTCATTGCCTGTTGCAATAAAGGTGTTTTTGTCTTTTTCGCTGAGTTGAATTGACCAGGCATTGAAGGTGCCGGTAATGTCGCGCCCCATGGCGGCAAATTTCCAGCCTTTGTAATTGTATTTTGCACCGGCATCCAGGCCAAAGCCCCAGGCTCCCCCAAATTCTCCCAAGGTACGGCGAATGACTTTAAAATTTCCCCCCAATTCAACACCCTTCAATTTTGGAATTGATCTGGCATAACTCAACAGTACGGCAAAATCAACGGCATTAAAGGTGCTGATGCGGTTATAATCCACATTTCCATTGGCATCTACCAAATCAAGTGTGTTTGGTATATTGTCTACCCCAAACCGTAGTAGTGAAATGCCGCCTACACTGTTGCTGTCGATGCGTTTGGAAAGGCCAATGTAATCGTATTTCGCAATGCCGGCGAAGTATTCGGCATGCATTAAGCCCACTTCAATATCGTTTTTTTGAGAAAGTAAACCCGCAGGGTTCCAATAACCTGAAGTTACCCCCTCCACCGAACTTACATTGGCATTGCCCATGGCCAAGGCCCTAGCGCCAACGCCAATGTTTAAAAATTCGTTACTGTATTTGCGCACTTGCCCATACGCTCCGGAATAGGTAAACACCATCAAAACTATAACGAATGCCTTTAGAACAGGGCTTACAGTAATCTTAAACATAGGCTAAGGTCCAATTTAGCTAATTTAACGCAATACCTTTTATTTTAGTATTAAAATAATCAACAAAATACAGGCTGAAAAGTTCCGCTCCTTTGGCATTCAGATGGATTTCATCCCTGAACAGCTCACGCCTGTTGCAAAACCACAAGGAGCTGAGATCCCAATACCTGAGGTGGCGTGAATTGGCAAAGTGCAGCATGTCCTGCACCACTTGTTTTTTGTTTAACATGTTCAATTGGCCCCCGGCAAAATAAGGTGAACTCAGTAAAATCAGCGCTATGCCTTTTGTTTGACAGAGCTGAGCGATGGCATAAACCCATTGTGATACAAGGCATCCGATTGCGTTGGAAGGCCTAACCAGGCATGCAATCCGGTGCTGATATTTTTAAGTCCTGTGTAAGGGAGGGAGTAAAAAGGATTTAGGTAAAAGTGCGGCATTCTCGCGTCAATTTTGCTGAATTCTTTTCTGATAAGAGGGTCCGAAAGCAAAGGAAAGTAGTTATTAAATTCAAATATCTCAGAATGCTTTTCTTTTAATCCATGCAAATCCACCTCATAAAAAACGCGTTTGGGACAAGCGCTTTTATTCAAATACAACTTCAGTACAGTAAATGCCATCATCGGGGAAGCACCGGCTAAACCTGCATTATACGATTTCCAACTGGTTACACGGTCAATGCAAGGTATATCATAATGCATTTCAGCCCTTGATGACCCTAAGAACAAAGTAGTATACGCGTTGTGCTTTAAAAACACAGTGTTTAGTTTTCCATAAAAACCC
>JALOMJ010000234.1 GCA_025455485.1 Bacteroidia bacterium | reverse complement strand
GTGGTATTCCCTGATTTTATGAAGGCTTTTGGTGAGTGGGCGCGCGAAACAGAAGCACGAGCCGAAGAGTTGACAAAATTCTTCACTCAATTCAGTTCTCCGGTAGATTTTCTTCTGGGGCTTTTTGTGATTGCGGTGTTGCCTGCCATTGGCGAAGAGTTGGTGTTTAGAGGCATGCTTCAACCAGAGTTAAATAGATTGAGCGGAAATCAACATGTGGCCATTTGGGTATCGGCCATCATCTTCAGTGCCTTTCATATGCAGTTTTTTGGCTTTGTACCTCGCATGCTGTTGGGAGCACTCTTTGGATACCTGTATGTTTGGTCTGGTAATTTGCTGATACCGATGCTTGCACATTTTGTGAATAATGGCTTTTCCGTATTGATGATGTATTTATATCAAATTGGAATTATTACAACTGATTTAGAATCACCTGAAGCAGCACCGTGGCCGGCAGTTATTATTTTTACAGCCGTGTTTGTGGCTGTGATGATTTACTTCAAGAAATATTTCGAAACACACAATCAGCAACCTGCGTGACAGACTCTAAAAAATTCAGCAATCTTGGTCAGCGTTTAATCACAGCACTTCTAGGCGCTACCGCATTGGTGTTTTGCATTATGTTCAGTGAGTGGACTTATTTCCTTGTGTTTTTTATCATCTGTCTTTTTACACTTCTTGAATTTTACAAGCTCTCTGGTTTGGATGGAATGATTCCACAAAAAACATTTGGCACGTTCTGCGGATTACTGATTTTTTGTTTGTCCTTTTTTATTGAGCGTGGCGATATCTCCTATCGCTATTACTTTTTAATTTTTCCGGTTGTCTCTTGTGTGTATATGATTAAACTATATAAAAAAACAGAGCGCAAACCTTTTACCAACATTGCCTATACCTTTCTCGGAATATTTTATGTGGCGATGCCCATTGCACTGCTCAACATTGCTACGTTTGAAAACGAGCATTACGATTATCAAATCATTTTTGGTTGCCTATTCATACTCTGGGCGTCAGATTCCGGTGCCTATTTTGCCGGTTCGCTATTTGGAAAGAGAAAGTTGTTCGAGCGAATCTCACCAAAAAAATCATGGGAAGGTTTTATCGGAGGTGCTATCCTTGCTTCTGTTTTTGCCTATGGTATGCCTTATTTTTTCAATATCATGGCAGTGGATAGTAATAGGTGTGATTATCATTGTGGGCGGCACCTTTGGCGATTTGGTAGAATCATTATTGAAGCGCAGCATTGAAATCAAAGATTCCGGCACCAGCTTACCAGGCCATGGAGGCTTCTTAGACCGCTTTGATGGGTTGCTTATTTCAGCCCCTTTTATTGTGGCTTTTCTGGAGATTTTTTAATTGCCAAGCTAGTTCAGTCTTTACCGGAGTGGAATTTTTCTCTCTTAAATTGAGTTAAAATGATGACTCAAAAAATTACTATCTTTCCGCATGAAAGAAATTATTGTAAAATATAACGACTTAAAAACGTTGGAATTACTTAAAAGTCTTTCCGCCTATCTTGGGTTTACCATCAGTGAGAAAAAAGAAGAACCACAAATCCCTAAAAAAAAGGTATCTTTTAATGCTGTGAAGATTGATACTCGTGGCTTCAAGTTTAACCGAGACGAAGCCAATGAACGATAAAATCTTTCTGGATACGAATATTCTGGTTTACAGTTATTCTTATGCAGAAGTTGAAAAACAAAAGATTGCACGCGAACTAATTTCAGAAAATAATTCCCAAATCAGTACCCAGGTATTACAGGAACTTGCCAATACGTTGATCAAAAAATTCAAGGTCAGCAACACAGATGTAGTCAACTGCCTGGCCGAATGTAAAAACAATACTCAGGTTTACATCAACTCTGAAATTACAATTTACAAAGCATGTGAGATTTCAGCTCAATACGGATTTTCGTTTTATGATAGCCTAATCATTGCGTCTGCACTTGAATGTGATTGTGCAATATTATATTCTGAAGATTTGAATGATGGTCAAGTCATTGAGGGTAGATTGAAAATTGTCAACCCCTTCGTTTAAAATCCATGATTTAAGGATTTAACGCTTAATCACTTCCATAGGGTAAGTTTTTTCAGCCCCTTTTATTGTTGCTTTTCTAGAGATTTTTTAATTGCTTTTTTCTACCTTTTCGTACTAAGGGGTACCTAATTTCTATATCTTTGCAACCGTTTTAAAGGCCTAAAAAAGGCACTATTTGAAAAATTCCATTCTTTAAAAATCAATTCTAATAACCATATGGCGTACATAGAACCTGCTCCAATTGTAGATAAGGAAAATCCATTTGAAGCGATGATGTCTCGCTTCCACACTGCCTCTCAAATTCTTGGCCTGGAAGATCAAGTATATCAGGTATTAAAATCACCTGCCAAGCAGGTTATTGTTTCATTGCCTGTCACCATGGACGATGGCAGCATTAAGGTATTTGAAGGATATCGCGTAGTGCACTCCACTATTCTCGGACCTTCTAAAGGGGGCATTCGTTTCGACCCACATGTAAATCTGGATGAAGTAAAGGCGCTTGCGGCCTGGATGACCTGGAAGTGTGCCGTAGTAGATATTCCGTATGGGGGCGCTAAAGGTGGCGTAACCTGCAATCCACGTGAAATGTCAGCTGGTGAAATTGAGCGCCTGATGCGCAGTTATACACAGGCAATGATGGATGTTTTCGGGCCTGATCAAGATATTCCTGCACCCGATATGGGCACCGGCCCGCGCGAAATGGCCTGGTTGATGGACCAATATTCCCGTAATAAAGGAATGACCGTTCCAGCTGTAGTAACCGGCAAACCGATAGTAATGGGTGGTTCGTTAGGTCGCACCGAAGCCACCGGCCGCGGTGTAATGGTTTCTGCACTGGCTGCCATGGAAAAACTAAAAATCAATCCATATAATGCTACCTGTGCGGTG
>JALOMJ010000141.1 GCA_025455485.1 Bacteroidia bacterium | reverse complement strand
GCTGGCGTTATCGTTGGCTCCGGGGAAATAGGTTTTTTTGCCAATGCCTCCCAAATGGTCGTAATGCGCGGTAAACACCACACAGGTGTCGTTATTCACCGTTCCCGGAACAAAGGCACAAATGTTTTTGCAAATGAATTTGGTCAACACCTTGGCGTCCAGCTGCACCTCCACGGTTTTTGGCTTATCCGGGCAAGAGGTTTTCAGTATATCCAGCATTCCCAATGCAACACTATTGCTCGCTACACTAAAGGTTAATTTGTTTTTTAAACTCAGCAGCAATTTCCCGCTTTCGTTCACACCAATAAAGGTCATGCTGTCTTTTTGTTCCAGTGTAAACTTTCCTTTCAGGCTTCTGCTTTGTGGATCGGGTATAAAATCAATGCCGGGTTTTAAAACTTTGTTGTTGATCTTTAAACTCACTTTATCGGGAAAAGTGTTCACGTTAAAATCGAACCATTGGTGGTAGCCGGTAGCAAACAATTGTTGAGCGCCAATCTTTTTTATTTCTGCGGTAATGTAGTCGGCTGATTTTTCAAGCCCTCCTTTAAGATAGCCCCGGCCATAAAAAGCCGGAGAACAGAGTTGACGCAGCAGTGTTCTTGTGTAAACCATGTCCTGTGCAGGGAGCGAAAAGCAAAAGACAAGTGCAAAAACCACAGAAAAAAAAGACGGACGTTTCATTCAAAACGACGTTTGACGATACTGTAAAAGTGTTTTACCACATCCTGCTGTTCTTTCCAGGTGTAAAGCGATTTAAGGCTGTTCAGATAAAGCTCAGAATCATTCCAGTTTTGTAAAGCCGAAAGTTGTTCAATGGCAATATTAAACTCGGCAGGGTTCTGAGAAAAGAGTTCATTAATAAATCTGAACTTATCGTTAATGCCCACCACGATGGGTGCGTGAATTTTATTGGAAGGCGTTTTGTTTGCAATGGGCGCTTCGCTTGGCTGTGCAGGCAATTTTGTTTCCCTGGGTTTCTCGGCAGGAGGAGGTTCGGGCTGGATCTGTTCTTTCACTTCTTCGCTCACCCTGGCGTGAATATTAAAACTTGGCGACACTTCCTGATTTAAACGCTGGTGTTTGTAAACGGACAGATTTTCCTGAAGTTTGTACAGTTTGTTTTGAAGGTCTTCACACTCCGAGGCGCCGGGATGAACAGCTAAATCACCAAATTGCTCAAGGGTTTTTATCAATTCCCCGATCTGTTCCCGCATCTTACCCAAAACCTTGTCGTTCGCCATACTTCTGTAAAACTTTAAACTTAAAAATAATTTGAATTCAACACATCCTTCTTTACATTTAAGTTTTGTTTTACACGCTTTTTAAACAATGATTCCGGAATACAGGTATAGTCCCGAAACGCGAGGATGGATAGAGGTGATATGCGGCAGCATGTTTTCGGGGAAAACCGAAGAGCTGATCCGGCGATTAAAACGTTCTCAATTTGCCAAACAACACATCGCCACCTTTAAACCGGATACCGACAAACGTTACGATGATTTTAAAGTGGTGTCGCATCAGGGCACTGAATTGTTGAGTCAGGCTATTGGCTCGAGCAAAGATTTGTTGAAGCTTTGCGGAGACGCTAAAGTACTGGGCATTGACGAAGCCCAATTTTTTGATATGGAACTGCCTGAGGTGGCGCAACACCTTGCCAACAAAGGCCTGAGAGTGATTATCGCGGGTCTTGATTTGGATTACAAGGGTGAACCCTTTGGTCCCATGCCCCAATTGATGGCCATTGCCGAATACGTTACCAAAGTGCACGCCATTTGTATGCGCTGCGGGAGCCTGGCTTATGTAAGCCACAGAAAATCAAACACGAAGGAACTCGTTTTGCTCGGAGAAACCGAAGCTTACGAACCCTTGTGCCGAACTTGTTTTAACCTGGAAAAAAAACACTGATGTATACTGCGGAACAAATTGCCGAAATCACGAATTGCAAACTCATCGGAAAAAACCAGGTGCAGCTCAGGTATTTTTTAAACGACAGCCGCGAACTGCAATTTCCGGAAGAAAGCCTCTTTGTTGCCCTGAAAAGCGATTGGAACGACGGACATCAGTACATCCCCGAATTGATTGAAAAAGGCGTGAAGGCTTTTTTGGTGGCCGATATGGGTTTTGATTTTAAACCTCACACCGGGCAGGAGGTGTGTTTTTTACTTTGCGAATCGCCTTTGCATACCTTACAACAATTGGCTGCCTACCACCGGCAAAGGTTCAACATTCCGGTGATTGGCATTACGGGAAGCAATGGAAAAACCATGGTGAAAGAGTGGTTGTACCAGTTGCTGAAACACAAGTACAGCATTTGCCGCAGCCCTAAAAGTTACAATTCGCAAATTGGAGTACCCTTGAGTGTTTTAAACCTCAACCAAAATCATACCCTCGCCATTTTTGAAGCCGGCATTTCCAAACCCGGAGAAATGGAACACCTCACCTCCATTATCCGCCCAACACTCGGTATTTTTACTTCCATAGGTTCGGCGCACGACGAAGGTTTTGATTCGAGACAACAAAAAATTACGGAAAAAGCGCAATTGTTTTTAGCTTGTGAAACGGTGTTGGCCAATGGTTTAAGGAAAGCAGAATTGAACAGCCCGGGCTTGAATGCTGCGATACTGATTTCTGAAAATGAAGACGCCGATTGGAAACTTAGTCAGCAGGGATTTACTATTAAGCTTAAGAGCAAGAATAAAACATTAGAGTTCAGTTTGCCTTATAACGACAAAGCTTCGGTAAACAACGCGGCCACCTGCGCGCTGGTTATGTTGCAATTGGGTTTTAATGAAAAAGAGATACAATCGGGCCTTTCGCAGCTGCAAAGTTTAGCGTTGAGACTGGAATTAAAAAAGGGAATCGACAATTCTTTACTGATTAATGACTTTTACAATTCCGATCTGGATTCCATCGCTATAGCTTTAAGTTATTTGAACCGCCAGTCGCAAAACACTAAAAAAGTGCTGGTGATATCGGACATTGAACAGTCGGGCATGTCGACTGAACAATTGTACGGGCTTTTAGCCGGACTATTGATACAAAACAAAATTGATCTGTTATTGGGAATTGGTCCTGAAATTTCAGAACACAAACACCTGTTCCCTTCGCATTCGGCCTTTTTTCAGAACACCAATGACTTTGTAGCCCAATTTAGTGTCTTGCGGCCACATTTTGCCGATGCTTCTGTATTGCTCAAAGGTGCGAGAAGTTTTGGCTTTGAAAAAATTGCTGCTTTATTGCAATTAAAAAGTCACGATACGGTATTTGAGATCAACCTCAACAAATTGCAGCACAATTTTTCGTACTACCGTTCCTTACTTCAACCCGGTGTAAAAATCATGGGCATGGTAAAAGCCATGGCGTATGGCAGCGGAAGCAGTGAAATTGCTCTCGCCCTGCAGCACATGGGCGCAGGCTATTTAGCGGTGGCCTATGCCGATGAGGGGGTAGAACTCAGAAAATCCCAGATTACACTTCCCATTATGGTGATGAATCCAGAGGAAGCGGCTTTTGAAGACATCATCAATTATCGGCTCGAACCTGAAATTTTTTCCTTTCGTGTGTTGAGGAATTTTGTAAAAAAACTGGATGGCTTGGGTATTACTGAAGCTTACCCGGTTCATCTAAAAATGGATACCGGCATGCACCGCCTTGGTTTTTTACCCGAAGAAACTGAGACGCTGATAAACGAGATCAAGTCCTACCATCAAATCAAAATCCGATCGGTGTTTTCACATTTGGCTGCATCTGACAACCCGCAATTTGATGATTTTACCACACTTCAAATGAACCGATTTGAAGGACTCTGTAAACAACTTGAAACGGGCTTGAGTTATGCCTTCCTGAAACACCTTTGTAATTCTTCGGGCATCACTCGATTTAAAACCGCGCATTTTGACATGGTGCGATTGGGCATTGGATTGTATGGCATTGGCAGCAACGAAAAGGAACAACAGTTGCTGGAAAACGTTGGGGTACTCAAAACCAAAATCTCTCAGATCAAAAGCCTTGAAGCTGGTGAAAGTGTAAGTTATAACCGCAGTGGTCAACTAAATAAAAAAAGTCGCATTGCAGTGATACCGATTGGCTATGCCGATGGGTTCAGCCGTTTATTTGGTAATGGTAAACACGGGGTGTACATCAACAAACAGTTTTGCAAAACGATTGGTAACATTTGTATGGACATGAGCATGATTGATGTGAGCGATTGCCCCTGCGAAGAAGGAGACGAGGTGATTATTTTTGAAAATCCGGAACACATCCACGCGTTGGCCAAAGCCCTTGGCAGCATTCCTTATGAAGTATTAACCAATGTTTCGGGACGAGTGAAACGGGTGTATGTTAGAGAATAATGTGTGTTTAATAATCAAGCGTTGTGCTCAGGAATTAATAAGTTCTATTCTTTTCTTAAGTTTCGCCATCGCTGCGATTTTAACAACTTTAACGCTTAACCGTACAATTATTAATTACCTTTCTTGCGCTAAATCACTTTAGTATGACCGGCAGCATTCTTATTCTCTTGTGTTCGCTTTTGCTTGTATCCTATTTATTTGAACTCAGCGCTGCCCGCACAAAAATACCTTCTGTAGTGGTTTTATTAGCCATGGGGTGGGCCTGTGCACAGATGGTGAACTATTTTAATTTAAGTGTTTTAAACCTTGCCCCTGCCCTGCAAATAATAGGTACTGTTGGTCTGATTCTTATCGTTTTGGAAGGGTCGCTTGAATTGGAATTTAACAAGAGTAAAACCAAACTTGTTCTAAAGGCTATTATTGGCTCCTTGCTTCCGCTGCTGTTCCTCTCGCTCTCCCTGGCTTATTTATTTGATGAAATTGGTGGTTGCGGAATTAAATTAGCCTTGTTGAACGCCATTCCTCTTGCAGTTATCAGCAGTGCCATTGCTATTCCCAGCGCCAGAAATTTGAATCCTCTGAACAGAGAATTTATCACCTACGAAAGCAGTCTCTCCGATATTTTTGGAGTTTTACTCTTCAATTTTGTGAACATGAATGACAGCGTTAGTACAAATTCTTTACTCAGTTTTTCTGCTGAGTTTGGTTTAATGCTGTTTATTTCTTTGATTTCTATTCTGATTTTATCGCTTTTATTAAATAACATTTCACACCATGTTAAATTTTTTCCAATCATTCTGCTCATCATTTTGATTTATGCCATTGCCAAACAGTTTCATCTTCCGGCATTGGTGTTTATTTTATTGTTTGGTTTATTTCTTGCCAATTCCGAAAAATTAAAGGCTATAAATTGGTTATCCCGATTTCAACCTGAGAAATTGGAAATAGAGGTAAACAAACTCAAGGAACTGCTGGGAGAAGCCACCTTTCTGGTGCGTTCTTTGTTTTTCCTGCTCTTTGGTTTTCTTATTCAAACCAAGGAAGTACTTAATTTAGTCACTTTACCCTGGGCTGCCGGAATTGTGCTGGGTATATTATTCATTCGCTTTTTACAATTAAAGCTAAGCGGACTGAAAATAAGTCCAATGTTGTTTATTGCACCTAGAGGTTTAATTACCATTCTTTTATTTTTATCCATCGACGAAACTAAACGCATTTCTTTAGTCAACCCTTCCCTCATCATACAGGTGATTTTACTAAGTGCCTTTGTCATGATGCTGGGACTCATCTTCAGTAAAAGAGAGTATGCCTAAATAAAAAAGTCCCGGTGTGTAGCCGGGACTTTCAGAGCAGATTCAGTTAAGTTTTATTCAACTATCAATTTTCCTGTTTTAAGGCTTTGACTTG
>JALOMJ010000008.1 GCA_025455485.1 Bacteroidia bacterium | reverse complement strand
CAAAAACCTTGACAAGCGCGCACCGCCAAGCTTATCCAAAAAAGCTTTCTTTTTTAGCTTTTTTCCGGCTCGCTTGTCCGGTTTTTTCGTTTTTTTCTTTGTAAGCAAATAAGCAGGCAGGTCAAAAAGCTAAGGAAGGGAAACTAACCCTTATACCTAAGCTTTATGAATGCATTACAAAACAAAATCAAATGCCACAGGTACGGCAACTTGTACCAGCAACCACACTTCTTTATCCTGAACAAAGGCCTTAACACCGGTAAACCATTAGCCAACTGGTGCCCCAATTGCTTTGTTTTCCTGGCAGATTCTTACAGAGAACGTGAACACTTCTACACACTTTGTAAGGCACTTTGGGTGGGTGGCTACTTTCGCCCTCTACTCATTGGTTCAGTCATTCCTTACATCCGTATAGATGAATTCACAATGGCTTTGCACCATGCAAACATCAACCTCAACCAAGCTCCTGATAAGCTGGTAAAAATCATCCACTACTTCAACGAACTTGATAAACAGGAAGAATCCCTCAAAAAGCAGTTTACCCTCATACATCAGGTTCGTCAGCTTATGGTACAAAAAATGCTCAAAAAACAGTCCTGATCAGTTTCCCAAAAACGAAAGTTATTTCGTTATCTCAATCATAATGTGCCTGATTTTTTAACAGGCCATAGGTAATTATACCTAGTCTATATATAGGTAATTTTACTCTTTCTTACAGGTAGTTCTACCTAATTTTGTTTTGAAATTACTCTCAATTTTAACGCTTCTCTTTTCATTCTTTTCCTGTCTCTACATTAAATAGTTCTCTAACAGAGTTTTCTTCTATTTGTTCGTATGCTTCTCATAGTTAATGCTTTAGATTCATTATTAACAAATTACTTAATGCAGTTTAACATTCTCATATTCTTAAAGGGCCTTCCCCCATTAAATCCGAAACGGGTAAATTTCTTATCCCGGTACTAGAATTGCCATTCTATTACTTAAGTTTCAATGCAGGTGGTGGTCTTACATTAGTCCCAAATTCTTTGTTATGATAAACTATTGTAAATATCGCGTGTATCCCTAGTGCACGTATACATAAATATTATGTGTTACCAAGTTCGCCCAACTAACTCGTGGGTAAACCTTATAAGCGTGAACCTACAATGGCTCCTAACCATGATTCCAAATCATTTTGTATTGAAAAGGTGCAAATTTAATATTGATAGTCACAAAATAGGACACAATTGTCAAAGTCGAGAAAAAGGTTTGTAAGATCTGATATTAATGCAAACTATTTGTAATACTAAAGAGAACTCAGGAAATATATATTGAAGGGGATCGCCGAAAACCCTAACAAGAGTAGGCAAACTAATGCCAATAGTATGAAAAAAAAGATTATAACTTTGTTTGCCCTATTCCTTTTTAGCTTAGGGCTTTATTCTCAAATGAATAAATGGGCAATGCCCCCTAAGACATTTGACGTAAGTTCTAGCCCTGCCTCAATTAACTCTTTATATACAGGGGCTCCCAGTTCTGGAAGCTATTTTGTATCTAACGGTGTTTATGATTTAAACGGTAACCTAAGGTTTTACGTTGTTGACGATTATGTTTTTGATGCAACTGGTAGCACAATCAGTCAACTAGGTACACACTCCAATGGAGGAAATTCATATAACAGGTGGGGAGGTGAAATCGTAATTGTGCCAATGCCGGGGGAGTGTGATAAGTATTATGTCTTTTATAACAGAAGTAATCCAAATATGACGGGAACAGCAGTTGTTTACATTATAGTCGATTGTTCATCTACTACACCATCAATAATTTCCAATTCCGGTTCTGCCTTTGTTGTAGAAAATCTAACATACAATGGTGCAGGTATTGCTGTTTCAAAAAAAACGGGCTCTGGAGCGAGTTCAACTTATGAGCTTTACTATGTATATCAACCTTCTGTAGGTACATCGGAAATTAAACATTGTGTCATTAGTTCAAGCGGCATTAGTTCTCCAAGTAGTATCGGTTATACTGGTAGCATCGGTTGTCTCCCTACAGAACTGGAACTTTCGGAAAATGGCTTATGGTTGGCATTCAATGATGCGCTAACAGGTAAAGTTGCAGTACTTAATCTGTCAAATGCAAGCACATATGCTGCGAGCTCTGAATTAGTTTACTCATATACTGGTGGTGAAGTTGTTGGTCTTGAATTAGTAGGTTCTGGTACCCCAGATTTATACGTAGCTGGAAACGTGTCAGGTACACCTTTCTTCGATTTGTGTAACGTTACCTCAAGTAGCCAAACCGCATTGAATATCTCTCCGTACTCTCTTCCTAACTCTTTCCTTGAGTATTCAAAAAGCGGGCAGGTTTGCGGAATTGGAGACTACGCCGGGAATCGTTATTTAATCGAATATGACGTAACGTCCAGTGTGGTAAACGCCACACAAATGAATAATGTAAACCCCAACTCCAACACAACAAGTTATGAATCCCTTGCTTATAACTCGATTTCAGCGGGCGTATATACCTTACCTGATCAACTTGATGGGGAAAATTATACAAACTTCGCTGGTAACCCTGTAGTGACTCTCACCGGCATGACTATAAACGGAACAGCAGCAAGCAATACCTGTAATGGCGTTTGGCAAGAAGTGTACAACTGCAATCCGATTAAACTCAGCGCAACTTTTATTGATGGAGTAAGCCCTTGTGAGGCCAATTTAACCCTAACTCCCATGAACGTCGATTGCGAGCCAATAGGCGGTCCCGGGACATTCAGTTACTATGGTAGTGTATTGTCAGCAGCAGGTAGTGGTGCAATAAACAATTTGGATATCAGAGATTCTTATGATGAATATGAACAATCTCTTTATACTTACCCAGGCTATTACCAAGTTACACTAACTATTATCGATTGCTGCGGGCGTGAGTCTAGCATGACAACTTATATTCGCGTCTTAGCTCAGGTACCCCCGTCAATCAGTCTTCAAATTTACGATTACAATAATCCACAAAATTATTTTAGTTACTCACACAGTATTGGCTCTCCAAACAATGTAGGTGCCTCATCTATTGGCTTCAGGGTAAGCGGAAGCACAGGTAACGTTTCTTTAATGAATGTTATAGTTGATGAAGTCAACAGCTCTGGCACATATATAGGGAATATCTTAAATGAAACTAAAGCTGTACCAAATTTGTCTGGCCTAACATACGAAAACCTCAACGGTTATTGCGTTCCAAGTTCTGTTTGGGGCGGAAGCCCTCCTACAACAGCATGCAGTGTTGCAAACCCTTCCAGTTACAGCGGATATAAATCCTACTTCTCATATAATGGCCCGACGCTGGTGGGTAAGTACTACAAACTGACGGTTACACTCAGTAATCCTTGCAGTTCATCTTCCGAATGGACCTACTTATACATTGACGATGCTTATTCCAGAACTGTCCTTACTAATTTAGGGGAGGAAACAAATAAGTTTGTGAATTTTGTAACTGTTTTCCCTGTACCTGCCAATGATCAGGTCAAAATTAAGATCAATAACCTTAAAGCTGACAACTTCGATATTAACTTCTATGATTATAGTGGCAAGCTCGTGAAGATTGTTGCCTCAAACATAATACTTTCAGAAGGGGAACATAATATCAATGTAGATTTGTCAGCCTTAGATTCAGGCATCTACTTCTGGAAAGTAAGTTCTTCAAGTTTTCAAGCAGACGGAAAAATTGACATTGTAAAGTGAACGATTTGGTGTCCTTAATAAGAGTGAAAGGAACGCCTTTCGCTCTTTATTCTTAATATACTATTTTTACAATATTATCGTTATTAGACAATGTTTAAACTAAGAGTATTAATATTAGTTCTGGTATATTCTATTACCTATACAACTCTAATATGCCAAACTACAAACTGGGTCTGGGCTGAGAATTCCACTGGTGGCAGTTTACCACAAATCTCTGGCCTCGCCAATGACCAGAACGGAAACGCTTATATGGTAGGAGCCTATTCAAATACTTTGAGCTTTGGTTCCTTCTCCTCCACTAGTAATAATGTTTTTTCAGACGGTTTTATGTTTAAAGTAGATGGAACCGGGGCAGCAATGTGGAGTTTATTCGCCGGCGGCAACGGGAGCGATGGTTTCACTGACCTTGCTGTTGATGCTTCGGGTGATATCTATGTGGCAGGGATTATTGGAAGCCCCTCAATGGCAATTGGCGGATTTACAGTAACCAATTCAAGTTTTTTTCAATTCTTTATTATGAAAATGAATGCTCAGGGGAATATAGTCTGGGTAAAATCTTCTTCTTCAGGTTCTGCAACTAACTGTAAAATTACCTCAGACAACAGTGGCATATACCTTGCCGGAGTATTTTCTGATAATGCACCTCTTGTTATTGAGAGTTCTACCTTAGTTTCGTCTGGTTTGGAAGATATTTTTATGATGAAATTCGATATTGCTGGTAACCTTCTGTGGGCCACAAAAAGTGGAGGTCCGGCGTCTGATTATGCCAATTCGATTGACCTCTCTCAATCAGGTGATATCTTTATTAGCGGCGGTTTCAATAGCAACACCTTAAGTTTTGGAACAAATACGATTTCTGGTGCCCCAACCAGCACCAATTACTGTGGCTATACAGCAAAATTTTCGAACTCTGGTCAGAATATTTGGGTAAAAAAAGTCAATCCAATAAACAACATGGTTCATCCTGGCGCACTCACAACAGATGCATCAGGGAACTCTTATTTTTGCGGAACTTTCAGTGCACCTGGTGTCATAATTGACACTCATACACTTTCAACCACTGGTACAAATTACTTTCTAGCCAAATATGATAGCAATGGAAATGTTCTTTGGGCTACAAATGAAGGAGGCAGCGAGTACACTTGGAGCAAAGATATTGCTATGGATTACAACAATAATGTATATGTGTGTGGAAACTACAAAGGCTCAACCGTTATGGTTGGATCATTTCCGCTTACTAACGATAGCACTACGCAAAACGTTTTTCTCGCTGGGTATAACAGTAATGGCCAAATCATCACTGCACTGCAAGGTGGAGGAAAATTCAACGACGAAATAGCACAGCTAAGTGTGGGCCCTTTAGGGGAAATATATGTTGGCGGCTCTTTTGATAACTCTACGGTTTTCGGTACCCATACCCTCTCAACTTTGCAAGGTCTCTCTGACATGTTTCTTACAAAAGCAGCTAGTATTTCTGTTGCCGTTCCTGAAAACCCAAATTATAAAATGCTGTTAAAGTTATATCCAAACCCAGTGCAAAGTAATTTGGTAGTCATGGTGCCTGACATTAAGAGTCAGCTGTATTTTTCAATTCTCAATTTATTAGGTCAAACCCTTGCTGAAGGAGAATTAAAACAAATTTCAACAGAACTTGATGTTCAAAAGTTAAAACCAGGCTTTTATACGTTCACCATAAGTGGAGATGGCATCAATGAATCGATTAAATTCATCAAAGAATAATAATGACTTAAATTATAGTGTGTGATTTCTGAACTTGTATCTAAATTTAACACAAGTCGGGTTGATCGAAAATCACACTACTAAAACGACTGATTTTAAATTATTCTCAAAATACCACTCCAGATTATAAGGGGATAAATTCGAAGGTTTAGTTTTGTGAAATTTTGTAAAAACAAAAAGTCACCTTTCAGTGACTTTTTTCTTTCTCTTAAACTTTTAGCCTTTTATCGTCGAAAGATCCATTTCAAAAACAATGAAACCCCAAAACTCACCACCGCACCAATCGCAGCCAGTATCACTGTCTTAATAACATCTTGAGAACCTATGTTCGCAACTACGGTTAAGGCCGTGCCCGTTACAGTGCCGAATACTGTGCCGCTTTCTATATGGTGCTGGGTTGACATCTTTTGTTTAATGCGTGTTTTGTGGTTTCACTGATCTGTCCTGAATATGAATGTTGAGTTCTATCACCCGGCCTTCAGCTGTTTCGCTTTGGTTCACCTCAACCGCGATCGATTCCACCTGATCACTGCCTTCAGTATCCGTTTTTGGCTTCGGCGACCTGGTCGCTTTCACCCGAACGAACAAATCATCCTTCTTTTCAGTCTCAGCCATCTTAAGGGTTCTCTGTTTTTGGTTCGTTAGGATCTCCGCCCTTCACCGCCGCTTGGCTTACTGCTGTGGCCACACTTCCAGCTACAATGAGGTAACCGCCCAGGCTAACCAGTCCAACCGGTAAAGCTACCGGTGCCGCCAACAAGGCACCCCCCGCGGCTGCTAAACTGAGTCCAATAGTCCTCAGCACTTTAAAAAATTTAGGCGTTGGAGACTTTAATCGTTGTAATAGATTCATGATTTTTGCTTTTAATGGTGATAAAATGATTTTCTGATTCCTCTTCTTCACAAAGTAGATTTAGAATTTTCTTCAAGGCAATTTTAGATTTTGTACCACTTCCCTCTCCGGTAATTTGTGTTACAGGTCCAATACAACCTTTTAATTCCTTGCCGGCATTGTTTGCTGCATGCATGAGTATGCCTTTTCTATCCGGTACATCAAGTAAGGCCAACACCCAACCAAATGTTTTGTGCCAACTGATTACCACGGGGTATTTACCCTCCGGTATGCAGGATATTCGTCTGGCATTTTCTTTCCAGGGCAACTCAATCGATTTACAAATCAGCTTGCCATCATGCCAAATTTCTCCATTCGTTCCTTCAGGAAAATACTCCCGTAATAATTCCAGTTCCATCTTAAGGCACTTCTACAATGGCCAGTGCATTGTAAGCTCCGTTTTTAAGGGAGTACTGCACGCCGTTCACTTCTTGAAAAAACTCAATCTGCAAAAGATGCAAATCGGTTCCTGCTCCTGCAGGCACTGCTGCCGGGGTTAGCACCATGTTGTTTGGTGTGGCATCAATGGGCACATTCACTGCGTTGGTTTGATGCACCTCACTTTGTCCGGTAGCAAAGTCCACCCTTGCCCAGGCACCTTTCACTGTCATGTGAGTAGCACCTGAAGGAAAAGCAATATCATTGATGGGCACCAAACCCCCAATGGTAATTACACCGGTACCTGCAGTAAAGTTGTAAGGCTTAAACAAAATCGCACCAAGGATGGCACGAATGTTAAAGTTGAAGCCTTTTAGGAAAGCTTTGGCAGTTGCGTTTACAATTGCCACGCCCACATTACGCAGTCCACGTGCTGAGGTGGTATCCTCATTTTTTATTTCCGTCATCACCTGTGTGAGTCGAGAGGCAACACGGTTGTCACCAGCACTCATCAGCATAGGCCGGATGGCATCCCTCAGGAGTTTGCCAGCGCTAGCAGCTGAGCCAAATTCCGCCCCATTCTCACGGGTGCGCACAAAGGCCGGGTCGTTTGCGATGCGATCTCCATCTACCCCGCCTTTTTCACGGGCCAGGTTGCCGTCCTGGGTTTTGTAAAAAGTAATATCCCCGATAGTACCTTTCAGTTTGATAATTCCACGTTGTCTTGCCATGGTTCCTAATTTTTAAAGGTTGATTGATTATTTATTGAACACCCTCTGCAATACCTCAAGCGGTTTTCGTAATTGTAAGTTCTGTAAAGCCACGGCGGACAAACCACCTCAACGCCACATGCCCAAAGTCCTTTACCTTCATTCACAGCTAACAACATGCAGCTGGCCAGGATGGGATCTTCTCCATACGCGGGCTTGTACCATGCCAATCCAAATCTCACCAGTAAACTGTCAACCCGTTTACCATTCAATAGCAGGTTTCCGACTACACGGCCGTATAAGTCTTTTCCCAGGCTATCAAAAATCACTATTCTGCGGTAAAGGAGTTGGTTTACCTGCAATGCACTTTCTTTTCCAAAAGCTTGCTTCAGCTCTGGTGCATCAATGTGTGCAATCCGAACCCTTACCCGTTTGCTGTTGTAAAACAAATCGTAGGTGTCTCCATCCACTACACGAGTAACCAAAGCAGGTTTTTGTGCACTTGCAAGTAAAACACAACAAGTAAAAAACAGAAATAGGTGTTTCATGCCACAAAGATAGAGTGGCCTCTGAAGGCTTTAACCAGCGCATGCCCTTCTAATAATGTTTGTGCTGTTTTGGGTTGTTTTTGCTATTGATTACCAATGGAAGTCAAACTACTTTTGTTCAGGTCATATCTATACAAAGTGTATAGATGAAGCATAGATAGTGTATGAGCATTCCCAATCGAATTTGTGTTTACCCCAAAGACATCATGCTTCTTACAGGCAAAAGTGAACGATACTCTCGTAACCTTCTCCGGAAGATCAAAGTCAAGCTGAAAAAAGAGAGTCACCAGCTGCTCACTATAAACGAGCTCAGCATTTATTTTGGGATCACCCAGGAGGAGATTACCAAGATCATCAGGTAATAAAATTTGTCATTATTTATTTGCAATTAGTACATCTCTGTACTATTTTTACTTCACGATTTAGTTCTTTAAATGGCTTCAAATAACTGTAATTTTTATTACAACAATTCGGTTAGCAAGCAATAAGCTTCTTCCGAAAGCCTTGTAAATAGTGATATTCAGAGGATGTTTAAGTTCCCAGCGGGATCACGGGTAAATGCAAAAGGCCACGCAAAAGCGTGGCTTTTTTGTTTTGCTGCAGTGAGCGAAAGACGCAGTCTTTCTGTGAACGGAAGCAAAACTAAAAAACAACACCCGCAGGGTGCTGCCTTTTGCATTTACTACCCTGACATGCCCCCTGGGATCATCGTTAGATAATCCCTCTTAGCAATCCTTTGGAAACAGATTCTTAAAATTCTTCCAAGAACAAAAAACCTTGCTAAATAGGATCAGTGCAGCTAATACTAAAGAACTCACAGCAAAAGCACCTAAAGCCTTGTAAAATAAATGTTTACAAGAATTTTGTTTTTACAATGAAGCATCAAACGCTTAGCATCCGTAGGATCAAGCGAATAAAGTGTGGGGAAGGTGTTTTTATACCGTATTTGGTTCATCTACAGAGGAAAAATTTACTTCTCTCACTTCATACTACATTGCTCAAATCCTTTAATTTTTATATTAAAAGATTCTTCTGAAACGTTTGTGATTCTAATTTTAAAGCAATTTGATTTTAGCCATCAGAATTTAGTGGTTCTAAATAGAATGTCCTCAGTCGATCTGAATTCCTATCACCATCACATCATCTACTTGAAAGTTTGAGCCCATCCAGTCAGCAAATTCTTTGTTCACCAGCAGCTCTTGATGATCAATTTTTTCTGTCGAAATGTTTTGCAAAAAGGAATAGAAATTTTTTGATTTATACTTTTTGCTTTTAGGTCCGCCGAACTGGTCTATGAATCCATCCGTAAATAAATACACCATATCTCCCTTGTCTAAAAGTATAGAGTGCGTAATAAACTTCTCTTTTGCCTTGCCAGATCCAATGGGTTGTCTGGTTGCTTCTAAAACTGTTAGTTTGTTTTTCTTTACTACACAAATCGAATTATTAGCACCTGAATAATTTAACTGGACTCCGGTATCGCTTCGTATAAAATTACATAGGGCAATATCCATTCCATCCTTTACATCCAGTTCTCCGTACTGAGAAAATGCCGTTTGAACATACTCCGATGTTTTATCAAGAATTAATCCGGGATTCGTAATGCCTAATTCTGAAATAACACTGTTTAAACTACTATTGCAAACAAAACTTACAAAGGCCCCCGGCACTCCGTGTCCCGTGCAGTCCGCCGCTGCAATTAACACCTCTTTATCGCTAATTTCCTTAAACCAGTAAAAATCGCCCGAAACAATGTCCTTTGGTTTATAAACAATAAAATGATTTGAAAACCGTTTCTTAATTGCGTTTATCGAAGGGAGTATCGATTGCTGAAGTCGTTTTGCATAGGATATACTATCCGTAATTTCCTTGTTTTTTTCGGCTAGAAGAAGCCTTTGCAATTGACTTATAGCATGTTCCTTTGCGAGAACATTTTTTTGTTCTTCTATTTTTAATAATCTGTACACAGAAAACGCTACCACTAAGCTGATTATAATGGATAGGATGGTTAACACTATATTTGTTGTTTTAATAGAGGTGAAAGCTTTTAAAATAACTACCTCTTCGGCCTCGGACTGCAACTTTAGTCTCACTAGTAATGCATGAAGCTGTTCAACGGTGGTAACGGTTCTATAATCAACATCGTCCAAAAAACCTTCCACTGCCACTCGTAACAGAAAATCGTTGTAAGCATTCATGGTGCTTAATGAACTCATTATTTTCTTTTGCGAACTCAACAGGGTGTCGCAACCGGCCAGTATTAGCTTAAGTGCGCTTTTATTTTCCAGATCATCCCAAACAGCAGAAATGACTTTTATTTTATTGATTAGCTGAGGGTAACTGCTTTTGTGTATTCGTATAAGTTTTTTTTTATCGGCGTGTTCTCTGATATCGAAATTCAACCAAGAAGAACTGTAATTTTTTGATGTTACGATCATTAATTCCAATTCGCTCAACAAAATGATTGATGGCTGAATTATTTGAGAGTTTTTGGTGGTTTTATTTCTACTTTCAACCAGGTTTTTTATACTGATGTACCCCGTAATACAATAAAAAACAATTAGAATAGAAATACTCAGTAATATTCTATGATTTGTGGATAACTTCATTCTGTTGCAAGTATATAAAATATGGCCTATAGATTTGTAAGAGCGTTATAGCTGAATGCTTTGTGAAACATACAAGTTACGGACAAATTTACTAACTTGTAGCACCTTTTATGTTACAATATTTATAAGGTCAGCGATGAATTATTTTGTTTAATGCAAAGACTATTATTCATTTTCATATTAACGGCTATTTCCCAAAAAGGAATAGCTCAAAGCAAGGCAGAAGTTTATGCAGGCGTTTTATTACACGTTGTTAAATATGTTGAATGGACAGGTTCTCAGAATAATGTTATAAATATTGGCATTGTTAATGATCCTAAGCTTGTTGATGCATTAAACACCATTGTAAAGAAAAAAAATATTCAATTCAAGAATATTGGAATCACCCAACTTAATGGTGTAGATACAACTGGTGGCTTAAATGTGGTGTTTTTGGCCAAAAAGCACACTAATCTGTGTTCAAAAATTAATTCTTTTGCTTGCACTAAAAAAATATTAGTCATTACAGAAATGAAAGCAAAAGAATTCGTGTGTCCTTCAATTAATTTTTTTGAAGACCAAGGAAAATTAAAGTTTGAAATATACACTTCGGTGATAAATAAATGCGGATTTTTAGTTTCCGATCAACTTAAGCGATTTGCCGTGTTAAAGTAATGAGAAAAGGTATTTTTTATATTTCTATTTTACTTGGCGTTGCCACTCAAGAACTAAAAGCGCAGGCCTGCAGTGATCCAGGAATATGCACCATAGGTACTCTTTATTCAGCAACCACAGCCGACACAGTTTCCGGAACCGATTATACTAAAGCAGAGCTAGATGAACTTTTAAATGTAAGCATCTACGGCGAACGGTATAATCTTTCGGCTGAGGCAGGTATTGGCTTCGGAGATGGGGGTACTTCAATTTATTCGCTTAATTTGCGAGGGTCTTTGAGATTAAAAGAGAAACTATCTCTGGGGCTTAAATTGCCCTTTATCAACACAGAAGGGGTTTTAGGCAAAGTATTTGGTTTAGGGGATTTGACTATTCATTTACAGAATATCTTTAAATCTGGAAAACACCTTCGCATGGCCTACACTTTGGGTATTGTTATTCCAACAAATTCGGGAAACACAAAATATGCAGGAGCTCCGCTTCCAATGGTGTATCAAACCAGCATGGGATTTTTTGGGGCTTTGGCTGGCCTCACCATTTCTACCCGCAAATGGAATTTTGCAATTGGTACCCAACAAAATTTTGGTCGAAATGGTAACGAATTTATTACCGATAACTTGGTGCTTGACCCTGCCATGCCGGGTTACGACCCTTTAAATAGTCAAAGAAAAAACTTTGCTTCAAGTAGAAAGATTCACAATGGGCTTGATTTCATGTTAAGGGTTGAACGAACAGTTTCTATCAAAAAATTTGTGATTGCCCTGGGTATTTTGCCAATTTACCGTGTAAACAATTCAAGCATTCGACTTCAGGATGAAAGTATTTTTGAGGTGTCTAACTCAAACGGCCTAACCCTTAATTTAACTATGGGCCTTTCTTATAAGATTAACAAAATGTGGCGCATTAATGCCAATGCAGGCTATGCAGTTATTAACCGGGAAAACGCGCCCGATGGTTTAAGAAGAACGGCCGTTTACCTGATTAGACTTAGTAGGTTGTTTTGGTAGTCGCAGAATGTAATACTCCCCATTTGTTGTACCAAAGGTTCGTTCATCTAAGTTAATATTTAACAGTTTAGGCTTCTTTTCTTTACCTGTTTGGCTAAACAGTATTGCCCCTTTAACTTATCATTGGTGTTTGGCTTAAGATACCTAATGCACATAAGTAGTTTAATATATTCATCCATAAGTATGGAATCTTAAATTAAATATTTTTTTAAATTCGAACCAATCGGTCATGAAGTTTTATGCGCCATTTAAATACTCAACAACTTTTGTCTTAGGATTAACGTTGAACTTTATTCAGCATGCCCAAACCTTTGGTCCGAATAATTCCGCAACACACACCAACTCAACCTCTGTTGGAACGTTTTCCTGGTCGAACCCTAATTTTGTGGCCTCCAGTGATAACCAACATGCCTCGGTTACAAACAAAGGTTTAACCAATTACCTTTCTGCCACCAATTTTGGGTTTAGCCTGCCTGTAACCACGTCTATTACCGGAATACAATTGGATATTGAGAAAAGCACGCTCAGTCCCACCGTTGTTACCACGCTAAATGGATGGACAGCAGGGTTAACAAAAACAATTTCTCCGGGCAGCAACCGAATGCTGCTCTTAATATACTCCGGTGAAAATGGTACATTAAGAGACATTACCGGTTTAACCTATGGGGGTCAGAGTATGACACAAATCGTAGAAGGTGGAATTGTTACCAGTTTTGCTGCAAAAATGGAATATTGGGTGTTACTGGAATCCGGTATTGCAGCAGCCAGCAATACCTCCTTTGTACCTAATTTCGCTGCCGGCGCCGTGAGTGCGGATGTGGTGAATTTTTATGCCAGTGCGGTGTACGCGGGGGTCGATCAAATGCTGCCATTTACTTCAACGCAAATATTTACTACTTCTGCCACGGCCACAACATTGGCGGTAAGTCCAACCCTTGCCACTACCGGTGGCGGCATGGTGGTGTCGGCTATTCACTGTGGCAATAATACCACACCTAATAGAACTCCTGGTGGAACTAATACTTATTCTGTAAGTGCCGGGTTTACCGAAGTTTTGGACACCTATACGGCCAACCCCACCGCAACTGCCAGTGGAATTTGCACTCAAATTTCACAACAATCGATCACCGCAGCGGGTACTGTGGCCCCTTCTTATACTTTTGCAGGAACACCCAACCGGCAAATTGTCATTTACACCAATTTAACCTGCATACGAGAGCTTGATAATTCGGTGCGTTTGGTAAAGGGAGGCTTAGAGACCGGAAGCAATTTGGCCTATACCGTATTCCCGTGGAATACCGTGGATACCTACACCAGCTATGGCTCCTCTTCAAATTTATGGGGAACAACGTGGAGCGTAGCTGAAATTAATGCAAGCAATTTTGGAGCCGTGCTAAGCGCCTCAGTAAGTAACGGAACAGCAAGGGTAGATCACATGAGGATAACGGTTACCGGAATAAGCACCTTGCCTGTAGAACTTATTCATTTTTATGGTAAAGAACAGGGTAAGCATATTCTGCTTGAATGGCAAACGGCCAGTGAAAAACAAAATAAACAATTTGTCATTGAACGAATGAGCAGTTTGGGTGTTTTTTCCGAAATAGGAACAAGGAAAGGCAAAGGGAATTCGCTAGTAATAAATAGTTATGAGTTCCTTGATGATGCGCCACTCGCAGGGGTAAATTATTACCGAATTCGTCAGGAAGATTTTGATGGACATTATGACTATTCTAAAATTATTTCCATTCACAGGGGAGAGGAAACTATTTTTACTGTTTACCCTAATCCAAGTTCAGATGGGAATTTTAATTTGGTTTCAGATCAAATCATTCACGAAGGGGTTTATATTTATTCAAGCGACATGAAACTGATTAAACGGGTTGAAGGGAATAACAGCCCTGCTCTTGAAATTTCTATCACCGAATTAGCAGACGGGGTTTACTTTCTCCTTTTTAATACAGGAAGTGAACAAAAAATTAAAAAAGTAGAAAAATTTTGTCGCTAAAGTCGCAGTCCATTGGCCTTTTGCCTTTAAATTGTTCTTAAACTCTTGACCTATCACTTTCCACTGAAAACAAGTTGGGGATACTAACCAGAGTTTAACCTCTAAAGACTTGTTTCCAAAAGTGAGAATAAGGTGCTTAAATTCATTTAACCCAGCTAGCTAATCATGCCCGCCCAGTCAAATGTCAGGTGAATTATAATGTTGTTCGAGAGTGTAAAGTGCCTGGTTAATAAAAGCACACTACTCCTTGATGATCTTGATGCTTTTTACAGATTTCCCATCTGAAATTTTAAGAAGATAAAGTCCAGAGGGTAAATCTTGCATTGGAATAATCCATTGAGAAGTGCTGGAAAATTCCGTGTCTCTTTCTAGGTGTTTCCCTTGAAGGTCATACAGTTCAATTTTAACCCGACCAGAAATGATTCCTTCGTTGGTAATGATGAGTTGAGAGGATACAGGACTCGGAAATACAGAAAATAGATCTATGGGCCTAAGCTCATTAAGTTCTACAGTTCCCGCTTTCACTAATATCTGCTGGTCGCGGATAACAGAACCATTGAACTGATAGACGCCAGAGCCGTTTTTCCGCCATTCTTTCACTTTGTAAGCTACCTGGTATTCAGCTATAACTTGTGGCACGCACCAGCTAAAGGTGCCGCTTTGGTCCAAACTTGTAGAACCACCTCCGGTTTCAGGGTAAAAATACCCGGGCGCTGCACAGGGTATCAACTCATAAGAAAGACTGTCGCCATCCGCATCGGTTGTCATAAGGTTTTCAACAAAACAAATGCCCAGTGTTGCCTGATTGATTGGGTCTGATCCGAATATCGGTGAGCTGTTAGCTGCGGTTCCTGGTGTGATGATTAATTGGGATTCTATATAAAAAGGTACGGCTGAGGAGTTAGGAATGTTGTGTATGCCGGGATTTCGGTTGGGGTCTGAACTAAATATAAGATAGGAGCCGGCGCCCGCATACGTATGAAGAATAGAATAAATGTTCTTTTTCACAACGTAATTGTTCTGCTGAACGATTAATTGTCCGCATTGTATGCTGCCCGAACAGCTGCAACCCAGTGTGGTACCCCCATTGATACGGGGAGCCACTCCCTTTTGTCCGTCCCCAAAATAAACGGTATCAACACATCGGTCGGCAACAGCGGGCCCATCATCAGTGTACTTTATAACGGTAATGGAATAAGTATAGATAGGCGTGTTAAGCGTGCCAAAGGGCGCTACACGTTTGTAAAGTATTTCTCCGGAACGGTTGTGCGTTGCCATGGCTGCAACACTAAAAAGAAATGTAAAAACCACTAGTAGTTGAGCTCTCATTGTTTTAAGTTTTATAAACAGGGTTTAGATTTAACTGTTAATCAAATATATAATAATTTCTTTAAAATGCAAGCGGCTGCTAAAAATTGGTCGTTTAATCTTCCTCCTTTTTTTCTTCTTCCCCCATGACACCCAATTGTTTCATCTTATTTAAAAACAAATCCTTTTTCTTTTTATTGGTGAGGTCGAAACGATAAGATGGGCCCCTTTCAACGTTCATTTTTTTGCTTTTGGCTTTCAACTCTTGTAAATCGGTATTAAAAGCGGCATTGCTGCTAATGGCCAGCATGGTGCCTTTGAAATAGGTAAAATAATACCAGGTGTTAGGGTCGGCTTCAAGATAAATATCCAAGGCATCGCCCCCACGCAATTTTTTAATTTGAATGACCCCATCGAGGTAACGAAAAATTTCTGACTTCAACACATTGCCCAATCCCAATTTGCCTTCAGAAATGTAAGACTTGCTATCCTCATTGTAACGTAATTTCACTTCGTTAAAAACAAGGCTTTTCTCCAACTCATCCGGAAATTTTTTATAGTTGCCATACAGGTTTAATTCTGAAAGCGCGCGGTCGCCGCGTTCTTTGCCCAGCAATTCAATAATACCATGGTTAAACAAGTCGCCTTCAAATGGGACAGGATTTAAACTGCCGACATACAATTCAAGGTCTTTCGACATGCGTTTGAGAATGCCGTTGTCGAAATAAAAATCAACAATCATCATCAGGCTAAACAAGGCATTGTCTTTTTGCACATCGTACTGGGCATTCCCTACTGATTTTAATTTTATTTGCCCCAAATCGTTACTGATGTTGAAATTACCCTCTGCAAAAATTTCACAGTTGTCGGTATTTAAACTCACATAGTTGCCGGGCAAACTCATTTCCTCAAGTTTTTCTTTATTCGATATTTCGTATTTTTTTGTTTCCTTGTCGAATGTCAATAATCCATCGGCTTCAATTAAATCCTTGGCTATGCGTGAACCCTGCATGGAAAGAAAAGATGGGTAAACTTTATTGCTGTCTAAACTGTAAAACAATCCGGTGCCTACAGGCAAACCTCTCATATCAAGTGCTTTCTTCGGTATGGGAATCAAAATTTCTTTTGGGTTAATTTCTCCTGCAAATTTTAAATACGATTTACCAATGCGGTTACAGTTGTGTATGATTTTGGTACCGCCATCAAAGGTTAAAAACTCCTGGGTGGCTTGCAGAAATACCTTTCCTGCAAACGAAAAATAATCGTTGAATTTAAAGTTATCCTTCTCCGGTATTAATCCCTCAGAGATGGTTTGCCCTGTAGCATCGGGCTTTATCGTATTAAAATGGATGAGATAGGGTTTTTCGTTTTCATCCACGTATTGGTAATCGCCTGATGCCAGATAACTTCGTCTTCCATACAAATTGGCCGTAGTATTACGGATGGTGTGGTATCTGGTTACGGTGTTAGCCAGGATAGACGATTCACGTAGGGTATCCATTACCGCGTTTTTAAAAATCGTTACGTCGCCGTTTTTAGGAAACACCCTGGCATCGGCTACATTAATATAAGGCACGTTTTTACACTTAATAATGTACTTACGCAAATTGTACTTTGCAGCCGGCGAAAAAAAGCGAAGCGAATCCTGATTGGGATGAACACTGATAAACTCCGGCCCTTCAAGGTCGAGTCCGCTTTCTGCTTCCTCGGGATCCATTTTTTTAGTTTCATCGCCCAATTCTATTTCTTCCGCATCCATGTACCATTTAAAACGGTCCATAAAAGCAATGTATTGGTTTTTATCAAATTTCACATACGAGCCCTCACCGTTTGTGATAAATTCTCCAACACGTTCGTCCAAATCTATTTTCGCGTTTACGTTAACGGTACTAAACGTAAACCCTTCTTCATTAAAGGCCTTGAGCTGGAAATTGGCAGTATCACTAAAGAACCGGCGTTTCACAAACAATATTTTACCGGCGGTGAGCGAGGCTTTCTCAAAATCCACTTTACCATTTCCGGTAAGTTCTTTAAAGCTCAAATCAAATCGCCCTCTGAAATCAATTTTCTCCTTGTAGGTACTAAACGGTCTTTTTAAATCAAAGGCTTGCAATAAATCCTGATAGGGCATAAAATGCAAGCGCACGGTATCGCCATGCACCATAGGAAATTCGGGATTGTCTCCCTCTTTAACATCAAATGTATTAGCATTGCCATTTGCGCTATCGGGAAAAAAAATCAAATCAGGCACTTTGGATAGGCTGGATGAAAAGCTCAGGTCGCCCCCTCCCCTCAATCCTTTGTTGCTAAGTCGTATTTCTTTATTAAAATTTCCCTTGCCTTTATAAACCGGGAATCCATCCGGCGGACTCTGACGAATAAACCCAAGGGAATAATCTTTTTGTAAGGTGAGCGTTTCTTCGAAATCAGGAAAAATATCGGCTGAAGCAAACACGCCTTTAAATCGTAAGCGCTCATTGCGGAAGTTATCCAAACTATCAATTTTAAAAGGATGCAAACGGAAATAAAACTTATCGCGATTATAAACGCCTTTGAATATCTGGCGCTTGTCGTAAAAGGTAAAACTCTCCTTAAAGCTTTCAAAAATCGGAAAACTTGGTGCTTTACCATAACCACTTTTATTCTTCGGGGCATCTATCCTCAATTCACCATTTACATTTTCAATAAGCGTTTGTACTTTTTTAAATGGATAATTCCCGTTCACATCCGGCTCTAAAGACTGTACAAAAATCTTTATGGAATCAATCGTGTTCATTTTCACTTTAAAATCTTTGTAATCGAACTTAAAATCCTTACCAATAAATTCAAATTTACCCGACGACAATGTTCCGCTGAACTCCATGTCTCTGTTTTTCTTAAGCACAATCTCTCCGTTTCGGGGAAACATAAACACTTTTTGCGTATCGCTCAACAACACCATTTTTACACCATGCACGGTTAAATCAAAATTGAGCAGATTCATGTTGGCATTGTCTTTGCCGGGATTAACCGAATGCAGAGTAATGATATCATAATCGTGCTTATGTTTGGCGTTCTCAGCATAATCAAACAACCTTTGTTTCACTGAAATCATATCGGTTTCCGGATTAAAATACACTAATCCAAAAATGGCCATTCTAAAAATAATGGGCCTTAAATCGTTGGCCATAAATTTGATGTCGATGGCAAAATCTCTCACACTAAAACTTTCAGGTTTGCCGGCCTTGTTGTAATACTCAATCATGCGGGTAATGGGCGAAATTTTTTCTCCCATTCTAATGGCATCAGCTTTTTCTTTGTTATAAAAATCAGCCGACTCAAAGAATGCTTCTCCCTGAAAATTATTCGGCAAAAAATTAAACGCCAGGGTGGGCTCATCAATGTTCCAAACAATCTGTTCAAAATACATGTCCACCATGTGAAACGTGTTTAAAAATGGTGTTTTTTGTAACCCGTCCTCGCCTCTTAAAATCGTTACCAATCGTTTTTCAATTTGATAGTTAAAACTCAAGCCGGGATGGTAAATGGTATCCTTTCCAAGAAAAAATTTAATGGTACCCGGACTGGCCACAATTTTTTCAGCACTCATGCCAAATGCCTTTGCGGTAACCTCCAAAAATTTTTTGTCATCCAGACGAAAAATAATGCGCGCCGGATTACTGCCTGAACCGGACCCTACAAATTTGGCCCCCCGCATACTGAATCCACCGTCATAATCCACATCAGGATAGATGTTTTTAACCAACAAACGTTTGCTGTAAGAATCAAACCGGGGATACGAATCATCGCTATTCTCAGTTATGATACGATCGGTTAATTTTCCAAGCTGAGGTTTGTCAAAAAATTGTTTTCCTGTAAACACAGCACTGTCGCTGGAGTATGTTCCGGTTTTACAATCAATGGTGTATCGCTTCAATTTTGCGTTAACAGTAGCATCAAGCCCCACTTTTTCCCAACTAACGGTTCCTTCTTTGCCTATAAATCGTCCGCTTGTTGGCAAATAAATGCCCTGAGTTTCCTCAATAGCCATGCTATCACCGCGGGGGTTTGCCCCAACAAGGGTAATCTCCGTGAAACGCAACAGTGGAATGGAATCGTATTCACACACAAAATTGGGCTCGCGGGTATAATACCTATAGGAAGGTGTTTTGTAAAAGGTATTATCACGAAACAAATTTTCACTCATGTTCAAAAACTCCTGAACACCCCGGTTTGATTTTGAAGTAAGTATCTTATCAATACACAATTGCCAGTTTTCAAAATTCTCAAAACTGTGTTGAGACTGTATACAATTCACAACCGTGTTAAAATACCCTTGAAAATAGGGATAGGGTTTCATGCGTTTGCCTAGCATGGTGTTGGCAGTAGTAATGGCAATTTCTTTGTAATACCCTGCAATCACATTGTCCTTCCATAATTTTTCAATGCCTTTGATATAGTCTTCTGCAAGTTCCTTATTGGCCGAGTTTTCAATAAAAAAAGCCCTCAAATCACCCATGAACTTTACGGTATCGCTCGAAAATTGGGTTACTTTCTGTGACTGAACACAAAAGCTCAAAAAAATACATACCGGCAAAAAAAGACATCTTAGGCGATACATCTTCATAAGCAATTGTTTAACCAAATATAATCAATCCTAACAAATGAAGTGCCGGCAAACTTAAATGCAGTCGGAAAACTAAAGTAGATGTGCGAACTTTATAAAGTCTGAAACTCAGGCGTGGCCGTAATCGCGTGAAGCACATCAAGCAACTCGTTCAGGGTATTTATGGTAACCAATTTTGTTCTAGTGTCTTTAAAATTAGGAATGCCCTTAAAGTAGTTGGCATAATGGTTGCGCATTTCCAAGACTCCTAATTTTTCGCCCTTCCATTCCACCGATTTCAGCAAATGGGTTTTGCACACCTCTACTCTGTTGGAAATTTCTGGTTTAGGAAGGTGTTCTCCGGTAGCGAAATAATGTTTGATTTCATTGAAGATCCATGGATAGCCAATGGCGGCGCGACCTATCATGATACCATCCACCCCGTATTTGTTTTTGTATTCCAGGGCTTTTTCAGGACTATCCACATCGCCGTTGCCAAAAATGGGAATCTTTATGCGGGGATTGTTTTTTACCTCAGCAATGCGGTTCCAGTTCGCCGAGCCTTTATACATCTGCGCACGTGTTCGCCCGTGAATGGTAAGGGCTTTTACGCCTATGTCCTGCAAGCGCTCGGCCACTTCCATGATGTTGATCATGCTCTCATCCCAACCCAAACGGGTTTTTACGGTTACAGGCAAAGTGGTGCTTTTGATCACGGCTTTGGTTAAACGCACCATCAGGTCCACATCTTTTAAAACACCGGCGCCTGCGCCCTTGCACACTACTTTTTTCACAGGGCAGCCAAAATTAATGTCCACCAAATCGGGTTGTGTGGCATCCACAATTTTTGCCGAAAGCGCCATGGCTTCTTCATCCCCTCCAAAAATTTGTATCCCAATGGGACGTTCGTAATCAAAAATATCCAGCTTTTTTCGGCTTTTAATGGCATCGCGAATCAAACCCTCACTGCTGATAAATTCGGTGTACATCAAATCCGCCCCGTATTGTTTACACACGTAACGAAAAGGGGGATCACTCACATCCTCCATAGGCGCGAGCAAAAGCGGAAATTCAGGAAGTTGAATATGTCCTATTTTGGGCAGGAGACAAAGGTATTGAAAAGAAAATGAACCTCACGCTGCAAGGTTCTTTAAGCGGCCAAAAAAAATTAAAAGCAGTGGGTTAAGCCACCTTCTTCCTATTCATCGCCATGCTTTTCAGCATCCAATCCGGTAAGGGTTTTTCGGGTTTGCGTTTGCGCAGGTCGAGGTACCAGCCGAACTTTTTGAGGATGGGAATTTTTTTGGTCTCTACAAATTCGATCAAGGTGCCATCCGGATCTTCGATATAAGTAAAATGCCCGGCCGCTTCGCCCATTTCAAATCCCGCGCCTCCGTCTACTGTAAAAGGGTGACCCGAGGCTTCGCATTTGAGCTTAAGTGCCGCCATGTTTTTTATGTCAAAACACAGATGAATAAAACCCAAATCGCCCCAGTAACGGTTCTCAAAAATTTTTCTTGGGGTGTAATTCTTCGCTTCCACCAGTTCGATGTATGAATTACCAAACAATTTGGAGAAAGGACCCACACGTTTTTGACTGTGTGTAAGCAGGGCGCGTTTGGCCGTTACAGCGCCTCCCGGCAATACGGATAAATCGGCATAACTGTCCTCTCCCGTATACAGCACTTTATCGTAACCCAAAATAGCGTTGTAAAATTGTATAGATTTTTGAAGGTTGCTCACTCCAATCACCATGCCTATCGGGCCTCCGGTGTGTTGTAGGCCTTTTCCAAACCAAACAGTGTCTTCGATGATCTCAAATAAATTCCCAAAAGGGTCTTCCAGGAAGAAATGTTTTTTTCCCTGAGGATTGCTGCTAATGTCGCCCAGCAATTTTACACCCCTGGCTCGCAATTCAGAATAACTTGCATTCACATTATCCGTTTTTAGTTTTGCGCAAAACAAACCCAGATCGCCCAGTTGTGCTTTAAATTTAGCGGCCTGCGGCACGCGACTGGTGTATTGCCAGATTTCAAATCCTCCGCCGCCCTTCAAGTTGATGGCCAAAATAGCGTGGCGTTTGTGGGGCTGACCGCCGGTGTATGGCAACATCAGATTGGCCTCGGCGGCTTCCTCGAAAATCGGAATGTCCATGCCAAACATGCGGTTGTACCAGTTAAAGCCTTCGTGTACGTTGGCAACGCCTAGGCCCACTTGCTGAATTCCAGAAATAATATAATCACTCATTGCGAAACAAAGATAAACTGAATTTTCAGGAAGAAAAGTTTATTTAATAAGAAGCACTGACCGATAGAACTTCTGCCGTGAACTGGCAAGCACCCAATATAAACCGGGTTGAATGCTGCCCGTTAAATCCAGTCCCAGATAGTTTTCGCCATCCTTTTTTAAAATTACTTTAGAATACACTTGTTTGCCTGCAGCATCAACGATGACTACTAGCACCTCTTCTCCTGAGTTTGCATTTAGATTAAGATTAAATTCCCCTGAGTTTGGGTTGGGGAAAACATACAAAGTGCCCTCCTCACGAAAATCAATGCTTCGAATCAGAATAAGCTGTAGAGCATCATCCTTATCGAATTGTTTTAAGCGATAATAACTGATACCATCCAAGGGATTAAAATCAGTTTCCAGATAATTGATTTCACGTGCACTGTTTCCTGCCGCTTTGATTTGCGCTACAAATTCAAAATCAATTCCATTTTTGCTGCGTTCAATGCTAAAATAATCGGCATTTTTTTCTGAAGCAGTGGCCCATTGTAAACACACACCCGACTTACAAACGGTAGCCTCAAAAAAAAGAAGTTCAACAGGTAAGGGGCTGGCGTTAAACTGATGGGTGCCTATGGTATAATACCCATCATTCGTGAGTGTTATACCTGAAAATATAATTTTATCTCCACTTACTGAACTCGCGGTGCTCAGCTCCGTCCAGTTACCGGTTTGGACATTTCGGTACAAAAGTTTATAATCTGAAGCTGGTCCGGGACTTATAGCGCCGACACCGCCATCGCTTAAATCAAATTCGAGATTAACATTGATGTTGCTTAAAGCATTGCTTACATCCACGTACCAAACGCGGGTCCACCGTGCATTTAAAGCGCCGGTCATTCCGCCAACATCTGAATAAGTGGCATCGTTTGTAAAAGAATTGTGACCTGCTAAAATATAGTCGCCATTGTCCAATCCACTGTTCACACTTAAACCAAACCCCCCGGAAATACTGCTGGAAAAGGAAGTGGAGCTTCCACTACTCTCCTGGCCAACACCGCAAACGTCATAATCGAAATCTCCATTGGCAGGCGTATCACCCTGATATTTATCATTTGAAAGCAATGTTATGTTATATTTTGCAGAAAGGTAATTGTCTACAATAATTCGCGAGGCATCGTTCAAGGCAGTTCTGTAGATGATAATTTCTGAGATATAGCCGCCAAAGGGCCGGGGATCTGTGGCATCGGTGCTTCCAATCACCAACGGCGAAACATTATCAGGCACGAGGGTATTGGTTTCTCCTGAAGTAACATCCAGTGTTCCGTTCACATAGGTTCTGCAGCGCGAAGCCATAGCCAAGGTGCCATCGTAAAATTGATCGATTAAAAAATTGTTGTTGGCAGTGAAGGTGGCTACGGTATTATACCGTTCATTGTTACTTTGTATATCGGTGTAAAACCTGTTTCCTGTAAAAAAAAACTGCATGAACGATTGATTAATGGCAACACCGGTACGTTTGGAAACAATTACCCTTGCATTATTATCAACATTCTGCGGACGGGTAACCATAAAAAAACTGTATCCGCTTGTATTGTCTAATAAAGGAGAATCGGGCCCAATCAACTTATCATTAACATTAGGCCCGTTCACATTATCAAATTGTATGGCCGGAAATCCATTCAAAACATTTGTCGCAAAGGAGGGTTGCTGGGCTGCTAATGTTTGGGTAACATGAATTCCATTGCCTGATTGATCGTTCCAGAAGGAAATTGCAGAGCCATTCACCGTAGAACTGCTTCCGGCATCGGCTTTTAACCAAAGCGAATTGTTTGTTGAGCTTCCAACACCGGCAGGACCACTTTGTGAAAACAGGAGAAAAGGAAAAAGAGAAAACAAAGCCGAAAATGTTCGCATAAAACGCTAAGATACAAAAAGCTAGTTTGCCAGTTGGATAACCATTCGTAATAAATAAATTAGAAACAAACCGGCCCAAATACCAATTAGAATTTATCTTTGCTGAAATATTTTAATCATGTACGGAGGATTACAACAACAACTGCAAAACACCCTAAAAGAAATACAGGACAACGGCTTATACAAACGCGAACGCATCATCACCACGCCTATGGGTGCCAACGTAAAAGTGAATGGTAAAGACGTGATTATCTTTTGCGCGAACAATTACCTTGGATTGTCCTCTCACCCCAAAGTGCTGGATGCCGCTAAAAAGGCATTGGATACGCACGGATTTGGCATGAGCAGCGTACGTTTTATCTGCGGTACACAAGACATTCACAAAACCCTGGAACAAAAAATCGCTGCTTTTTTGGGCACCGAAGATACCATCCTTTACGCCGCAGCTTTTGATGCCAACGGTGGGGTGTTTGAGCCTTTGTTTGATGAGAACGATGCCATTATTAGCGACGAACTCAACCATGCCAGCATCATCGATGGGGTGCGACTTTGCAAAGCCCAGCGTTACCGTTACAAAAACTGCGACATGGCTGATCTGGAAGAACAACTAAAAAAAGCTCAGGCCCAGCGGCACCGGATTATTGTTACCGACGGGGTGTTCAGCATGGATGGTTTTGTTGCTCCCCTTGATAAAATTTGCGACCTCGCCGATAAATACAATGCTTTGGTGATGGTGGACGAGTGTCATGCCAGCGGGTTCATCGGGAAAACCGGCAGAGGCACCATTGAAGCCAAAAATGTAATGGGTCGTGTTGACATCATTACCGGAACCCTCGGAAAAGCCCTGGGTGGAGCCATGGGCGGTTTTACCAGCGGCAGAAAAGAAATTATTGACTTGCTGCGCCAACGCTCACGACCGTATTTATTCAGCAATTCCCTAGCACCAAGTATTGTTGGAGCCAGCATTGCAGTGTTTGATTTATTGTCCGAAAGTACAGCGCTTCGTGATAAACTGGAATGGAACGTAAACTATTTCAAAAAAGGAATCCAAGCAGCGGGCTTTGAAATTCGCGAAGGCGACAGCGCCATTGTGCCGGTGATGTTATACGATGCCAAACTCTCGCAAGTGTTTGCCGATAAATTGCTTGAAGAAGGTATTTACGCTATTGGCTTCTTTTACCCTGTGGTTCCTAAAGACAAGGCCAGAATTCGCGTACAACTTAGCGCGGCTCACGAACAAGAACATTTGGATAAGGCGATTGCAGCCTTCACTAAAGTCGGCAAGGAGCTTGGAGTAGTTAAGTAAACCAAAAGGCTTATATATGGAAAGCGGTGCCGGATTACTCCAGACTGATCTTCCTTAGTATCATTTGATTTTTGTGCTCGAAATTTACGAAGTATATGCCCTGAGGCTTACCGGAAAGATTGAGCTCAGTTGTTCCTTCCCCTGCTTTTGTCTCAAGACAGAGCCTGCCTAACAAATCATATACACGAATTGGTGTAAGTGCGCTTACACCAATTAGCTTTAGGGTACCTGTGCTTGGGTTCGGGTAAAGGTAAACAGCTTCTGTAAACTCCACGGCTCTAATATTGGTGCAAAGTGAAACCGTTTGTGTAAAACTGGCGGACAGCTTATTCGCAGATACATCAAAACATTCAACCATAAGAAGGGTATCCGAGTCAGGATGAATAGCAATGGTCTTGGAGCTTGCAGAACTGCCAACTTTCCAATAACACCAATTGTACATCAGAGGGGTTAAGGCCGTAAGGGTTACAGTTTCTCCAGCGCAGATAAGAGAATCAGAACTTGAAATATACACTTGGGCTTTAGATGAAAGCGAAAAAAGCAGCCAAAACATTGTTATGTAAATATTCTTTTTCATGGTTTTTGATTTGATCCTTAATCAAATATATGAAAATTTTTGTGAAAACTTAATCCGGATAACAGCAAAAAACCCGGAACGTTGCGCGTTTCGGGTTAAAATTTTTTTGTCTTTACTTATTCTTTACTTGCCCACCTTGGCCCCATCGTAAGCCCATTTCAAGTAAATGGCGCCCCAGGTAAACCCTCCGCCAAAAGCAGAAAGAATAATAACATCTCCTTTCTTCAGTTGTTTTTCATAATCCCACAGCAAAAGCGGAATGGTGCCCGAAGTGGTGTTGCCATAGCGTTCGATGTTCATCATCACTTTGCTGTCATCTAATCCCATGCGCTGAGATGTGGCATCTATGATGCGTTTATTGGCTTGATGAGCGGCTAGCCAACTCACATCCTCTGACTTCAAATTGTTTTTTTCCATGATGGCGGCGCTTACTTCCGCCATGTTCACCACAGCATGTTTAAACACCGGTTGTCCTTCCTGATACACAAAATGTTGCTTTTGATCAACCGTTTCATGACTAGGCGGACGCAAAGAACCACCTGCTTTCATGTGAAGATGTGTGGCACCGTTTCCATCAGAGTGTAAAATAAAATCCATAACACCAAACTCCTCTGTTGTTGGTTCCAGAAGCACTGCTCCGGCTCCATCTCCAAAAATCACGCAAGTGGCGCGATCTGTGTAGTCAATTATCCGACTCATCATGTCGGCACCCACTACCACTACTTTTTTATAACGCCCGGTTTCAATAAATTGTGCCCCGGTGGTTAAACTATAAATAAATCCTGAACAGGCAGCTCCTACATCAAAACTCCAGGCGTTTTTTGCACCAATTTTGGCTGCAATTAAATTGGCTGTGGCCGGAAAAATCATGTCGCCTGTAACGGTACCGCAAATTAACAGATCAATTTCTTCAGGCTGAATGCCCCGTTTTTTACACAGCAGTTTTACTGCCTCTGCACCCATGTCGGACGTTGCTTTATTCACGTCCTTTTCAATGTGTCGTTCTTTTATCCCCGTGCGGGTTGTGATCCACTCATCAGTGGTATCAATCATCTTTTCAAGATCCTTGTTGGTAAGTATGTTTTCGGGCACAAACCCGGCAACTGCTGTAATGGCTGCTCTAATCATCACTGAAAATTTTGTAGGATTTTGTCGTTGAGTTTGGCATCCACAACATCTTTTGCCAGCAACAACATGTTCTTAAAGGCCAGCGCCGAAGAAATGCCGTGCCCTATTAACACGTTGGCGTTAATGCCCAGCACCGGTGTGCCGCCATAAAGCTCATAATTAAATTTATCAAAATAAGCATCACTGCGTTTACGCTTTTGTATCAACTCATACAGTGCCTCAGCAGTTTTAAGTAAGATATTGCCAACAAAACCCTCACACACAACAACATCAACTTTGTCGGAAAACACATCTCGCCCTTCAACATTGCCTATAAAATTAAAGTCCTTACTGTCTTTCATTAAAGCATGAGCGGCTTGCGTAACCAAATTGCCCTTTTCGGCCTCTTCACCAATGTTTAATAAGCCAACTTTAGGGTTATCAATTTTATACACCTCTTTTGCGCAAATGGAGCCCAAAATACCAAATTGATACAGCACATCCGGTTTACAATCGGCATTGGTACCCACATCCAACACAATACCAAAGCCTCCGTTTTCTTTGGGTAGAATAGAGGTAATGCAAGGACGAATAACCCCCGGAATGGCTTTTACGGTAAACATAGACCCTACCAACATGGCCCCGGTGTTGCCGGCACTGGCAAACGCATCTATTTGTTTTTCTTTTAAGAGCTTAAACCCAACTGAAATGCTGCTGTTGGGCTTTTGTGAAAAGGCTTTGGTGGGGTGTTCTCCCATTTCAATAACATCGGTGGTGTGCACGTACTGAATTCTCTGAGGGTCCACCTGGTGTTTTGAAAAAAAGGATTTTGCCACTTCGCTATCCCCAATTAACACCAGAATAACATCCGCAGGCAATTCCTTCAGGGCCATCAAAGCACCTTCTAAACAGTTTTTAGGAGCGTAATCTCCACCCGAAATATCAAAACCAATCTTCATTCGATTTACTAACCTTTTTAGTGGTACAATTATACAATTTTAATTTTTGATTCGGCGGCTGCCCGTTTCACGATTTTAAAGATTAATTCAATGAAAAAGTGAGTTTTACACGCGCCCCATCCTCGTTAGAAAAAACCGCCTGCCCATCCATTTGCTGAGCCAGGGTTTTAATCAAAAATAATCCCAATGACTTGCCGTCCTGCTCCTCATTAAAATCCCTTGGAAAGCCTTTTCCCGAATCTTTTGCGACCATCACCACATCAGCGTCGACCAATGAAACGCTGAGTTCAAAGTGGTGCTTGTGATGGTTTTGATTCAGAAAGACGTATTTAATGCTGTTGGTGACAATCTCATTAAGAATCAAACCAAATGGAATGGATTTATTCACCGGAAGACAAACCGAATCGTAATTTTCCCTGAGTTCCACCTTATTTTGCAAATTAAATGAATTCAATACTTCTCTGATGAGCTCTTTACAATAATCACGCAAATCTATTTCCTTCAACTGTGGATGATTATATAGCATCCTATGCACCAATGCCATGCTTAATATGCGGTTTTTGCTGTCGTTAATTACCTGTTTGGTTTCACTGTTGCCACTGTTTTCCAACTGCAAATTCAATAATCCCGAAATAATGGCCAGATTGTTTTTTACTCTGTGGTTGAGCTCTGCCAACAACACTTCTTTTTCTTTCAGAGAGGCCTTTATTTCTTCTTTAGCTTTGCTTAATCCCTCATTTTGTGCGGTAATTTCTTGGTTTTGAACCACAATCAAACGGTTTAATATGCCACTCACCATGGCGGTTAATACCACGGCCATAACAATGTTATAATACCACATTACCTGAATGGCCTCCTGAGTTAAGCCCTGCAGTTGCCAAGCTTTTAGATCTAACAAAAGAGATAACATAAACGATAAAGCCGAAATGCCCAAATGTAAAAACCCCATCCAACTTCGTGATGTAACGTTGTTTAGTAAAATAACACTCACTATCAACGGAAAATAAAACAAGTAGGAGCCTACCTCAAAGGGATAATATTGGTTGATAAAAAAAATAGAGAGGTTAGCATTACATGTAAAAAGTAAAAAGGCATACTGCGTTTTTTTGTAATAACTGCAAACAATGGAGGCCGCTGCCAGTCCCATAAATACCAACTCGGGCAATAAAGGATAATCATTTCCTATAAAAAGATAATGGCTTAAGCCTATTAACAGAAACAGCAATATAACAGCGTTCAGCAGATTGACTGTTTTGATTCGTCGCTGCTCAACAACAGAGTGGGTTGCTTGGATACCCAGTTCTATAAACGCTTTAAATGCCTTTTTCACCCCGCCTAAACTAAGGTTTATTCGTAAAACAAAAAAGCAGACCGAAGTCTGCTTTAGAACGCCTTGAATGAAACCGCGCTTAAGCGGTTTTTTCCATCACCACGTTGCCCTTGTAATAAAGTTTACCTTCGAACCAATGTGCGCGGTGCATCAGGTGAGCTTCACCTGTAGTCGAGTCTTTGGTTATTGTCATGGAAGGCGCTTTATAAGTGGCGCGACGTGAGTCTCTGCGGGATCTTGATAATTTTCGTTTAGGATTTGGCATGGCTTCTTGTTTTTATTTTATTTCAGTTTTTTAATTTATTCAGTTGTTCCCACAAGGGGTTTTTCGTTTCTTCTTTTGTTGGCGCTACATTCAACTTCTCCAGTTTGTCAATCATTTCCTGATCGCACACAAACTCTTCCTCATCAATTTCACAGGGCACGCGGCGGGCCGGTATCGCAAGCACAATATACTCGTAGAGGTACTGAGCCACATCAAACTCTTCTTGCCCTTCAGGAATCACCAGAATTTCATCGGTGCTCTCTGCAGGCTCTCCGTGTTTTATGACCAGGCTTTCTGAAGTTTCAATGGGATAATCAAAGTACTTCATGCAGCGGTCGCAATCTACACCTACTGTGCCTTCAATATCCACCTGCAATTGCAAGAGGTTGTTTTGCTTGGTCAGCAGGGCTTTTACATCCAGATCGGCCTTTTCGATCTCGTTGGACTCAAAGCGTTTAAAGAACGTGTGGTCTACTTTGAATTCGTATTCGTGTAAACCTGCGGGCAATCCGCCAAACTGTATCGTGTAAGGACTTTTACCCATTTCCCTTTCAAAAAAGGACTGCAAATATAGGCTTTTTGTACGATTCTCAAAATTTATTAACAGGAAATGGGGTGATTTTCAGAGGAAAAGCAAGGGCTTGGATTGGATGGAAGGGCCGGACACAAAAAAAGCCGTCCACTGGTTAGCGACGGCTCTTCAGAACAAATTCTGAATTTATTTATGCGTTTTTTCGCTGCTTACAGTTAATTTTTTACGGCCCCTGGCGCGGCGTGAAGCCAATACCCTGCGTCCGTTAGCCGAAGCCATGCGCTCCATAAAACCGTGTTTGTTTTTTCTCTTGCGCTGCGATGGTTGGAAAGTACGTTTCATTTCTATGTTGTTTTGATGGTAATACTTTTAAAAAGGGATGCAAATATAGGGCATATTTTGTTTTCGGCAAATTTTATTTCTAATCCCGGGCTCATTTTGATTACATTCCGGTGACAAGCCCTGTCGATATTCCTGCTAAATTTGCATTTCTTATGGCAAAACGCGAGGAATCCCGCAATACTACAGGCGCTCCAAGGAAAGAAGACCTGCCCAAGGTTAAACTGAGCTGGAAAAACATCAAAAAATCCTTCCGACTATTTGTTTACATCCGCAAACAAAAATGGAAATTTTTGGCCGGCATGTTTTTTTTGGTGGGTACCGCTGCTGTTGGCCTGCTTTTCCCCCTGCAATCCGGGGCACTTTTTGGGTTTTTTGGGGATAATAGCCTCCCCGAGGATCAATTAAAGACCAAATTATACGAATTGGGCTTCTTTTTGCTCATTATTTTACTGATTCAAGGCCTTTTTTCCTTCGGAAGGGTGTATTTTTTCACTCAGGTCACCGAAAATCTGCTCAAAGGCCTCAGAAACGAGGCTTACCAGCGCATCATCCAAAAACCCATGGGCTTTTTCTCCAAAAATCAGGTGGCTGAACTCAGCAGCCGTTTGGCTACAGATATTAACGTGATTTCAGAAGCATTTACCGTAAACATTGCCGAACTCATTCGCCAAAGTATTGTTGGAGTCGGGGGATTGATCCTAATGATTTTATACATTGACTGGAGTATTGCCAAATGGTTCATTTTTATCATTCCACCCCTCACCATTGTCTCTATTTTATTCGCCAAACGCATACGCACCTACTCCAAATTTTTTCAGGATAAAATTGCCGAGGCTAACGTGATTGTAGGGGAGAGTTTAACCGGCATCAGCAACGTAAAAACCTTCACCAACGAGGCTTATGAAATTTTGCGTTATGGCAATAAAACGGAAGAGATTCGCAGCGTGGGCATTAAGTATGGTATTTTCAGGGGTTCCTTTTTTGCTTTTGTTATCACCTGTGTGTTTGGAACTGTGTTTTTTATTCTGTTTTTAATGGTAGATGCCAAACTCGAAGGCAAGATCAGCGCCGATGAATTCGGAAAATTTATGATGCTGGCCCTGTTTGTGGCGGCCTCACTGGGTGGCTTGCCGGAACAAATTGCCTCCATACAAAGGGCGCTGGGCGCTACCGACAGGGTGTTTGAATTGATTGATGGAGACATTGAAGGTATTGAACTAAAAAACCAAAACGAAAAAAGCCAGGCGGCCAAAGGAGAAATTGAATTCCAGGCCGTAGATTTTAATTATCCTTCGCGTCCCGATTTTACGGTGCTTCAACATGTGAGTTTTAAAGTGGCCCCCGGCGAAACCGTTGCTTTGGTGGGCTCCAGCGGCTCAGGCAAATCCACCATCGCTTCCCTGATATTGCGCTTTTACGATCCCATGCAGGGTAAAATTTTGATTGATGGAAAGGACAGCAAAACGCTTTCCCTTACCGAACTTCGAAAACAAATTGCTTTGGTGCCTCAGGATGTGATTTTATTTGCCGGAAGCATCAAAGAAAACATTGCTTACGGCAGGCCCGGTGCCAGCGATGCCGAAATTGAAGAAGCCGCCAAAAAAGCAAACGCTTACGATTTTATTACGTCTTTCCCTGATCAGTTCAACACTTTGGTGGGCGAAAGAGGCATACAACTTTCGGGTGGACAAAGGCAACGCATTGCCATTGCGCGTGCGGTGTTAAAAAACCCGAGCATATTAATTCTCGATGAAGCCACCAGCAGTTTAGACAGTGAAAGCGAAAAACTGGTGCAGGAAGCTTTGGACAAATTAATGCAAGGCCGCACCAGTGTTGTGATTGCTCACCGTTTTTCCACCATTAAAAACGCCGATAAAATTGTGGTGTTGCAACACGGCACCGTAAAAGAAAGCGGCACGCACAAGGAACTGATTCAAAACGAAAACGGCCTTTACACCAAACTGAGTAAGATGCAGTTTGAAATGGATTGAGGATTTGCCTCTGCTATCCAAGGGTTGCCCTTATGATATTGAATCTGATTAAATCTGTCATATCGAGCCCGGTTGCCATAACTTTCTATAGTGCAGTCGGGCATCCTCTGCTATCATAATTAGCCGTTAGGGCTTCCCTTATGCTTTTTTCTTTTGGGGTGTTGTTTAGAGTGGAGCGATTGAATAACAACAATGTACTCCTTGTAAACTTTATATCTTAAAAGATACTGAAAGGGTTTCACCCGCACTTGTCTCACCTCCCGGTAGCCGGGCTTAAAAATATTGGGATTGGTTGAGATAACATCAACATACTCTGTTATCTTCTGCAAGAGTTTTTCTCCCACTTTTTTTTCTTGTAGTTCCAGATACTCGTATGCGGTTTGTATATCTTCTAATGCACTGTCCTTTACTGTTACCGGAAGCATTTTACTTTTTTCTTGCGTTTTTACGCACCAATTTTTTTACTTCAGCCAGACTAAAAAATTTGGCTTTCCCGCTTTCAACTTCAGCCAAGCGTTTATCCAGTTCACGTTTCTGAACTGTTGTTAATTCAAAGTTCTCTTCTTCCTGGCTAAACAGCAGTTCTATGGCTTTCAGAATATGTTTATCTTCTGTTTGAAGCAATTTTTGCGCCAATTGGTTTTTTTTGTGCTACTGTCATTTACACACTATTTTTGTTGCAAAGTAAAGTTACAGATTTAATTCTTTCAATTAATGTTTTGATTCTGTCGGGATATCCTGAGGATGGTTGTTCCGCTCTCGAAGGTAAAATTTGATGCCGGTACTGTTTCTCTTTTATTGTTTTATGAGCAGTTTCTAATTCTCTTTGTTTCTATCACTTGTGAAGCGGGTTTTACTAAGGAAATAAAGTAAGGAATTTATTCTTGTAAAAAATTCTAATAACTAAAACTTCACCGAAACCCCAATCTTCCCTCCCGAAAGCGCATTACCGCCTCCAAATTCAAGATTGATGCCCAACTTCTCGTTAAAGTAATACCGCCCGCCCACTTGCAAGCCAATGCCAACATCTGAAAAATCATCGCCTTCGTAGTCATCCGGAGAATTCCAGAAAAAGAAACCCAGGTTAGCGCCCGCATAAAAATCCCAATTCAAGGGAATTTCCAAAACATGATTAAAATGGTAATTGCCATTAAACAATATACCCAAACCGGTATGACGGTAATTACCATTGTTCCAATTGTTATTGTAAGTTCTGAAACTGACTTCCCCTCCAATAGTAATATCCTTATGAACGCCATAATCCATTCCAATATATACCGGAATACCGCTTGAATAAAGTCCGAAGCCCGCATTTAATTGGGCCTGACCCTTATTAATGGGGCATTGAGCGTTTACAGTGTTAAAGATAAAAAAGGCCGCAGCCAAAAACACAAATTTTTTCATAGTTGATTTTGTTTAAAAATTAATGGGGTGTACGTTGATTTTGAAAAAAAGAAAGAAAAAACATCAGGATAGAATTAACATTACGACCGAAGCCATTATCCCTTAGGTTAATGCAAGTATAAGGCCGATAAAACGTGAATGAGTCCTTAGGCTTTTAAGAAGCCCAGGATTTTTTCTACGCTGTCTTTGGCATCGCCGTAAAGCATATCGGCGTTGGATTTGTAAAACAAAGGATTTTCTACACCTGCATAACCCACCGACATAGAGCGTTTCATGACAATTACTTTTTCGGCCTTCCAGGCTTCAATCACCGGCATGCCATAAATCGGACTCGAAGGGTCATCCTGTGCCCCGGGGTTCACCACGTCGTTTGCGCCGATTACCATCACCACATCGGTGTTGGGCAAATCTTCGTTGATTTCGTCCATCTCCAGCACAATATCATAAGGTACGTTGGCTTCTGCCAACAACACATTCATGTGCCCGGGTAAACGGCCGGCCACCGGGTGAATGGCAAAACGCACTTGTTTGCCTGCTTTGCGCAAGGTTTGCACCAAATCATAAATCGGGTATTGGGCTTTAGCCACAGCCATACCATAACCCGGTACTATCACTAAAGACTTCGCCTCTTTTAAAAGCTGTGCCACTTCCTGATGGTTCACCGAGGTCACTTCGCCTTCCATGGCAGCTGCTGCTCCGGCAGACGCAGGGGCATTGCCAAAGCCACCAAAAATCACAGCAAAAAACGAACGGTTCATGGCCTCGCACATGATGATGGAAAGAATGGCGCCTGAACTGCCAACCAATGCACCGGTTACAATCAACAAATCATTGCCCAGCATAAAGCCTGCCGCCGAAGCCGCCCAGCCTGAATAGGAATTCAACATGGAAACAACAACAGGCATATCTGCCCCGCCAATGGCCATTACCAACATAACGCCGATGAAAGATGCAATCGCTGTCATAATGTATAAATACACCATACCCGAAGTGCCTTCGGCTCCGGTGAAAAGCACACCCAATGCTATACACAGCAGCAAAAGCACGATGTTGACCAGGTGACGGCCCGGATACAATAAGGGTTTGCTGCGCACCTTGCCTTCCAGTTTACCCCAGGCAATTATGGAGCCGGTGAACGTAATGGCACCAATAAATACACCAATAAACACTTCTACCAGATGGATGCTGTGTTCTGTTGATTCCAACAAATGGGTTTTGGGATCGAGGTAAGAACCGTAACCCACCAACACAGCGGCCAATCCAACAAAACTGTGCAAAATAGCCACCAATTGAGGCATGGAGGTCATCTCCACCCGGCGCGCCAGCAATACACCAATCACCGAAGCCACTGCAATTGCCGCAATAATGTACACGTGCCCCTGAACCCCTTGTCCGAGCACAGTGGCTAAAATGGCAATGAGCATGCCCACAATGCCATAAAACACGCCGCGTTTGGCCGATTCCTGAGAAGAGAGACTTCCTAAACTTAAGATGAATAAAATGCTGGCAAAAAGGTAAGCTGCCGTTTGAATTTCCTTAACGATCATTTTCTAAATTATTTTTTGAACATGTTCAACATACGTCGCGTTACCACAAAGCCCCCAACAATATTGATGCTGGCCACCAAAATCGCAATAAATGCCAGAATGGTCATGGGATTAGACAAGTCGTTGGTGGTTTGCAGCAAACCTCCCACAATGATGATGCCGCTTATGGCATTGGTAACTGCCATGAGCGGGGTGTGCAGAGAGTGGGATACATTCCAGATTACTTGCCAGCCTACAAATACTGCGAGCACAAATACCGTGAAGTGCTGCATAAAATCGCCTGGCGCAAATTGCCCGAGCAACAGCAAAAGAGCACCAATCACCACCAAACGGATGAGCATGGAAGTGGCTTGTTGTTTGGTTTTTTGTGCTTCTGAATCTTTTACTTCCTGAGCCTGCACCGCCGCTGATTTTTTAGCAGGAGCCGAACTCACCGGCAAAGGTTGAGGAGGCCAGTTGATTTTTCCGTTATGCGTTACCATGGCTCTCGACACCACAGCGTCTTCCATGTCGATTTTAAATTTCTCCGCTTTGCCCATGTCGTCAAGCAAGTGGCAAAGGTTGTTGCCGTATAACTGAGACGCCTGATTGGGCAATTGATTTAATTTGCCTAGTATGGTGACTCCGTTCGCCGTAGTATAAACTTCTTCGGCTTTCGTGAGCGCGCAGTTGCCACCTGATGAAGCCGCCAAATCCACAATCACCGAGCCGGGTTTCATCACAGCCACATGATCCTCTAACACCAGTTTGGGTGCCGGTTTCCCGGGTATCTGAGCCGTTGTAATGATAATGTCCACTTCGGCTGCCTGAGCCTTAAACAAAGCCATCTCGGCATCAATAAAGGCCTTGCTCATTTCTTTTGAGTAACCTGATGCGGTGGCTCCGTCTTCTTCAATATCCACAGTTAAAAACTGAGCCCCCATGGATTCAATCTGCTCTGCTACCTCTTTGCGCGTATCAAATGCTCTTACTATGGCGCCTAAAGAATTTGCAGCACCTATGGCCGCAAGTCCTGCTACACCGGCTCCAATCACCAATACTTTAGCAGGTTCTACTTTACCAGCCGCGGTAATCTGACCATTTAAAAATCGTCCGAAATAAAACGAGCTTTCAATCACTGCGCGATAGCCTGCAATATTGGCCATGGAGGAAAGCACGTCCATTTTTTGTGCTCTCGAAATCCTCGGGATGGCGTCCATCGCCACGGCGTTCACTTTTTTATCGGCTAACTTTTGTAATAAAGCGGGGTTTTGAGCCGGCCACAAATAACTCAGTAACACCAAACCTTCACGCATTTGGTCGACCTCTTCAGGACTTGGTTCTTTTACTTTGAGTACAATATCCGATTGAGAATAAATTTGGGCTGCGGTGGGTACTATTTTAGCCCCTGCTTCCTCAAATTCCTTGTCCGAAAAATTGGCTTTTGCACCGGCGTTTTGCTGGATAAACACTTCAAAACCTTGTTTTTGAAGTCGTTTTACCGTTTTAGGGGTGGCCGCAACCCGCAGTTCATTTGGAGCTATTTCCGCTGGAATCCCAACCTTCATGTTTTCTGTTTTTGAAAATCAAATAAACTAAAATATTTAAGAATATAAAACGTCTATCGTGTAAATATTATTCTTATTTGAGCATATCCGGCCTGCGTTTTTTGGTTCGCTCAACACTCTGCTCATGTCTCCATTTATCAATGTTTGCGCTGTGTCCGCTCAGTAAAATGTCAGGCACCTTCCAGCCCTGGTAGTCAGCCGGACGCGTATAAACAGGAGGTGCCAGCAAATTATCCTGAAAAGAGTCGCTCAGGGCAGAGGTTTCATCGTTCAACACGCCCGGAATTAAACGAATGACGGCATCGCTCAACACGGCAGCAGGCAGTTCCCCGCCGCTCAATACAAAATCGCCAATGCTGATCTCACGGGTAATCAGATGTTCGCGTATGCGCTCATCAACTCCTTTGTAATGTCCGCATAAAATCATGAGGTTCTTTTTTAAAGAAAGCTGGTTGCAAAGGCCCTGGTTCAGTAGTTCTCCATCGGGACTCATGTAAATTACCTCATCGTAAGCGGTTTTGGACTTCAGATCGGCCATACAGGCAGCTATGGGTTCAATCATCAGTACCATGCCTGCCCCACCCCCAAAAGCATAATCATCAATTTGTTTTTGTTTGTGGGTGGAATAGTCCCTTAAATTAATAAGGTTCACCTCTACCAGTCCGTTTTTAATGGCCCGTTTTAAAATGGAATGCGAAAACGCGCTTTCAATAAGATCGGGTACCGCGCTCAGGATGTCTATACGCATGGTCGCAAATATACCTTCTTTTTAAGGTCGGGCACTTAACAATTTGGTAACATTTGGCTAAAGTTTAGTGTAGATAAGGGGTCTATTTTTGTGCCGTTGAAATCCATCCTCTACATAGCCCTCTTCGCTTTTCTTCCCCTCTTCAGTATTGCCGGAGATAAAGAAGGAAAATCCGAACATTTTTCGGCCACTAAAGCCATTAGCGGAACCATCACCGATGTTTTTGGAGAAACTATTCCTGCAGTGCGCATTGTAGTGAAAGAAACCGGCGAGGCGTTTTTTGCAAATTTTGAAGGTAGATTTACTTTCAGTTTACCTGCTGATAAGGTCTATCACTTAAGTATCGAAAGCATAGGCTTTCAACCAGTTGAACTTCTCTCTTCTGAAGTAAATCAAAACACCGAGTTAAGTCTCAAATCCCTTTAAATTCGTCTTACACTTAATCAAAAGTAAATTCTTTTTTAACGTTTTGCCCTATAAGGTAAATTTAATGTTAAGTTTTTGTTAGTTAATTGTTTCTGAAACGTTATTTTAATAATTTCGTACAAGGAAATAAATCAATTAAGAACCGAAACCATGAAAAAGCTCATTTTAATTTTCGCAAGCGTTTTTGCCCTTGGATGTTTGAACGCTCAAACTTTAAACGATAAAGGACTCTACATTGACAGTGAAGGTGAATTATTCAGTGGAACCATTTCTCAAGTACAAGATAATACTAAATCTCAATTCACGGTTAAAAGCGGTGTAATTGAAGGTGAAGCCTCTTATTTTTATGCCTCAGGCGCATTAATGGAGTCCGGCTTTTTCACCAAAGGACAAAAAGACCAGAAATGGACCCGCTATTCCGAAAACGGCTCCGTTACCGCCATTGCATTTTATACCACTGGTAAAAAAAGCGGCACTTGGTTGGTGTTCGACGATAAAGGCAATAAACGCTTTGAGATGAATTACAACGATGGTCAAAAATCCGGCGTATGGACCTCTTGGGATGAAAACGGAGAACAACTCTCTTCCGTGGATTATAACAAAGTAAATTAATACTTCCATAACACTATTCACTAAACCCTTCCAAATACTGGAGGGGTTTTTTGTTTTCTGCGCTTTTTTGGGCGCAGCATGCGATTCAATTTTCATCCCCTAAGAATTAAAGCTCTGCAACAAATGCTTTCGTTACCTTTGCGCCCATGAATTTGCTCTCCGTTAACCGCCTTTCCAAAACCTATGGCGCTAAAGTTTTGTTTAAAAACATCAGTTTTGGTATTAATTATGGCGACAAAGTGGCCCTGGTGGCCAAAAACGGCTCAGGAAAAACAACCCTCTTTAAAATATTAAAAGGCTTAGAAATTGCCGATGAGGGCGAAGTGGTGTTTCGCAAGGACATCAGCGTAGGTTTTCTCGAACAAAATTTTGAATTCGATGAAAACCTCAGTATCCAGCAACTTATTGATACCGCAGATAACCAATACGTGAGGTGCCAGAGAAATTACGACGCGGTGATTAAACTCAGCGAAACCGATCACAGCGCTAAAGCCGCCGATTTGTTAGAACAAGCCTTGCACGACATGAACGAAATTGGTGCCTGGGATTACGAAAAAAACATACTCGAAATTTTAAGCCGTTTACAAATCACCGACACCTCCCAAATCATAAAAACCCTGTCCGGTGGACAAAAAAAACGCGTGGCCCTCGCCCTCACCTTAATCAATCGTCCCAACCTCATCATTATGGATGAGCCCACTAATCACCTCGATATTGAGATGATTGAGTGGCTGGAAAATTATTTGCAGGATGGGTCTTTGAGTATCCTACTGGTTACCCACGACCGTTATTTTCTGGATGAAGTGTGCGATCGAATCATTGAGATCGACAACCACGATTTGTACGAATACAAAGGCAATTTTGATTATTACCTTGAGAAAAAAGCCGAGCGCGAACAAATTGCAGATGCGGAAATCGACAAAGCACGTAACCTTTATCGTAAGGAAGTAGTTTGGGTGCGCAAAATGCCCAAAGCCCGCGGCACCAAGTCCAAATCGCGGGTGGATGCCTTTTACGAAATAGAAAAAAAGGCCAAACAAAAACGCGTTGAGAAAAAAATTGAATTGGTCACCAAAATGGAACGTATGGGCTCAAAGGTGGTGGAGCTGCATCGCATCACTAAAAAATACCCACGGCGTAACATCATCTCTAATCCCTTTACCTACACCTTTATTCCCGGTGAAAAAATAGGCGTGGTAGGCAACAATGGTACAGGAAAAACAACCCTGCTCAACATTATTCAGGGAAAAGAACCTGTAGACTCAGGCAAGGTGTCTTTAGGAGATACCATTGTGTTTGGGTATTACTCCCAGGGAGGCATGCAAATCAATAATGACAAACGCATTATTGAAATCATAAAAGACATTGCCGAACACATTCCCCTGGCTAACGGTTCCAGCCTTTCCGCTTCACAACTGCTCACCCGTTTTAATTTTGCACCTAACGTTCAGTTCTCTTACGCACATACCTTAAGCGGGGGCGAAAAACGCCGTTTATTTCTGCTCACGGTACTCATGAAAAATCCCAACTTTTTGATTCTCGATGAGCCCACCAACGACCTGGACATTGTGACCCTCCAAACCCTTGAAGATTTTCTTGAAGAATTCAAAGGCTGTGTGCTCATTGTATCTCACGACCGCTATTTTATCGATCGTTTGGTGGACCACACCTTTGTTCTGGAAGGCGATGGAGCCATAAAAGATTTTCCGGGAAATTACACCGAATACCGCCTCTGGAAAAGCAATCAAAAATCGGAAGGCAGCGCAAAAGAGATGCCGGTTCTTGAAGAAATAACAAGTCCGGCTCCAACACCTGAAAAAACAAAAATGGAGGCTCCCGCAAAAAAACTTTCCTATAAAACCCAGCGCGAATTGCAGGACCTTGAAGTGGAAATTCCCCATCTGGAACTTAAAAAGAAGGAACTGGAAAACCGCCTGGCAGAAGGCTTAAGCGATTACAACGAAATTCAAAAAATCAGCGAGGAAGTATCTAAAGTAACTCAGGAACTGGACGCAAAATCCACACGTTGGCTGGAGATACAGGAAGAACTGTAGGTTTATTTTTTACCTGCCAAAAAAAGGTTTTTCATGTATTCGCTGGCAAAAACAAAATCAAACAACTCCTTATTGTTGGTGTTCAGTACCTGTGTTTTATCCCCCGTCCACCAATTTTGACCCTTGTGTACAAACATGATGTTCTCTCCGATTTCTATTACCGAATTCATATCGTGGGTAATGATAATTGTGGTCATGCCAAATTCTTCCGTAATGCTGTGAATCAACTTATCAATAACAATGGCTGTTTTAGGATCCAAACCGGAATTGGGCTCATCGCAAAACAAATACCGCGGATTATTGGCTATGGCCCTGGCCAAAGCTGCACGCTTTTTCATGCCTCCGCTTAATTCAGCCGGGTACAGTTTATTTTTTCCGGTCAACTGAACACGATCGAGGCAAAAATTTACACGATCGAGTTTTTCATGCCTACTCAAATTGGTAAACATATCCAGAGGAAACATCACGTTTTCCTCCAAGGTTTGAGAATCAAACAAAGCCCCGCCCTGAAAGGTCATGCCGATTTGTTTACGAACCTCTTGTTGTTCTTTTACTGAAAGTTTAGGGAAATTTTGTCCGTCGTAAATAATGTCGCCTTCATCCGGCAAATGCAGTCCCACCATTAACTTAATAATTGTGGTTTTGCCGCAACCGCTTTCTCCGATAATTAAATTGGTTTTACCTTTTTCAAATTTAAAGGAAACGTCCTTTACAATTTGCCGGCCATCAAAAGCCTTGCTTATGTTTTTGATCTCAATCAACGGTTAAAGAACAAATTGGTTATGATCAAGCTAAACATCAAAATCAAAATGCTGCTGTACACCACGGCGTTTGTGCTGCTGCGGCCAACTTCTAAAGCGCCTCCATGTGTGTAATACCCGTAATAGGCCGACACCGAGGTAATAATAAATGCAAACACCACCACTTTGGTGAAAGAATAATACAATTTCCAGGGCTCAAAAAAAGCTTGTATGCCAAAAATATATTCATAGGCCGAACAAGCCCCTGCAGAAATACCCATCACGTAACCGCCCCACAAACCTAAAAACATGCTAATGGCAATTAAAAATGGAAAAATAAACACGGCCCCTGCAATTTTTGGAAAAATTAAATAGCCGGCTGAGTTGATACCCATGATTTCCAAAGCATCAATTTGCTCAGAAATTCGCATGGTGCCAATTTCGGAGGCAATGTTGGAGCCCACTTTACCGGCAAGAATTAAACATACGATGGTTGGACTAAATTCTAAAATAACACTTTCTCTTGTGGTGTACCCAACTGCATAAATGGGCACCATAGGATTATCAAATCCAAACGCAGCTTGTATGGTAATGATGCCGCCCATAAAAACCGAAATGATGGCAATAATTGGAAGAGAGGAAATGCCCAAATTGTTTATTTCGAAAATAATTTGACGGATATAAACGCTAAATTTCTCGGGCTTGCTGAATACCCTGAACATCAGTGAAAAATATTTGCCTATACTGTTAATTGGTTGAAATGCCATACTGCTAATTTCAGCTACACTGCGCGGTTATGAAGGCTAAAAATACTAATTAATTGCATTATATTTGTTTACCATGTTCCGTAGAAGTATGCTTTTTGGTTTGGCCCTGAGTTTTCTCATGTTCATTTTAAGCGCTTGCTTTTTGCAAAAGAACAAATGCGATACCTGTCCAAGCTTCAATAAACACCGTAAACGCTAATTTACCTTGCGCTGTTACACAATTACTGTTGTTAAAAATAAAACCCGATGAATAAAGGCCTTAGTTTTTTTGCCCTGATACTGTCTCTCTCTCAAGTCTTTGGTCAATCCGCCGCAGATATGGCTGTAAGGCTAAGCGCCACGGTGCAAACTAATCCCGCTCAAATAAGCCTCAGTTGGCCCAGCAACACCACCACCACACAATACCAGGTGTTCAGGAAATTAAAAAACGCTACGGCCTGGGGTGCACCGCTATCTGCGCTCAGTGGCACCATAAATCAATATACAGACAACAGCGTCGCGTTGGGCAGCAACTATGAATACAGAGTAATTCGCGTAGGAAGCGGATATACCGGCTATGGCTACATCAATTCCGGCATTGAAGTGCCTGCGACCGAATACCGTGGCAAATTAATTTTGGTGGTGGATAGCGCCTTTATAACACCTCTTGCATCTGAAATAGCCCGCTTAATAACAGATATAGAAGGCGATGGCTGGACAGTAATGAGATTAAATGTAAATAGAAATGCCCCTGTGGATTCTGTGAAATCGCAAATAAAATCACTTTACTTTACCGACCCGGTTAATACCAAAGCTGTATTTTTGCTTGGAAGAATCCCTGTGCCCTACAGTGGTAACATCAATCCTGACGGGCACCCCGACCACCTTGGCGCCTGGCCCGCCGATGTGTATTACGGCGACATGGACGGCATTTGGACCGATGTAACAGTAAATTCAACGGCTGCTACCTCTAATCGTCATCACAATATACCTGGCGATGGAAAATTTGACCAAAGTCTTGTTCCCGGAAATATTGAATTACAGGTAGGCCGGGTTGATTTTTATAACCTGCCTGCTTTTACTTTAAACGAAGTGCAACTGCTTAAAAACTACCTCGACAAAAACCACGACTACAGAAAAAAAATATATGTTCCTCTGGCGCGCGCCGTTATTGACGATAATTTTGGATACTTTGGTGGCGAGGGGTTTGCCGCCAGCGCTCACAAAAATTTTGCTCCTTTGGTAGGCACTTCCAGCGTAGTGGCTGCCGACTACTTTACAAGCATGAATGCCGGTTCTTACCTCTGGTCGTATGGTTGCGGAGGTGGCAGTTACACCAGCGCCGGCGGAATAGGAAATACCGCAGGATTGAGTACCGCATCCCTTCAAGGCGTTTTTACTATGTTGTTTGGTTCTTATTTTGGCGATTGGGATTCACAAAATAATTTTTTACGTGCACCTCTTGCACAGGGCAAAATATTAACCAACCTGTGGTCCGGACGTCCGCATTATCAAGTGCACCACATGGGTCTTGGAGAAAATATAGGATACGGCCTGTTACTCACACAAAATAATCCCGGCAATTTATACTTTGCCAGCCCAACCGGCATTACGGGCAAATGGATACACAATGCGCTGATGGGCGACCCAACCTTACGCAACAGCATTGTGGCGCCGGCATCAAATGTCATTGCAACCAAAAACGGAAACCACTGCACTATTGTTTGGAGTCACAGTGCCGACAGTAGTGTGTTAGGATATCACCTCTATGTTAGAAATGATAGTGTGCCGGAATACACCCGAGTTAACACTCAACTCATAACGGGAAATGTGTATACCGATTCCTGCCTTGTCATCAAAGGTGTTCACGAATACATGGTAAGGGCTTTAAAGTTAGAACACTCCCCCAGCGGATCGTACTTTAATTTGAGTGAAGGTATAAGTGATACGGCCTTTAATGCACTTGACATCGCTTCTATTGCGGCCTTCACACAAACCAATACCGGCATCAGCGTGTCGTTTAATGCTACCTCAACGCTTAATCCTCTGTGTTCATGGGATTTTGGTGATGGTCAAATTGCCTCCGGTCCCAATCCCACAAACACCTACACAAGCAATGGTACCTATACCGTTCAATTAATTGCCACACACCCATGCTATGAAGATACCGCTTATACAATTGTGACTATTTATGAAGTTGGTATAGCCGGAATAGCCTATAAAAACCAAGCCTTTGAGGTATTTCCTAATCCAAGCAAAGGTCATGTTACCATTACAACTGGGTCAGCCGAACACATCACGCTCCACCTTTACACCGTGGAAGGAAAAGAACTTCTGTTTAAACAGCATGTTGCATCCAATACCATAGTTGATTTGAGTGAACTGCCCAAGGGGTTTTATCTGTTAAAAATAAATACAGAATCGCGCAGTGAATTGAAAAAACTGGTTTTAGAGTAAGTTTATACTTCCTTTCGCATTCGGCCTACAGGAATCTCCAATTGCTCCCTGTATTTTGCAACGGTTCTTCTGGCAATCTGATACCCTTTTGTGTTCAGGGCTTCGCAGAGTTCATCATCGGTAAGGGGTGATTTTTTATCCTCTTTGCTTATGAGTTCCTTCAAAATGTTTTTGATCTCCCGGCTGCTTACTTCTTCGCCATCATCTCTGCTCATGCTTTCACTGAACAATGATTTCAGCAAAAACGTGCCGTAAGGTGTTTGCACGTATTTGCTGTTGGCCATGCGTGAAATGGTAGATAGGTCCATGTTTACGCGTGTGGCAATATCTTTCAGAATCATGGGTTTTAATTTGTTTTCATCGCCTGTTACAAAATACTCGTTTTGAAACTCCAGTATACACTTCATGCAAATAGACATGGTGGCGTAGCGTTGTTGCAAAGCCTCAATGAACCAGGATGCGCTTTCTATTTTGCTTTTTACAAAACCCACGGCCTCCTTGCTGCTTTTGTCTTTGTATTTGGTGTATTCTGCCAACATGTCTTTGTAATCTTTACTGATCTTTAAATCAGGAAGATTTCGTCCGTTAATACTCAATTCAGGAATACCGTCGCTAACGTTAACAATAAAATCGGGCACCACAGCACTCATGGTGTTTTCCTTACTTTCACCGCTGTTGGCAGGCCTTGGGTTCAGGTGACGGATAACTTCAATAACATCCTTCAGGTCTTCCTCTTCAATGTGCAGGCGTTTTAAAATTTTATCGTAGTGTTTTTTCGAAAACTCCTCCATGTGGTGTTTAATCATGTCGATGGCCAATAACACTTCACGCGTTTTTTCGCTTTTACGTTCTAATTGAAGCAGCAAACATTCCTGAAGGTTTCGGGCAGCAACCCCCGGTGGGTCAAAACCCTGCACCAACTTTAAAATCGCTTCAACCTCCGAAACACTGCTGGTGATATTGTAATTGAAGGCCAGATCATCAACAACAAATTCAATCTCACGGCGCATGTAACCATCTTCGTCAAGGCAACCGATGAGGTAAAGGCCAACTGTGTAGGCTTGTTCTGATAACTCCTTTAAACCGAGTTGTTGTTCAAGTTGTTCGCGAAAAGCCGGTCCTTCCACCACCACAAACTCGCGCGACTCATCGTCGGCACCCTTATTGCTGATCTCGTATTTATAGGCATCGAGTTCGCCCTCATCCATAAAATCTTCCATCTCCACGTTGGCACTTTCTTTTAATTCAGCATCGCTCATTTCTCCACTCTCTTCTGTGTCGTCTTCTGTGATCAGTTCTGTTTCTTCGGAGCCCTCGTTACTGAATAACTCTTCATCACTGCTGAGGTCGCCATCCTCTTCCAATGCCGGATTGGCCTCCAACTCTTCTTTAATTCTTTCTTCAAGGGCCATGGTAGGTAACTGAAGCAACTTCATCAGCAAAATTTGCTGTGGCAAAAGTTTTTGTGAGAGTTTTAAATATTGCGTCTGCTTGAGAGCCATGTTAATTTACCAGACAGAGGAAATAATTTTTTTTGCCCTTTTGTATGATGATGTATTTGTTGTTAATGAGGTGGGTGGAGTTCACCAGCACTTCCTGACTTTCCACTTTTTCTTTATTGATACTTACACCTCCACCCTGAATCAATTTTCTTGCCTCGCCTTTGCTGGGTGCTATTTTCGATTTTTCAGACAACAAATCAACAACAGGAATTGCATTTTTCAACTCCTCGTAACTCAGTTGGATTTGCGGCACCCCTTCAAACAATTCAAGAAAGGTGCTTTCATCCAGCTTCTGAAAATCGCTGAGGCTTCCTGAAAACAAAACCTTGCTGGCAGCCAAAGCTGTTTGGTAATCTTCTTTGCTGTGCACCAAAGTGGTTAGTTCTTCCGCCAACTTGTTTTGCAAAATGCGTTTTCCGGGATCCTTTTCGTGTTCAGTTGTAAGCGACTCAATTTCCTGTTTTGGTAAGAAGGTGAAAATGCGAATGAAGTTTTTGGCGTCTTCATCACTGGTGTTGATCCAGTATTGAAAAAACCGGTAAGGCGATGTGCGTTTTTTATCCAGCCAAATGTTCCCACCTTCCGTTTTACCGAATTTAGAACCATCCGCTTTTCTTACCAATTGGGTGGTTAATCCAAAAGCTTCTGCCCCTCCCTTTCGACGGATCAGTTCGGTGCCACTGGTAATGTTGCCCCATTG
>JALOMJ010000140.1 GCA_025455485.1 Bacteroidia bacterium | reverse complement strand
TAATTTTTTATTTAAATCGCGTATGTTTTTTACGGTACTGAGCACGGCATCGTAATCTCCGTGCGAAAAGTTGATGCGACAAATATCGAGCCCTTCGTTGAACATGGCTTCTAATGTTTTCGCATCAGCCGTGGCAGGACCCATGGTGGCTACAATTTTTGTACGGTTAAATTGACTCATAATTCGGAATAAGAAGCTAAGTTAAGAATTGGGGGGCAGGAATGAAATTAAATAATTGTGAAGGATTTTTCGTTACTGATATCTAATAGGATATACCAATTAGAAATTAGAAATCAGAAATTAGTTCTTCAACCTCATTTCCGTTTTATCACCTTTTCAACTGCAGCCACAATGTTCACGGTGTCCAAACCATATTTTTTCATTAGCTCATCCGGTGTGCCGCTCTCCCCAAAGGAATCGTTAACAGCAACAAGCTCCTGTGGGCTTGGTAATTTTCTGGCCAAAAGTTGTGCAACGCTGTCGCCCAAACCTCCGTTCATTTGATGTTCTTCAGCGGTGACCACACATTTGGTTTTTGAAACCGACTTTAATATGGCTTCCTCATCCAGAGGTTTTATGGTGTGTATGTTGATGACTTCAGCGTGTATTCCTTTTTCGGCCAGTTGTTCCGCCGCCTCAAGGGCTTTCCACACCAGATGGCCGGTGGCGATGATGGTAATATCTTTGCCCTCTTGCAGCATGACCGCCTTGCCAATTTCGAAATTCTGATCGGCAGGTGTAAAATTTGGCACGGCAGGCCTACCAAAACGCAAATATACCGGTCCGTGGTGTTTGGCAATGGCCATGGTGGCGGCTTTGGTTTGGTTAAAATCGCAGGGATTGATGACCACCATATTGGGCAGCATTTTCATCAAACCAATGTCTTCCAGAATTTGGTGAGTGGCCCCGTCTTCCCCCAAGGTAAGGCCGGCGTGGGATGCACAGATCTTTACGTTTTTATCGGAGTAGGCAATGCTTTGACGAATCTGGTCGTACACGCGCCCTGTGCTGAAATTGGCAAAGGTGCCCGTGAAGGGAATTTTTCCTCCAATGGTTAGTCCGGCTGCAATGCCCATCATGTTGGCTTCGGCAATGCCCACCTGAAAAAAGCGATCGGGAAATTCTTTTTCAAAGGCGTCCATTTTTAGGGAGCCGGTAAGGTCGGCGCACAAGGCCACCACCTGATCATTTTGTTTACCCAATTCAAACAACCCGGCGCCAAATCCTGAACGCGTATCTTTCTTTTCAGTGTATGTGTATTTTTTCATAGTTATTGTATTCTAACGGTCATGGGTGTGCCTGCTCTAACCTCAAAGTTCTGTTCGGTGGTTTTAATGGTTTCTTTCGCCATTTCGGGCCTGAATACCACTTTGTATTTACCGGGTTGTAAATATATAATTTCGTTTTGTGAAGCCGTGTTGAGGTTGCAAACCCATTCAAGGGTTTTACCATCGTCAACATACACGCTGCCATAGCCTTTGCTGCTTTTATTAAAGTAAACGTTGCCGCTGGCCGGAATTTTAAGGGTGTTGGTACTGCTTTGCTTGATCTCCACATCCTTCAGTTTAATTCGGGGCAGCGTGAGAATCTCTAAATCGTATTTACCTACGATGTATTTTTCTTTGGTGCCAAATTCCTGCACGTTCAGAGTGTGCATAATGCCTTCCTGACGAACGATGGTGGTGGGAAAATAATTGCTGTTCTGTCCGTCGAGTTGCAGGTGAAGATACCCTTGAGGGGCATCCAGGGTGATGATGTTATGTTTTCCTTTTTCAATGCTGATGTTTTTTTTCTCAACGGGCGGAATGGTGTGTACCACCAGGTCATATTTCACATCCGGGTCTAACACTAGCGTATCCGGATTTCCGCGGTGATTGATGGTGTGCAGGTAGTTGTATTTCACCAACGATGTACCAGCCTCATAAAAGGTCATGTCAACATCCGTTTCAGTTTTTTATGAATATCCAAAAGATCAACTTCCACAGTGGTTTGAGAAAGGGATTCTGTGAGAACCAGTTTTAATACATCCTTAAAATTAGCTTCGTTGCTTACATCATAAAACTTTCCCATGCAGGCAAACACATCGGCAAATTTTACATCAAGACCAACACCAATAACAAAAGGTCGCAGAAAGATGCCTTTTTTTTGCATATCAATGCTTACCTGGCAGGGATTTCCGCCACACTCTTCAATGCCGTCGGTGATGAGGATAACAATGTTGCGGCAGGAGTTGCAAACCGGAAAATCGTTGATGCATTGGCCCAGAGAATAGGCTATGGGCGTTGTGCCCATGGGTTCCAGTTTTAAAATGCGTTGTTTAATTTTTTCGGTATTGGTTTTAGCAGGCGCAAAGGCTACTTCCAGTTTGGTGTCTTCGCAGTTACGTTCCGGTCTGAAAAAGGTGGTGTGCCCGTAACAGCGTAAAGCCAATTCAAGGTTCGGAATGTTTTTCAGGCTATCCAAAAACTCTCCCATTACTTTTTTAGCCACCTCAATTTTAATGTTACTGTTCCATGGCCCATTCATGCTGAAGGAGTCATCGAATATAAACAAGATGCGGTTGGTGGTTTTTGATTGTGAGTAAGTGCAGAGCACAGAAATCAGAAAAAGTAAAACAAAGCTCACTTTTCTGAATTGGTATAAAACGCTACTCTGCATGGCGTGTTTGCCTGTACTAAGGTAATTAATAATCACCTAATGTTACAGGCAGCTGATCAAGTGCTTTTTTTAATTGCTCGTCATTGGGCGCTGAACCGTGCCATTTGTGGGTGCCCATCATAAAATCTACACCCATACCCATTTCGGTTTTCATGAGTATCATGATAGGTTTGCCTTTTCCCAGATGGGTTTGAGCCTGCTTAAATGTTGCAAGCACCTGTTCAAGGTTGTTCCCCTCCGGGTTTTCAAGCACGGTCCACCCAAAGGCTTCAAACTTTGCCTTGAGGTTTCCAAGTGGCAATACTTTATCCACATCCCCATCGATTTGCCTGCCGTTGTAATCTACCGTGGCAATGTAATTGTCAACTTTTTTTGCTGCGGCATACATGGCGGCTTCCCAAATCTGTCCTTCCTGGAGTTCGCCATCACCGTGTAAGCTGTAAACAACATGTGTGTCATTGTTTAATTTTTTACTGAGTGCAGCCCCAATGGCCACGCTCATGCCCTGTCCAAGGGAACCGCTGGCAATGCGTATGCCGGGCAAACCTTCGTGGGTGGTGGGATGGCCTTGTAAGCGTGTATTTAGTTTTCTAAACGTGTTAAGTTCCTTTACGGGGAAATAACCATGGTGTGCCAAAACACTGTAATAAACCGGACTAATGTGCCCGTTACTGAGGAAAAATACATCTTCGTTTTTTCCGTCCATGGTAAACTTTTCAGGATTGTAACGAAGAACTTCCCCGTAGAGACCTACAAAAAACTCCACGCAACCCAGAGAACCGCCGGGGTGGCCGGAGTTTACGGCGTGTACCATTCTCACAATATCGCGTCGCACCTGGGTGCAAAGTCGCTTCATCTCATCCATTTTTGGCATAATTGCTAGGTTGAACCGCAAAATTAACATTTGCCGGTCGCCCGAATGGCTTGGTGTTAATAAGAAGAAAGGGATGTTAAAAACTAGAAAATCCTGGGGCACAAAACGGTCAAAATGCCTTGTTTATTAGTATATTTGCCGGTTTTAATTCAAAACATAATTTTTACGCATGGCACTCAAATGTGGAATTGTTGGTTTACCGAATGTGGGAAAATCCACGCTTTTTAATTGTTTAAGTAACGCGAAGGCTCAGGCGGCCAATTTTCCGTTTTGTACAATAGATCCAAACGTGGGAACGATAACCGTACCCGATGAGCGCATGACCAAACTTTCGGAGATTGTTAAGCCTCAGAACATTGTGCCTACCACGGTTGAAATTGTCGACATTGCCGGTCTGGTGAAGGGCGCCAGTAAAGGCGAGGGTTTGGGTAATAAATTTCTTGGAAATATTCGCGAATGCGATGCCATCCTTCACGTTTTGCGTTGTTTCGACGATGATAATGTGGTGCACGTGGATGGAAGAGTAGATCCGGTGCGTGACAAAGAGATCATTGATACCGAATTGCAGCTGAAAGACCTGGAAAGTGTGGAAGGCAAAATGAAAAAGTTCGAAAAACTGGCCAAAACCGGCACCGATAAAGAGGCGGTTCGGATTTTTGCAACCCTTACAAAAGTAAAAACAACCCTGGAAAGTGGCTCCTCTGCAAGGGCCTGCCACCTCGAAGAGAATGAGTTGCCCTATATTGCGGATTTGCATTTGCTCACCATTAAACCGGTGATGTATGTGTGTAATGTGGATGAAGCTTCTGCCAAAACAGGAAACAAACACGTGGAAGCAGTGAAAGAAGCCGTGAAAAACGAAAACGCCGAAATTCTGGTCATCACTGCGCAAATGGAAAGCGAAATTGCTTCACTTGAAACCTACGAGGAAAAACAGATGTTCCTTGCAGAAATGGGTTTGGATGAGCCCGGAGTAAACAAACTGATTAAATCGGCTTACAAATTATTAAAGCTCGACACCTATTTCACTGCAGGGGTAAAAGAAGTAAGGGCCTGGACCATTACCCACGGTACCAAAGCCCCGCAAGCCGCAGCGGTGATTCATACCGATTTTGAAAAAGGATTTATTAAAGCAGAGGTCATTTCCTACAACGATTTTATCAGCATGGGCTCTGAAGCCGCTTGTCGCGAAGCCGGAAAGTTGAGGATAGAAGGAAAGGAATACGTTGTAAACGATGGAGACGTGATGCATTTTAGGTTTAACGTTTAATCAAGTATTCACTATTTCGGGTTGTTTATTCCGAGTTGTTTCGGAAGTCACCCGGAATAGTTAACTTGGAATAAATAATATACAATGAACAACCACGAAATTGACTTTAAGCTTTCCGGAGAGGAAATGCAATGCGTAGAGATCGAACTCGATCCACAGGAGGCCGTGATTGCCGAACCCGGCAGTTTTATGATGATGACCGACGGCATTCAAATGCAAACCTTGTTTGGGGATGGTAATGAAAAAGGCATCATGGGTAAACTTTTCTCGGCCGGCAAACGTTTGCTGACTGGTGAAAATTTATTCATGACTGTTTACACCAACACCTCACAGCAAAAACGCCAGGTGAGTTTTGCCGCACCCTATGCCGGAAAAATCATTCCTATGGATCTTCATCGTTTGGGCGGAAAAATCATTTGCCAAAAGGATAGTTTTTTATGCGCTGCGAAAGGCGTAGCCGTTGGCATTGAATTTCAGAAAAAACTGGGAACGGGTTTGTTTGGGGGCGAAGGGTTTATTATGCAAAAACTGGAGGGAGACGGACTAGCCTTTGTGCACAGCGGAGGACACGTAATTGAAAAACACCTTCAGATTGGCGAACTCCTGAAAGTAGACACAGGCTGTATTGTGGCGTTTACCAGCGATGTGGATTACGACATACAATTTGTGGGCGGAGTTAAAAATACTTTGTTCGGAGGAGAAGGTATGTTCTATGCGAGTTTGCGCGGTCCGGGCAAAGTGTGGATCCAAACCCTTCCCATCAGCCGCCTGGCAGGACGAATTCTCTCCTATGGCTCCTTCAGGAGAAAAGAAGAAGGAAGTATCCTTGGAGGTCTAGGAAATATACTGGATGGAGATGGCATTTAACGTTTGAAGTTTTTTGTTTGATGTTTCTGGTTGAAGCAAATGGCAACTATCAAGAAATTTGAAGATTTAGATGTTTGGATTCTGGCCAGACAGATCAATCTTGAATTAATTCCACACTTAAATAAGCTAAAAGAAACAAGAAATTATGAATTAGGAAATCAACTTGATTCTGCTGCTGGTTCAATTATGGACAATATTGCCGAAGGTTTTGAAAGAGAAGGAAACAAGGAATTTATTCAATTTTTGGCTATTGCAAAAGGATCTTTGGCTGAAGTCAGATCCCAACTATACAGGGTAAAAGACAGGGAGTTAGTAAAAAAGGAGGAATTTGAGGAGCTACAACAGAAATGTTTATTACTCGCTGGTAAACTAGGGGCATTTATTAGTTACCTTAGAAACTCAGATTTTAAAGGAAATAAGTTTAAAGAAAAAGACAAGAAATAAAGCTGCAACAAGAAACAAAAAACATCAAACCAGGAATTCAAAGAATGGCAAAATCAACCTATAACGAAGACAGCATAAAATCCCTCGACTGGAAAGAACACATTCGCACTCGCCCCGGAATGTACATTGGGAAATTAGGCGATGGCAGCGCGTTTGACGATGGCATTTATGTGCTTATCAAAGAGGTGATGGACAATTCCATCGACGAATTTATGATGGGCGAGGGGGATAAGATTGAGATTAACATCAAAGACGGCGTCGTCACCATTCGAGATTACGGACGCGGTATTCCTTTAGGGAAAGTGGTGGAAGTGGTTTCTAAAATCAACACCGGAGGTAAATACGACAGTGAGGCCTTTAAAAAATCCATTGGCTTAAATGGGGTGGGTACCAAAGCGGTGAATGCCTTATCCATTAATTTTAAAGTGACTTCTTACCGCGATGGGCAAGCTAAAACTGCTGATTTTTCGAAAGGAGAACTGGTGAAGGAATATAAATTAGTTGCTGCTCCAGGCGAAAAGAACGGCACCCTGGTGGAATTTAAACCGGACGACAGCATCTTTAAAAAATACCATTTTGTGCACGAGTACATCGACCGCATGGTATGGAACTATGCGTTTTTAAATACCGGGCTCAAACTTTATCTCAACGGGCAGGAATACAAATCGGACAATGGTTTAAAAGATCTGCTTGAAAAAAACATTACCGGAGAAATTCTGTATCCCATTATTCATTTGCGTGGAGAAGACATTGAACTGGCCATGACCCACAGCAACGAACATTTCAGTGAGGAGTATTACAGTTATGTGAACGGGCAGTTTACCACTCAGGGCGGAACGCATCAGGCCGCTTTCAGGGAGGCTGTGGTGAAAACCATCCGGGAGTTTTACAAAAAAGAGTTTGATCCAACCGATGTGCGTAAATCCATCATCGCCGCAATTGCCGTGAAGGTGCAGGAACCGGTATTTGAATCCCAAACCAAAACCAAACTGGGTTCTCAGGAAATTGCGCCGGGCGGACAAAGCATGCGCAGTTTTATTAATGATTTTATCAAGGAGCAACTGGATAATTATCTGCATAAAAATCCGGATACTGCTAAAGCCATCGAAGCAAAAATTCTGGCCAACGAAAGAGAGCGCAAAGAACTATCGGGCATACAAAAACTGGCCAGGGAAAGAGCCAAAAAAGCCTCTCTGCACAACAAAAAATTACGCGATTGCCGTGTGCATTTGGATGATACAAAAGACGTACGTCGTTTGGATACCACCCTTTTCATTTGTGAGGGCGACTCGGCAAGTGGTTCCATTACCAAAACACGCGATGTAAATACACAAGCAGTGTTTAGCCTGAAAGGAAAACCACTGAATTGTTTTGGTTTGGGTAAAAAAGTGGTGTACGAAAACGAGGAGTTTAATCTGCTTCAGGCGGCTTTGAACATTGAGGATGGTTTAGAGGAATTGCGTTACAACAATGTGGTGATTGCTACCGATGCCGACGTGGATGGCATGCACATCCGTTTGTTATTGCTCACCGGTTAAAAACGACCATGTGAAAATTCTGCAAACCCCATTATTCAGGGTTCGTAACAAAAAGGAAACAATTTATTGTTATAGCGATGAGGAACGCAAAGCGGCCATCGCCAAACTGGGACCAAAACCCGAAATCACCCGTTTTAAAGGGCTGGGTGAAATCTCACCGGATGAGTTCAAGCATTTTATTGGAAAAGACATTCGTTTGGAGCCGGTATTAATTGACCAACGCGCCAGCATCCAGGAATTGCTGAATTATTACATGGGTAAAAACACTCAGGACCGGCAGGAGTTTATTATCGAAAACCTGAGAATTGAGAAAGAGCTTGAAAAGGACTTGGTGGGTTAACAAAAGTTAATTTTAGTACATTTGTTAAAATTGGAATAATAATTGAATCTATCTTCAACAAACAAAAACACAAAACGTATGAAAACAACGCAATTACTTTTAATCCCTGCTTTGGTTGCTTTAACCCTGGGGGGGTGTAAATCTAAAAAAGGAACTCCGGTTCAAAAAGAAACAGGAGCGGTGGAAATCACAGTTCCGTTCAGCAGCAAAGAGTACCGCAGCGATGAAAATTATTTCAGAGCCAAACAAGTGGGCAAATCCCCTGACCTGGCCACCGCTAAAAAGATCGCCTTTCAAAACGCACGTGCTGAAATGGCTGCCAACATTCAGGCTACTGTGAAAAGAGTAACCGACCAGTACACTAATCAGCGTTCAGTTGGAAGCTCTCAGGAATATGAAAATAAATTTGAGGAGCTTACCCGCGAAGTGGTGAACATGCAAATGTCTAACGTAAAGGAAATCGGCGAAAAGATTTTCAAAGAGCCGGATAATTCTTACAGCTACTGGATTGCGATTGAAGCCGGTAAAAAAGAAGTGTTCGAAAAACTGGATGCAAAAATCTCCAACGACGCCAAACTGAAGCTGGATTACGACAAACAAAAATTTCAGCAAATCTTTGATGCTGAGATGAAAAAAATGGCTGAAGAAGGTAAATAAACCTAAGCCCATCAGAGCATCTTCACTGAAGATGCTCTTTTTTTAACCCTTTCCGTGAAACCACTGATCTACATAAGCAGTCTTGCATTTTCATTGCTTTTAATTGCCTGTACAGGATCTAAAAAGTACTTCAAAGCAGCAGAGAAAATGGAAAAGATGGGACTCGTGAATGAGGCCGCGGAGTTTTATTTTCAATCCCTGCAACGAAAACCCACCAATGTAGAAGCCCGTTTAAAATTAAAAGAAGTGGGCCAGAAACACACCTCGGGCATGGCTTCTGAATTTTTCAGGAATTTTAATACCCAGCAAAACGAAGCCAGCCTTGAAAGTTACGAGAGGATGAAAGATTTTGTAGACCGATGCGCCGCGCTAAATGTACAAATGGATTACCCCAAAGCTTACGATGAAGATTATCAGAAGTCGGTAGAGTTGTATTGCTCTAAAAATTACCATCAGGCCGCGGTATTGGTGAATCAAAAAAAATACAACGAAGCCCTCAGCTACATTTCAAAAGTGAACCGTTACAATAAAGACTATAAAAACCTGGCTCAACTGAGCATCATTGCTACCTGTGAGCCTTTGTATCAGACCGCCATCACCAATTTGCAAAACAAAAATTACGCCCCGGCGGTACAGGCCTTGTCTGCCATTTCTTCAAAAACCGATAAATACAAAGATGCCAAGGATCTGCTGGAGATGGCCACTGCACAAAGCACCAAACAGTTTATTTTGTTTGAACCCAACGGCGCTTCAAATGCATTAACCAAAACCATTGAATCGGCAGTGTACAACAACATGAACGATGCTGCAGCCAATCAGGTGAAAGGCATAAAAGTGATCAACAACACCCCCTTTCAGCAAACCCCGGAGGCCTTTGATTTCAGTAAAAGCACAAATGTTGATTTGATTCAGGCCATACGCAAAGCCACAGGCGCTGATTATTTTTATTTTTTTACCGTGAGCAACGCCAAAGAATTCGATTCGGGGCTTATAAAAACACAGAAAAAGGGCTTTGAAGAAACCCGCACCCGAAAGAACGACACACTGGTGATAGTGGATTATAAACCTTTCACGTATAATCTCGTGAAGGCGCAACGATCGGTGTCATACGACTTCAGCTTTAAAGTCATCAACGCATTAAACAGCCAGATTGTGGCTTCTCAAACCAAAAACATTCAGAGTGCTGATGCGATAGAATACCAGGAATTTACCCAACCTTTCAAAAGCAACATCAATAATTTATACCCTTACAACCCTCAGCAAACTGCTCCAACGGCCCAATATAATGCCAAAGCCTGGAGGAATTCTTTCAGCGCACGCAACACCTTAAAAACGCAGGAGGAATTAAAAACCGACGTTTACAATCAAAACATTAAATTATTCATTTCTTCAACGGCTTCCATGAAATGAAACTCCGCGAATTAATACTACTTACCACTGTGTTGAGTTTGTTTTGGGCTTGTAAAACCCGGGAGGAAGTACCTGCAGTAGCTGTAGAAGTGAAAGTACCGTTATGGGTAAGCAGTCGGCCCAACAACGGGTTCAAATACGTTGGTATTGGTTTTGCCGAAAAAGGGAGGAGCGGAAACTACCAGATGGAAGCCAAAAAGAACGCGCTTTACGATTTGGCCTCTGAAATTAAAGTGGACATCTCCAGCAACTCGGTGCTATATACCGTACAAAACAGCAATAGTTTTAATGAAAATTTCAATTCCCTGATCAAATTATCCAACAGTGATAACATTGAAGGCTATACCCTTGTAGATTCCTACGAAAACGACAAACAGTACTGGGTGTATTATCAACTCGATAAAGAAGAGTACGCCAAACAAAAAGCGCTTAAAAAACAACAAACCATTAACAAGGCCTCTAACTTTATCGCCTCCAGTTTTTACGACGAAAAAAATCAGGACTTTTCATCTGCCTTAAAAAAGCGCATACAGGCTTTCGGGGTATTAACGCCCTATCTCAGCGAAGAAATCAACTTTGATCCGGCACAAACCGAAGGTTTAAAAAACATTCTGGATCTCACCAACCTGATTCAAAATCAGCTACAATCCATTACCGTTGTTCAAAACAAGGTCATCCCTGAATTGAAGCCTTATCAGGCAGTTTACGAACCGCTCCAATTTAAACTTCAAATCAAAAACAAATTGCCCCTGCAAAATTTCCCCTTATCGGTGCTCAGTGAAGAGGATCAGGTAGATGTGTCTGAATCGAGCTCTACCGACCAGCAAGGTGAACTTCAGTTAAAAGTGCAGAGTGTGGAGCCCTTGAACCAATACGTGTCATTCTCGCTGAGCCCTGATATTACGAAACTGATGGGCAGCGATTCGGTAAGCCGCGCCGGAATTACCTTATTAAAACAATTTATTCAAACTCCTGCTTTAAAAGTGCAGGCCAATGTCACCCAGGTCACTATTTTTGTTGAAGTACTTGAAAAAAACTTTGGCAAACCAACGGGTTTAAGTTCCATCGAATCCTTCATCAAACAAAAATTTGAAGGCCAGGAGGTGCGTATGGTAGACAAAGCGGCTTTGGCAGATTATATCATCAGTGCTAACGCCGAAACCCAAAAAGACATCAGCAGCGATATACTCGAAAAAAACTACCAGCTCAGTCTGGTTCAATTAATCGTTGACCTGCAACTGAAAAAGTCGGGCAGTTCCGAAATCCTTTACAAACAGCAAGTAACAGAAGTGTATGGTTATGCTAACAATGCAGAAAAGGCCGGGTTAAATGCGTATTCTAACCCTAAACTGCAGGCCAAACTTGCCGAGGCTTTGTTTTTCCTGAAACGGAAAATACTGGTGTATTAAAGCCAAAATGTGAATATTTCATTCACTTTTTCGGGCTTTGGCGCCCCATCTAAGCCCCATATTTCATCTCCTAAACGTATATTTGCACTTTATCTTTAGAAACAAGAATGGACGATACTATTTTCGAAGGGGCTGACATGGATAACCACAATGAGGTGGACAACCTCACCCATGTGAGCGGGATGTTCAAGAATTGGTTCATTGATTACGCCTCTTATGTTATCCTCGAACGGGCGGTGCCTGCACTTGAGGATGGTTTAAAACCGGTACAGAGAAGGATACTGCACAGCATGTGGGAGTTGGAAGATGGTCGCTACAACAAAGTGGCGAACCTGATCGGAAACACCATGAAATACCATCCTCACGGCGATGCCAGTATTGGCGATGCTTTGGTGAGCATGGGGCAGAAGGATTTGTTAATTGACTGTCAGGGAAACTGGGGAAATATTCTTACCGGTGATAGCGCCGCCGCACCCCGTTATATTGAAGCGCGACTTTCAAAGTTTGCATTAGAAGTTCTGTTCAATCCAAAAACCACCAACTGGGGATTAAGCTACGACGGCCGTAACAAAGAGCCCCTTACCTTACCTGTAAAATTTCCTTTATTACTGGCCCAGGGGGTTGAAGGCATCGCGGTGGGATTGGCCACAAAAATATTACCTCACAATTTTAATGAACTCATCGACGCTTCCATTCAAATATTGAAGGGAAAAAAAGCCAGCATTTATCCTGATTTTATTACCGGGGGCATTGCTGATTTTAGCGACTATAAGGACGGATTAAGAGGCGGGAAAATAAAAGTAAGAGCAAGAATTAAAGAACTCAACTCCAAAACGCTGGTGATTACTGAAATCCCCTTTGGCACCACCACCGGCTCCCTGATTGATTCGATTTTAGCAGCCAACGACAAGGGCAAAATCAAGGTAAAAAAAGTGGAAGACAATACGGCGGAAAACGTTGAGATTTTGATTCACCTGCAACCGGGCATTTCTCCCGACAAAACCATTGACGCCTTATTCGCCTTTACCAATTGTGAGGTCAGCATTTCTCCCAACGCCTGCATTATCGAGAACGATAAGCCCAGGTTTGTTGGTGTAAGTGAGATTCTGAAAATCTGTACTCAGCAAACCCTTGCTCTTTTAAAGCAGGAGTTGGAGATTGAACAAAAAGAACTCGAAGAAAAATGGCATTTTGCTTCCCTTGAGAAATTGTTCATCAAAGAGGAGATGTACATTGATTTTAAAAAGTACGCCAACCGCGAAACCCTATACGAATACTTGTACGAGCGCTTTAAGCCGTATCGTAAAAAGTTATTGCGTGAAATCAACGACGAGGACCTTCAAAAACTGACGCAGATTCCGATGATACGCATCACCCGTTTCGACAGCATCAAGGCGGAGGAATTTATGAAGGAACTGGACGCCAAGATTGAAGCGGTTAAAAACAATCTTGCCAATCTGGTGGAAGCGGTTAAAAACAATCTTGCCAATCTGGTGGATTACGCAGTAGAATATTATAAAAACCTCAAGAAAAAATTCGGTGCCGGACGCGAACGCAAAACCGAAACCAAACAGCTGGAAGCCATTATTGCCACTCAGGTGGTAATGGCCAATGAAAAATTGTACATGAACCGTGAGGAAGGGTTTATTGGTACCGGTTTAAAAAAGGACGAATACATCTGCGATTGCTCAGACATTGATGATATCATTGCCTTTACCAAAGAAGGGAAAATGAAGGTGTTTAAAGTGGCGGATAAAGTGTTTGTTGGCAAGGACATCATTCATGTGGCTGTGTTCCGCAAGAACGATGAGCGCACCACTTATAACATGATTTACCGCGACGGGCCTAAAGGCATTACGTTTATGAAACGGTTCAATGTTAGCGGTGTTACCCGCGACAAAGAATACGATCTTACCAAA
>JALOMJ010000139.1 GCA_025455485.1 Bacteroidia bacterium | reverse complement strand
TTTTGCTTTGGCAAAAAAAGAGAACAAACCGGTACTCATTAGTATAGGTTACAGCGCCTGCCACTGGTGCCACGTAATGGAACACGAGTGTTTTGAAGACAAGGAAGTGGCCGAACTCATGAACCGGTATTTTGTAAACGTGAAGGTGGATCGCGAAGAACGCAGCGACGTGGACATGCTTTACATGCAGGCTGTGCAGCTCATGAACGGGCAAGGGGGCTGGCCCCTCAATTGTTTTGTGTTGCCCAATGGCCAACCTTTTTATGGAGGAACCTATTTCCCAAAAAAACAATGGATTCACATTCTGAACACCCTTGCCAGGCTTCATCAAAATGAGCCTCAAAAGGTAGTGGACTATGCGCTGGAATTGACCAAAGGCATACAACAAGCGGAAGAATTGGTGACGCAGAAAGAAAACACCCTGCCCTTTGGCCGCACAAAAATTCACAGCGCCGTTCAAAAATGGAAACAGGGCTTTGACAGCAAAGACGGGGGACAAAACCGGGCTCCAAAATTCCCCATGCCCAACAATTACCGTTTTTTACTTAGATATGCAGAGCTAAGCGGAGATCAGGAAACAAAAAACCACGTTCTTCTGACCCTCAATAAAATGGCCGGCGCCGGGCTTTACGATCAGTTGCGGGGTGGATTTTCACGCTACAGCACCGACATGATTTGGAAAGTGCCTCACTTTGAAAAAATGTTGTACGACAATGCACAACTGGTGTCGCTTTACATTGAAGCTTATTTGTTCACCAAAAACACCTATTACAAAGAGGTGGCCGAACAAACCCTGAATTTTGTTGAGAAGGAGTGGATGGGCCGGGAAGCTTGTTTTTATTCGGCCTACGATGCCGACTCGGAGGGAGAGGAAGGAAAATACTACGTGTGGACGGAACAGGAATTGAAAGAAATATTAAACGAAGACTTTGATCTTTTTTCGAAATACTACAACATCAATGAAAGAGGGTATTGGGAGCACGACAATTACATTCTGATGCGCTCTGAGCATCTTGCGGCCCTGATGGTTTCTGAAAACATCAGCAGGGAACATCTCGAGCAAAAAATGGAGGCCTGCCGGAAAGCTTTGCTGAAGGTGGCCGAAACGCGGGTAAAACCCGGCCTCGATGATAAAAGCATTTGCTCCTGGAACGCCATGATGTGCTCGGCCTATGCTCAGGCTCACCTGGCTTTTGGCGAGGAGAAATACAAAACCATCGCTCTGCGCTCCATGGAATTTATTCTCAGTAAAATGAAATCCCCACAAGGTACTTTGTTCAGGACCTACAAAAACGGGGTATCTAAAATACCGGCTTTTCTTGAAGATTATGCCTTTGTGAGCGAAGCGCTGATGAATTGTTATTTGCTGGAACAAAACGAAAGGTATTTACAAGAGGCCAAACGATTCACGGAACTCAGTCTTAAGGAATTTGAGAATCCCAAGAGTCCCTTTTTGTACTACACCTCAAAAGCCCAGGCCGACTTGCTGACCAGGAACACCGAAACAAGTGATAATGTGATTCCGGCTTCCAATTCCCAGATTGCCCTCAATTTGTTTTACCTCAGTAGGTATTTTTACATTCCTGAGTGGGAGCAAAGGGCCCTGAACATGCTGGACGCGGTAACCGAGGAATTTATGCGTTATCCTCCGGGCTACAGCAATTGGGCTGCTCTTGGGCTGCATGTGGCCTATCCCTTTTACGAAGTGGCCATTGTTGGTAAAACTGTTGATGAAAAGTTAAGGACGCTCTACAAAACAGGGCTTACAAACACGATTTTAGCGCCGGGCCGCGATGGCTCTGAATTGCCTTTGCTTAAAAACAGGGAAGTGGCAGAAAAAACGCTGATTTACGTGTGTAAAAACAGCAGCTGTCAGTTACCGGTGGAAAGTGTTGAAGAGGCGCTGAAACAAATTGAACGTCACTAAAACCATACTTGCCCTTTTGATCTGTTCCTCGGGAATGGCTCAGGTGTTGATTCCAAGTGCCGAAACGGCTTTTGAATTGAATCACAATTTTAATCCTGAGATCATTCGCACCAAAGGCATTAAAAAAATCACCTACGAAATCATTGATAAAAAAGATTTTGAAGTGCCGGTTGATAAAAGCCTCACGGAGGTATACGAGTTCAATGCCGACGGACAATTGTCGAGATACTATTATACCACCATAGTTAAAACCATACAAAAGGAAGTGAAAATCAGGGTGGGCCGAACCTGGCAAAGCACCCTGCAAAACGAATACCTATACGATACGGTAAGCACATCGTATTTTTATCAGAACAAAAATCTGGTGCTCAAACGTTTTCACGACGGAGCCAATTATTACGAAAGCCGGTATTATTCTTATGACGCGCAAAACCGTTTAACCAAAGAGCGCCGTTATAAGGAAACCAATAACAGTCCCGACCGTTCGGTGTTTATCCTGGGCAATCAGGTCTTGCTGAGTGAAGATTCTTTTCAGTACCAAACTTACGCTTCGGGCCAAACCAAATGCATTTTTTTAAACAACGAAAACCGGCCTTACAAGGAGAGCATCAGCAATTACGACAGTGCCGGACGCAAATTGAACGAGGACGAGACTTATATCGCCGCAGCCTGGATCCGCCAGCAGCGTTGGTTTGAATATAAAGATGGAAAATTAGCCGAGGCCCGTTTTAAAGGCAACGCCCATCACGACATTGTTTTAAAAACCGTATACGAGTACGATGAGTTTAAAGAGTTGTACAACGAAAAAAAATACCGCAACGATATTTTACTGAGGGAGATCTCCTACGTGCGCGACCGTAACAACGGTTTACTGAACTCCTTCATCATCCGCGACCCCAGCAACCAAAGCCTGCGCATCGTAAAATTGAAGTACGATTTTGGCTCTCTCACGAAGTTAGGGGGGAGGGGCTAGGATTTGAGGATTGGGTTGAGGCAAAGCTTACCTTGTAACTACAAATCATTTTTTCACTGTTTGACCGAAGGAATTCTCAATGCGAATAAGTATACTCAATGCCAAGCTCCGGAATTATTGTTTGATTAATTTACGGCAAACTTTGTTACCGTCAATCAATATATGATATGTGTACACGGAGTTTGAGAGGTTTGATACATCGAACTCTATCTCTGTTACTGCTCCTTTGACCTTTCCAGAATAAACTGTTCTAATCTTCCTACCGATTAAGTCATATAATTCAATTTCTAGTATTGACACATTTTCCGTCTTTACCGATAGTGTCTGTTTTTCACATGTAGGATTTGGAAAGAGACGTATCAGATCCTTCTCTGAAGAAGTTTCAATGATAGTTGTAAAAACAGACTGGTTCTTATTCCATTTAAAAAGCAAGCCTGAGTTCCCACAAATTATTGCTATACTATCGTTTAAGAACTTCATATCATTCAAACCCACGCTAAAGGGAGCTACATATTTTGCCCAGGAATAACCCATATTACTAGTTTTGAAGATTACATCTTCGTTGGCTGAGTAATCATAAGCGAGAACATATATTTCGTTGTGGCTTTTTATATGCAATCGCCGAAGCGAATGTTTTGCTGGGGTTGACAAAAGGTCATTTGGGAAAAACCTCATACAGTCCCATGTTAAACCCTTATCATATGACCTTGCGAAACAGGAATCATAGTTAAAAGTTGAATTATCCGTTATAGCAAATAGTGTGTCTTTATTATAGAATTTTACATCATTTACTGTAAGGTTCATTCCGGTACAAGCATGCCATGTACTACCTCTATTGTAAGAGATAGAAAGCCCTCCTGTTTGGTCCCCTATAGTCACAGTGCTATCTCCATCAGCTTCAACAACCCAAGGATACTTGTTGGGCCAGCTGCCGTTAGAAAAGGAGGTAAAACCATTGTTTGTACTCACCAAAGTAAAGTTCCCACAGAAACTAACACCATTTATCGTATCAAAGAACCGAGTTATTTGTAAATCTGGGTAGAAGGTATCCACCTTTTTCGACCAGTTCATACCGCAGTCTACACTCTTCCAAACAGTATGCTGTGACCATGTTATGTTAGAATTCATGTACAAGGTATTTGAGTCAGGCCGAGTAACCGTAAAAACAAATGCGCTATTCGTGGCTGTTGGAACCACTAATGGAATAATGGAATTGCATTCACCATAACACTTTACTAAATAAGTTTTAAATCCTGATATAAGCACATTATCTCCAATTTTAGAAATATTGAAAATATGTTCAGATGTACCAGTATTAATAACTGTTATCTGTGCAAATCCTTTGGTTGCTATTAAAATTAATACGGTAACAAGTGTTCTAAACATCTATAGTTTTATGAACCGAAGGCTTTTATTTTGGCCATCTATTTTCACTACATAAATGTAAAGAGAATTAGGCAGATTAAAAGCGTCATTGTATGTCGTCAGGCTAATGTGCTCCAATATGACCTTTGGCAGCTTGCTTAAAGGTGGAAATTCAAAATTTTTTTCTGAGGATTTTTTAAAAGGTTTGAAATAGCAATATTGCCTTTTACTTTCGGGCTGATATTTTCAAAGCTCTTCTACTCATACTATTGATCTAAACAAAAAAGGCGGATAAACCCGCCTTTTAATTTTTAATGGTGATGACCGTGTGGGCCGTGCACGTGCCCATGCTCCAGTTCTTCTTTGCTGGCTTCACGCACATCCAGCACCTCTCCGGTAAAATGCAATTGGTAACCGGCCAATGGGTGGTTAAAATCCATTTCCACTTCGTTTGGCCCAACGCTCAGCACCTTGCCCAATAATGGGTTGCCGTCGGCATCGTTCATTTCAATTTCTCTTCCGGTTGAAATTCTTTCCTCATCAAATTTCCCGTCAATTTCAAATACGGCACGGGCTAACTTAATCACGTAATCCTGCTCGTAATTGCCGTATCCGTTTTCGGGGCTGATGTTAAAGTCAAATTTGTCGCCTTTCTTTTTTCCTGCCAGATTCTCTTCAAACTGCGGCAACACACCGCCGAATCCGAACAAAAAAACGAAGGGATGATCAGTCGAAGTTTGCTCAATGAGTTCCTCAGGCTGATTGTTTTTTTTGCCACTCAGGTTGTAATTCACTGATACGGCTTTGTCTTCTGAAATGATCATTTTTTAAAATTTTGGACGAAAGTAAGTATTTTATGTAAGCGAATACAGGTTTTTCTCCAATAAATAAATGAGCTTTTCCCGGTTCAGGTCTGCGTTGATCTCTCCATCAATGGTGAGTGAGATGGCCCCGGTTTGCTCGCTTACTGTTATGGCAATGGCATCGGTGTTTTCGGTAATGCCCACTGCCGCCCGGTGCCGCATGCCGTAATGGGCCGGAAAGTTCACGTCCTCTGAAACCGGTAACACACAGCGCGCTGCTACAATTCGATTGTCCTGAATAATTACGGCTCCATCGTGCAGGGGGGAGTTCTTAAAAAAGATGTTCTCCAGCATGCGATTACTCAGGGAGGAATCAATGATTTCACCCGTGCTGATAAAAAACTTCAGGTCCGATTTTCTGCCAATCACAATCAGTGCCCCGGTTTTTTCTTCGCTCATGTTAATGCAGGCCTGGCTGAGGGCATCAATGTCCAATACCACCTGAGTGCTGCTGTTGTTGATGTTGTTTTTGAACAGGTAACGCCAGTTTTTTCTCAAAAAACCGCTGGTGCCTATGTACAATAAAAATTTACGAATCTCCTGTTGAAACACAATCATGATGGCGATGACCCCCACGTTCACAAATTTGCCAAGTATGGAACAATTTTAAATCGAAGGCTTTCAGCACCATGAAGGTGAAATAGATAAAAGTAAGCCCTATAAAAATATTGATGGCCGAGGTGCCTTTCACCAGGTTGTATGCAAGGTAAAGGATGACTGCTACCAGCAGAATATCAATCACATCGTTTATGCCAAAACTCAGGAAACTGAACATCAGGCCTTATTTGCTTTTAAGTTTATGGGCGTTAATTTCGTACAACTGGTGCACCAACCCGTCCGACAATCCCACCTGAGGCACAAATACTTTTTCAATGTCGGCGTGTTTCATCACGGTAAGAAAAATTTTAGCGGCAGGAATAATTACGTCAGCACGGTCGGGTTTCAGGTCAAAGCGTTCAATTCTTTCCTGATAGGTATAGGAGCAGAGCATTTCATAAAACCCTTTGACTTGTTGATGTTGCCTCCCGAACCAATGCCACTCAAAGGATGAATGCCGGTGGTGTTGAGTTTGAGCCACACTTTTAATTCGTCCCATTCTTCCTTGCTTACCTTGTCGAGCAACATCCTTACCGTACCAATGTTGAAGGAACGGGAAGCAATCACTTTGTTGTTAAAATACAAGGTGAGTTCGGTGCTTCCCCCGCCCACATCAATATACAAGTAGGCGTGTTTGGGGTTGAGCAACTCTTCAATGTGATTAGAAAACACCAGCGCGGCTTCGTTCTTGCCGTCGATAATTTCTACGGTCATACCGGTTTCTTTTTTAATACGTTCGATAATTTCTGCACCGTTTACAGCATCGCGCATGGCGCTGGTAGCCACTGCCTTATAGGCTTCCACGCCGTAAGCTTTAATC
>JALOMJ010000042.1 GCA_025455485.1 Bacteroidia bacterium | reverse complement strand
GCAATTTTTTCATCGGGTAAAGTATACGTATAGTCCGCAATGCGCAAATGCGAAGGATGAAGTGGATGCGAATTCATCAGTGAATGTTCATTAGCTTTAGTACCTTTTCTATGTCTTCGGGCGTATCTATACAATGGCTGTCGTAATCCGTCTCCACGCAATTGATCTTAAAGCCATTCTCCAGCCAGCGCAGTTGTTCCAGCGATTCGGCCAGTTCAAGCGGACTTGGTTTTAGCGCCGAAATTTTTTCCAGAATATCCGTACGGTAAGCATACATGCCCACATGCCGGTAATAATCAAAATTTACATGCCACTCTTTTTCGTCTTTGTTTTTTATGGCCGGGATGACGCTTCGGCTAAAGTAAAGTGCCTCTTTGTTATTATTTAAAACAATTTTTACCTCGCCTTTGTCAAACAACACAGCGTGGTCAGTGCATTTAATCATTTGTGTTGCTATTTCAACCTTGCCATCGCAAGCCGCGGCCAGTGAATTAATTTGTTCGGGATCTAAAAATGGCTCGTCGCCTTGTATATTAATCACGTAATCGTATTTCACTGCATTCACCTGATAGGCTTCAAAACAACGGTCGGTGCCACTGGGATGATCTGCCCCGGTCATTACTACCTTTGCATTAAATTGTTGGGCATGCCCGGCAATGCGTTCATCGTCGGTAGCAATTAAAACTTCATTTACGTGTGTTGCTTTTTTGCTCTGCTCATACACCCTTTGCAACATACTTTTGCCGTTAATCATGGCTAAAGGTTTTCCCGGAAAGCGGGAGGAGGCATAACGGGCAGGGATGATTCCAAGTACTGAAGGCATAAGAAAAAAAATTAGGGATGCTGCAAAAATAAGGAAACAAATCTTTACATTCGTGACAATCTGTTGTGAAACCGCTACTGTTCATCTCCTTAATTTTAACTCTGGGCCTTAGCTTTTCAGAGCCGGTGGTTCAGCAAAACAAACCCCTGAAACTTTTGGTGAGCATGTTCGATTCCATCAAAAACATACGCACACTTCAAACTAAAATTCATGCCATAGAGCGTATAGACAATACCTTTAACACAGCGCATTCTGAAATAAAAGTAAATACACATCCACGGAAATTGTATTTTATTAATCCGGCTAAAAAACTGGAAGTGCTTTACAATGCTGAAATTTCCAAAAAAGCCGTGGTTAAACCACATGTATTTCCTTACATGACGGTTCATTTGGACCCTCTGGGCAACCTGATGCGTAAAAGTCAGCATTACACCATACACGAATTAGGATTTGAATTTATCGCGAAAACCATTGCCCTTACACTCAAAAACGAAAAAGAAATTCCGGAACATTTTACCTACCACGGTAAAGTTCAAAAAAACGGATATACCTGTCATTTGTTGCAATTTGAAGACGATTCTTATTCCTATCGCAAGTATACCGTGGGAGAGAAAGAAACGGCCACATCCATAGCTTATAAATTGTGTGTAAACGAATATTTATTGCGACACAAAAACGATCTTCTGAATGAATTTTCCTACTTAAAAAAAGGGCGAGTCATCGGTGTGCCCACCTTGTATTGTAAAAAAGCTGTTATCTACGTGGATGAAAAACAAATGCTGCCGGTTTCCATCAGTTTGTTTGATGATGAAGGGTTGTTTGAAAGTTACACCTTTAGCGCCATAAGCATAAACAAACCATTTCCTAAGGATGAATTTTTAGTAACTAATACAACATACGGTTTTTAAAGCGCCGTCATTAACACTTTATAAAGCCCTATCATTCCCTCAATATCTTTTTTGTGCACTTTTTCATCCGGTGTGTGCACGTTTTGTTCTGCAGCGCCCACAAAACACCAATCCCAGGCATACTCCGCCATTTGAAGTTCTTTGGCATCGCTGCCTCCACTGCCCTCCACTTCCAATTGATAAACACACATTTGTTTTTTTGCAATGGCTATAATTTTGTTCACATACGACCTTCGCGGAATCAAACTGTCGCGCATGCTAATCACAGGGCCTTTACCTTCATGCACCCCATCCGAAATCCAGGATATATCAGAAATCAATGCCTGACGCACTTTGTACTTTTTTTGCAGGAAACGTTGAATGTAAGACACACTGCCTCCCCCGTGTTCTTCCCAGGTGCAAAATACAATCACGCCATCTTTCAGATCCTCGGCCAGTTTTAAAGCATTGTAAATTCCCAAACGGTTGTCCATGTAACAACATTGCACGTGGGTGTTGGTTTCTCTCCACTCGGGTTTAAACACCAACTCTGTGCCCCGTTCAAAATCGCGTTTGGCCTTGTACTCAAGGCTTTTATAACCACTTTTTTTATCCTGTTTCACTACAAGCTCTGCTTCCTGCCTGCCCTTGCTGTCGGCGCCAACCAGCTTCATTCCGGTTTTACAATCGGGGCCTCCAATTTTAACCAGTTGTTTTCCGTAACGCACTGTAAAGCCTATGCTGTCCATGTGCGCAAAAACGGCGGTGCGGGGTTTTCCGAACACCAAAATCAAATTATCCTGCCAGTCATCGCCTTCAATGATTTTTGGATGTGTTTTCCATGTTGAGGCGTGCTTTCGGATGTAATCCAGCAAAAACTGTTTCATGGCAACTTCATTGCCACTTGGCGAGTGAATAGCACACATGTGTTGAAGCAGGTGGTACTTGCTGATGGTTGAGGTAGTGGTTTTCATAAGGTTTGAAGGTAAGTCAATTTTGTTTTATACAGCGCTTTCAGCTTTTCTTCTAAAGGAAGCGCATCTTGTTTTTTAATTCTAAATACAATGCTGTGATTGTTATCGTAATGCTGGGAGACAATGTTTGCTGCCGATGATTTTAGCAAGTGCATTACCCTACTTATGTCGTCTTCACCAAATGCGATGCTGTATTCTTCTAGAATGTGTTGCTCAACTATTTCGTTATTCTCCAGAGCATTGGCTGCCGCTGATTTGTATGCGTGTATTAAACCGGGCACACCCAATAAACTCCCGCCAAAATACCTTACCACCACGATTAAACTATTTGTTAAATCATTTGAAAGAATTTGAGAATAAATGGGTTTTCCTGCGGTACCGGGGGGTTCTCCATCGTCGTTGATTCTGAAGGCGTTTTTATCTGTTCCGAGCCTCCAGGCGTAACAATGGTGAACCGCTGATGGGTGTTCTTTTTTCAGATACTCCAGCTTTTCTCTAATCTCCTGTGGTGTTGTCACCGGAAAAACAAAAGACAAAAACTTTGAGCCCCTGTCCTTGTAAATGCCTTCTGAAGGTCGACTTACGGTGAAGAAAGAATCAGAGAAAAGCATAGATTGATTACCTTTAAAGGCTAAAGTTAAACTTTCGGATAAATAAAATGCGAAGCCACTGTGTTATAAGGATATTTCTTTTTTTTGGTCTTGGACTAAGCACAAAAGGCTTTGCGCAAAACATCTATTTAAAATATCCTGAAAAAGCCTTTGTCAAATCTTTCAGCGACCCAAACTACCGTGTGGCCATTGTGAATCCGGACAGCACCGCCATCCTTGAGCAACAGTATGCCTATTTGCTTCGTTTTTATCCGAATATTTTACTCAAAAATGTTACCGTAAAATTTATCAAATCAAAGCACCCGGTAAAAGTGAATCCGCGTTTCTCCTCCATTTTTAAAGCGCCTGAACAAAGAGAATACAAGGTGTTATACAGTAAAACCACAAGTTCAACCTTGGATAGCGTGTTGCTGAACAACTTAAGTTTTAACTCTCAACTTGGTTTCATCAGCATACAATTGAGCATGATTGAGGACCTCAGCACCGGTGGGTTTTTTAATTTTTTATACTGGTACGCCAGGAATTTAAGTAAAAAAGGAAGAAGGAAAATTTATCATGAAGCTGAGCACCTAAGCCTTGAACTTGGTTTGGGTTACCAGTTGTACGATTATAACACCGAGTTTTTCCGGCGTTTGCAAATCGACAATTGGCAAAACACAAAAGGCTACAGTACTTACATGAACCACTATCGCAACCTGCCCATGAAACCTGCTTTGATTTTAAATTTGATTAGCGATCTTCCGGTGTATATGTCGAATAGTTTTAAGTAGTTGTGAGAATTTAATATTAAGAAACTGGTCGTGAGTGGGGAGTCAAAAGTCGGCAGTCATAAAGCAGAAGCTATGGCTTCGCTTCATGACAGGTCAATGTTCTTTAAACTCATTCGTGAAATTTTGCCTCTATCTGTGTAATTCGAGTAATTCATGGCTGTGTTTAGTGGGCAGTCACAAAGCAGAAGCTATCGCTTCGCTTCATGACAAGTCTGCATTCGTGAAATCTTGCCTCTATCAGTGTAATTCGAGTAATTCGTGGCTGTGTTTAGTGGGGAGTCATAAAGCAGAAGCTATCGCTTCGCTTCATGACAAGTCTGTATTCGTGAAATCTTGCCTCTATCAGTGTAATTCGAGTAATTCGTGGCTGTGTTTGTTGGGCAGTCACAAAGCAGAAGCTATCGCTTCGCTTCATGACAAGTCTGCATTCGTGAAATCTTGCCTCTATCAGTGGAATTGGTGGCAATCGTGATTCGGGAGTAGCCCTAGATGACTCAAAAAAAATCCAGAATTTCTCCCGGATTTAAATTGAAGCTATGTCGTCCTGATTATCTCAGGTATAACATTTCCCGGTACTTCGGCAAAGGCCATTGGGCATCATCCACGATCGCTTCTAATTTATCCACATTGTAACGAATGGAATCAAAATAGGCTTTTACTTTTTCGTTATAGGCGTTGGCTTGTTTTTTAGCGCTGTCCAGGTTGTTGGCTTTTTTGCGCTCCTCGGTCATCAACACCGCTTCATTTTTAATCAGGGTTACACGATCAGAAATCTCCTTAATCAAATCCATCTGGCTTTCGGAATACTTTTTGAATTCCGCCGCACTCATGATGTCTTTCATGCCTTTTACCGATTCAATTAAACCCTTTTGGTAATTCAGAGCTGCAGGAATGATCTGGTTGTTCACCATCTCAGCAATGATGCGGCTTTCAATCTGAATTTTTTTGGTGTAAGTTTCCAAACTGATCTCATAACGGGCTTCCAACTCACGGTGATTTAAAATTCCCATAGACTCAAACAAGTGCAGTGATTTTTTGTCGATCATGGCTTCCAGGGCCGGTGGAGTGGTTGGAATATTGCTCAGCCCGCGTTTTTTCGCTTCCGCTTTCCACTCGTCACCATAACCATTCCCTTCAAAACGAATCTTTTTACTTTGCGTAATGTATTTTTTAAGAATCTGAAAGATGGCCTCGTCTTTTTCAACATTTTTTTCCATCAAAGCATCTACTTCTTTTTTAAACTCTATCAATTGCTCAGCAACAATCGCGTTCAAAACCGTCATTGGCCAACCGCAATTGGCCGATGAACCAACCGCTCTGAATTCAAATTTATTGCCGGTAAACGCAAACGGAGAGGTGCGATTGCGATCGGTATTGTCCATCAAAATATCCGGAATACGGCCAATGCTCATTTTGAGCGCTGTTTTTTCTTCAGGACTCATCTTGCCACTGTGCACGGCTTTTTCAAGTTCGTCTAACACATTGGAAAGTTGGGCTCCCAAAAACACCGACATGATCGCCGGAGGCGCTTCGTTGGCGCCCAAACGGTGATCATTATTGGCTGAAGCAATAGAAGCACGCAGCAGATCGGCGTGCTCGTAAACCGCCTTTACTGTATTCACAAAAAAAGTAAGAAACTGCATGTTGGTTTTAGGCGTTTTACCGGGTGACAATAAATTTTTTCCAGTATTGGTGCCTAAACTCCAGTTGTTGTGTTTTCCGCTGCCGTTCACTCCTGCGAAAGGTTTTTCGTGAAGCAACACACGCATTTTATGGCGAATGGCTACTTTTTCCATAACGTCCATTAATAATTGGTTATGGTCAACGGCCAAATTAGCCTCCTCGTAAACCGGCGCACATTCGAACTGCGCAGGGGCAACTTCATTATGACGTGTGCGCACGGGAATTCCCAATAAATGGCATTCGTATTCAAAATCGCGCATGAAAGCTACAACACGCTCAGGAATAGAGCCCCAGTAATGGTCTTCCAATTGCTGACCTTTTGCTGAAGCGTGGCCAAACAGGGTACGCCCGGTTTGTTGCAAATCGTAACGAATGTTATAGAGTGCCGAATCAATTAAAAAATATTCTTGCTCCCAACCCAAAGTAGCAATCACCTTGGTCACATTTTTATCAAAGTACTGGCATACATCGGTGGCAGCTTTGTCCAAAGCATGAAGAGATTTCAGAAGTGGTGTTTTGTAATCCAGAGCTTCTCCAGTGTAAGAAACAAATATGGTTGGGATACACAGGGTACCTCCCCAGATAAAAGCCGGTGAAGTGGGGTCCCAGGCGGTATAACCGCGGGCTTCAAAGGTATTGCGTATGCCTCCGCTTGGGAAAGAAGATGCATCGGGTTCTTGTTGTATCAATTGGTTGCCGCTGAACCTCTCAATGGCGCGTCCGCCTTCAATGGGTTCAAAAAACCCATCGTGTTTTTCGGCGGTGGTGCCGGTTAATGGTTGAAACCAGTGGGTATAATGCGTTACCCCCTTGCTTTGCGCCCAGGCTTTCATGCAGGCTGCAATCTGGTCGGCCATTTTACGTTCAATCGTAGTACCGTGAGAAATGGAGTTTTGAAGACTTTCATACGCCTCTTCTGATAAAAATTCACGCATGGCATCCTTGCCAAATACATCGGAACCGTAATAGTTAGATACTTTTTCTGCCGGACGATCACTTTCAAGCGGTTCGCGGTTAATCACCTGCTGCATGGCTAAAATTCTTCTTGAACTCATATTTTATGTGGGGTTAAATGGGATTTTCTCATTTTTTTGACAAAACTAGTTCAAAAAAAGGGGGGTGTCAAGAAAATAAATCACAATTTTTTAACTAAGTCTCTTTTCTAAGGGGGGTATTCATCATTTCTGTTGGTTTTTTGCAGAAAATGGCAAAAAACCGGAGGGTAAAATCTAAAAAATGACCCAAAACCGATTCATCCCTCCTAATGAAAGACCAGATGGGCAGAAATAAGAGGATGAGTGCTTACAAAAGGATTTTACCATCCTTCATTTGCAGTTTTCTATCGGCCATCTCGGCCAATTCGGCATTGTGGGTAACGATCACGAACGTTTGGTTGAATTCCTTTCTTAATGTAAAAAAGAGCTGGTGTAAGTCTCTGGCGTTTTCGCTATCCAGATTACCGCTGGGTTCATCGGCTAAAACTACTTTAGGATTGTTAATCAGCGCCCTTGCCACCGCCACGCGCTGTTGCTCTCCTCCGCTTAATTCAGATGGTTTGTGGTGTATACGCTCTTTTAAATTAAACAATTCAAGTAACTCTGATGCCTTGGTTTCGGTTTCCTTTTTCCCTTTTCCCCCAATCCACGCAGGGATACACACGTTTTCCATTGCGGTAAACTCGGGTAACAATTGATGGAACTGAAACACAAAACCAATGTTTTGATTTCGGAATGCCGATAACTTTTTATCGTTCCATTTAAACACATCCTGACCATCGTAAAACAACTCCCCGGCATTCGGACGATCGAGTGTGCCTATAATACTCAGTAGCGTGGTTTTGCCGGCGCCGGAAGAGCCCACAATGGAGATGACTTCCCCGCTTCCTATCTCAAGATCAACTCCTTTCAGAATTTCAAGTTCGTTGTACGCCTTGTGAATATTTTTTGCAATGATCATAATTAAGCGAGGTAAAAATAACAGAAGGTGGTGATTAATAAAATTCCTATGGCATCTAAAACAAGGCCCACTCTCAACATGTCGCGCATTTGAATTTCTTTGGTGCCAAACACAATGGTATTGGCCGCGGTGGCCACGGGCAGCATAAAACCCAGCGATGCGGCAAAAGTAGCAGGCATCATCAACAGCAATGGGTCAACATCCATTTCTTTGTGGAGTGCCAGCATGATGGGAATAACCAACTGAATGCTTGCAATGTTAGAAGCAAATTCAGAAATGATGGTAACCACCACACACACGCACAAAATCAGCACAACCGGAGATACCGAACGAAACACTTGCAAACTTGAGGCTAACCAATGACTGAGACCACTTTTCTCGAAACCATAAGCCAATGCAAAACCCGAACCAAACATCAAAATAATATCGTAACGTATTTTTTTGGCGTCCTCCCACTCCAAAAGTGATTTTCCTTTCTCGTTTTTTGAAGGGATTAAAAACAAAGCCATGGCGGCGCACAAGGCCACCAAAGAGTCATCAAAATAGCTGGGATAGGAGAAAATATGGCTCCAGCCTTTGTATTGAAAAGTGCCAAAATTAATATCGGCTCTGGTCAGCCATAGCGCAATAGCAATGAGGGAGGTGCCAAAAACAATCTTTTCCTCGTAGGACATAGGACCCAGCTTATTTAGCTCGGTTTTAAAATAATCGGCATTCATTTTAAGCTGAACCTTTCCACGAATAAAATACAGATTCAATACTGCATAACAACACAACAAAAACACAGCAGAAAGCGGAAAGCCTATGGCACTCCAGGTTACAAAATTTAAATTGTGTTCAGGAAACGCTTCCTGAAAAGCCTTAAAAAAATACATGTTGGGCGGTGTGCCCACCGGTGTGGCCATGCCGCCAATGGTAGCAGAAAACGCCAATCCCAAAAGCAAAGCCGCAGCAAATTTACCCGAATACTTTTCAATGTGCTCTCTGGTTTCATGAATCAGAGCATACACTGCACTGAACAGCATAACGGTAGTGGCCGTGTTGCTGATCCAATTACTGATTAAAAAAGAAGTGAGCATCACACCGAACAATATGGTGGACGCCTTGGTGCCCACTACAGTTAAAATACGAAACGCTATGCGTTTGTGCAGATTCCATTTTTCAATGGCAAAGGCCAGCATAAAGCCACCAATAAAAAGAAAAATAATGCTGTCGGTGTATTGCTGCGCAACCCCTTTCACCTCGCTGATGCCAAAAAGCGGTAACATCAGTACCGGTACCAGAGCCGTTACGGCCAAACTTACCGCCTCGCTGAACCACCAGGTACACATCCATACTGTAATGGCAGCCATGTAGGTAACCTTAGGGTTTTGTGCATCCAAATCGGTAAAGAAACAAATAAGTGCTGCCAGCAAAGGGCCAAGCAGTTTAAAAAAATTCCGGCGACTAAGTCTCACGCCATGAAGATAAGTAATACCCATGTGATATATGAGCTATGCGATGAAATAATACCACCTAAAGTACTATACGGCGTTTGGAAAGTGGTTTGGTGAAACGTTAGGATGGAAAAGCGCCAATGCATACCGCTCATCTTTACAATTCGGCCGGTCACAGGAAATAATTTACTAATTTCGCTTATTATGGCAAGCATCATACAGGCCCTACTAAAACTTTGGAAATTTGTGAGCCACGATATTTGGCACATTCGCCTGAGTAAAGTGGACAAACGTCAGGGTATTCTCATTCGTCAACTCAGAATTTTAGCCCTGGCTTTCAAAGGTTTCAAAGAAGATAAATGTCTGGTAAAAGCCACAGCGCTTACATTTTATACCCTGCTTTCCATTGTGCCTGTTTTGGCGCTTATTTTCGCGATTTCGAAAGGTTTTGGTTTTGAAAAATCACTTGAACAGCAAATTTTAAATGCCTACCCGGAATACAATGACATTTTAAACAAATCGTTTGTTTACGCCAATTCCATGCTCTCGAGTGCAAAAGGCGGGGTTATTGCCGGCTTTGGTATTCTATTGCTGTTGTGGAGCGTTTTGCAATTGCTGGTAAGTGTGGAAGATATTTTTAATGAGGTGTGGGAAGTGAACCAGGGCAGAAATTGGATACGAAAAGTGACCGATTACCTCACCGTAATGCTTGTGAGTCCGTTTATGTTAATCATCGCCGGGGGCTTAACAGTGGCTATTCAAACGCAAATTGGAGGTTTACACCTGATGGGATTTATCAGCACAGTTTTAATAAAACTGCTGGCCTACTCGCTCGTTACAGCATTGTTTTTGTTTTTATACATGGTGATGCCGAATACCAAAATTCGTTTTAGCTCAGCGCTGGTTGCTGCCATAGTCAGCACCATATTGTTTGAATTTGTGCAATGGGCTTATCTCGAATTTCAAATTGGTGCCAGCCGCATGAATGCCATTTACGGCGGTTTTGCTGCACTGCCATTATTTTTTATCTGGTTACAATACAGTTGGTACGTTGTGTTGTTCGGCGCCGAGGTGGCTTATGCACACCAATATGCCGACCATTACGAGCTTGAAAGTGAAATCACCAACATTTCACAACGCTACAAAAAAACAATTGCCTTGATGGTGTGCAACATTGTATCACGAAAATTTTATGAAGGAGAAAAAGCCCTCACTGCACAGGAACTTGCAGTACAACTTGATTTACCATTTAAACTGGTTACCATCATCCTGAGAGAATTGGTTGAAACCGAATTGCTTTCTGAAACCAAAAGCGAAAGTGGATTTATTGCATACCAACCGGGCGTTACCGAAAGCAAATTCACTGTAAGGTATTTGTTCGATCGCCTCGATCGCAAAGGAATTAATGCCTTGCCGATTAATGAATCGCAGGAGCTACTTGTTGCCAATGCCACCATGTTGGCGTATGAAAAATACCTTGACAATGATTTAGGCAATACCTTTGTTCGTAATCTGGCTCCCAAACAGTGAAATTACCTTATGCCGTAATAGTTGTTGTTTTTTTGATTTCACATGAACTGTGTGCTCAGCAGCAAGACTCTTTGCGCATCAGCGACAGTTTAAAAACAGAGCAAGCAAAAAAGAAAAAAGTGTATTCACATGCCAGAAGGGCCACACTGATGAGTACATTTTTGCCGGGCCTTGGGCAAGCCTACAATAAAAAATACTGGAAAATACCCATCATTTATTTAGGTTTAGGAGGTTTTACCTACATGTTTGTGGTGAACAATCAGGAGTACAATTATTACAGAGAAAACTTACAAGCCATTAATGATGGAGACCCCAACACAACAAACACCACCAGATACGAGGATTGGCAATTAAAATCTCTGAAAGACCAGTACAAAAAAAGCCGCGATCTTGCCATTGTAGGATTTTTTGCCATTTATCTCCTTAACATTATTGATGCCAATGTGGATGGACACTTAACCAGCTTTGATGTGAGCGACAATTTAGGTCTGCGCATTGAGCCCTGGTACCACGTAAACCCCGGCTACGCCTTTGGCAGGGGCAATGCTGCCGGATTGACTTTTAAACTTAATTTCAAATAGCATGAGGATTGTTTTATTCGGATACGGGAAAATGGGTAAGGAAATTGAACAGATTGCCCTTCAACGAAAACACGAAATAATTTTAAAAATTGATGAAACCAATGTTGAGCACATCAGCTCCGACGATCTTAAAAAAGCAGATGTAGGCATAGAATTCAGCACACCACACAGTGTAATAAAAAATATTCACACGGCCTTTGATGTAAAGTTACCTCTGGTGGTTGGCACCACAGGATGGTACGATCAGCTAGAAAAAATAAAATCAGATTGCCTGAAAAAAGATGGCGCTCTGTTTTATGCCAGCAACTTTAGTCTTGGTGTAAATTTGTTTTTTAAAGTGAACAGCTACCTTGCTGAATTGATGAACAAGTACGAAGATTACGAGGTGAGTATGGAAGAGATTCACCACATCCATAAATTGGATAAACCCAGCGGAACAGCCATTAGTTTGGCCAATCAAATTCTTGAAAAAATAAACCGCAAAAAAAACTGGAGTATCAGCGAAAAAAAACCAGAGACTCTTTTTATACAAGATGTGCGTGAAGGCGAAGTACCCGGTACCCACATTGTGCGATACAAATCAGGCATTGATGACATTGAAATTATGCACAAAGCCCATAACCGTAAGGGTTTTGCTCTTGGCGCGGTTTTGGCCGCTGAATTTTTGCACAACAAAAAAGGGGTGTACACCATGAGTGATTTAATCTAGGGTTTGAAAAGCATGGCCTTTCATTGGATAAAAATTTATGAAAGTGAAGAAGACATGATTTTAAATCTTCTTCCCGGCCGGTTGCTGGTGATGGAACTTCGCGGCAATAAAATTTGTTTAAACCGAAATAAACATGGTGTGTTTGCCGTGCAGGATAAATGCCCGCATAACGGCGCCAGTTTAAGTCGTGGTTTTTGCAGCGAAAAAAATGAAATCATCTGCCCTTTGCACCGCTATGCTTTTGATTTAAAAAGCGGGAAAGCCACCAGCGGAGGGGCCTATGCTTTACAAACTTATCCGATAGAGATTAAAAACGACGGTGTGTGGCTTGGCATTAAAGCCAAATGGTGGGAATTATGATTCAAACAAACAGGGTACATGGGATTGTTTTAAAAGAAAGGCCGCGAGCAGGCTATTGATGTCTTTCACAGGGCAAACTTCGCGGCGCGCCCAAAAAAAAACCACCCGTTCATCTTCAATCAGCTGGTTCTGCTGTGCACCAAATCTGTTTTTGTAAACACCCGCACAGGATACAAGGCTGCCAAAAATGCAATGCCCATAATCAACAAAAAAATCTTTAACAAATCGCCTGCCTGAATTTCAATAGGGTAATACGGAATGATAAACTCACTGCCAAAAGTTACCAGATGAAATTTAATTTGCAACCAACACACCAGTAAACCAATCAAAAGGCCCAATGCGGCACCAATACCGGATATAAACAGGCCTTCGCGCATAAAAATACCTTGTATGGTTTTTATGTCGGCACCCAAACTGAATAAGGTTTTGATGTCTTTTCTTTTTTCGATAATAAGCATAGTAAGGGCACCGATTAAATTAAACGTTGCAATAATTAAAATAAAAGCAAGAATAATAAAGGTGGCCAGCTTTTCGGTTTCGAGTGATTTAAACAGCACGTCGTTTAGCTGATAGCGGTTTTTCACTTCAAAACCCTCGCCCAGTATTTCGGCAACTTCATGCTGCACATGTTTCGCTTTACCGTCTGAACACATGATTTCGATGGCACTCACTTTTCCCTCACTTTCAAACAATTCGCGGGCAGTTTGTAAATTCACAAAAGCCACCTGATAATCCAGTTCGTCGTTCAAAGCAAATTGCCCGCTCACACTGCCCGAAAGTTGCACCAAATCGTCCTCCGGGTTCAGGGACGTGGACTTTCCCTTTTTCGGACTAAACATCTGCACATCGCGTGAATAACTGGCATCGCTAATGCCCAGTTGATCGCCAATACCCCTGCCCACCACCAAAAAATACTTTGTGCTATCCCCTACGCCATTAAACCCCTCCATTAACACAGAATCCAGTTTGGTGATGCGTTGAAAATTTGCATCCACGCCTTTTATGGTTACCAAAGCTTGTTTTTCTCCACTTTTAAGAAGGGCCTTGTCGCTTAAGGTAAGAGAAATACAGTTTAAGCCCTCAATGGCGTTTAATCTGGATTGTGTTGAGGAATTGAGTGTAAAATTTTTCCCGTGTCTGGCAGTAACCTTTAGATCCGGCTCCAGAGCATTATACAACTCTGCTACTTTGCCGGTTAAGCCGTTCATGGCTGAAAGTATAATGACGAGTGCTGCAGTGGTTAAAGCGATGGCCGTTACACTAATCCAACTGATGATGTTGATGACATTGTTGGACTTTTTAGAAATCAGGTAACGCCTGGCTATGTAGCTGGAGAAATTCAGCCTTTACTTTTTAAGAAGTTCCTCAATTCGCATGGCATAATCAAGCGAATCATCAATAAAAAATGTGAGTTCAGGAACAATCCTCAATTGTTTTCCTACAATCAAGCCCAGTTTTTTTCGAATCACGTTATTCTGATCCTGAATTAATTTAAACACAGCGTCCTTGTCATGACCTTTGGTGGCCATAATGCTCACATAAACGCGGGCCACACTTAAATCGGGACTAATGCGCACCTGGGTCACTGTAATAAAACCACCGCCAAACAAAGCACGGGCTTCGCTCCGGAAGATTTCTGCGAGTTCTTTTGCCAGTAGTTTGTTTACTTTTTGCTGCCTGAGGCTGTCCATATCACAAATGTACTTAGATTTTGTAGTATATTCGCCTGAGGTATGAAAAAACTCTTTTCAGTTTTAAAATACACCCGCAATTACAAGGGATATACAGCCCTGAACATACTTTTTAACGTCTTTTACGCTCTGCTTTCTGCCTGCCGTTTGGCTCTGATTGCCCCCTTCCTGAAATTGCTTTTTGAAAACAACAACAGCGATTTAGAAAATATTGTTGCCAAAGGTGAACCGGTGTTTAGCTTAAGTTCGGCCTACCTGAAAGATGCGTCCAATTATTATCTGGCCGGCCTCATTTCTGAAACCGGGAAGTACAACGCTCTTATTTCTATTTGTGTGCTTTTTTTCGCAGTTACTTTTCTTACCAACCTTTGCCGTTACTTCGCCATGTTTTTTATTGCCCCCATTCGCAATGGGGTGGTGCGCGACCTGCGCAATAAAATGTACAACAAATCCATGGCTTTGCCTTTGAGTTATTACAGCGGAGAACGCAAGGGCGATTTGATGAGCCGAATGACGAGCGATGTACAAGAAATAGAATGGAGCATCATGCAAACGCTTGAAATGATTTTCAGGGAGCCGCTTACCATCCTTATTCTGTTTACAATCATGCTGCTCATCAGCGCCAAACTCACCTTGTTCATTTTAATTCTGCTCCCGCTTGCCGGTGTAATCATTGCTCTGCTCGGAAAAAGTCTTAAAAATGCTTCCCGCAACAGCAAAGAAACCCTGGGCAGCTTAATCAGTGTAATCGAAGAAAGTTTAGGCAGTTTAAAAGTGATTAAAGCCTTTGGTGCTGAAAATTTTATGAGGAAAAAGTTCGGGGAACTGAATCAATCCTACTTCAAACAAAATGTAAAGGTGTACAGAAAAACCGACCTCAGTTCGCCGCTTACTGAAATTATTGTTACAGGTATTTTAATGGTGATTTTGTTCATTGGGGGCAAAATGGTGTTTCAGGATGAACTTACCGGAGCTTTGTTTATTACTTATTTTGCCCTTGCCTCCCAACTGGTGCCACCATTAAAACAACTCACCAACGCCTACAACAACATTCAAAAAGGCATTGCCAGCGAAGAGCGCATTGATAAGATACTCCTGGCTGAAGAAAGCATTAAAGAAGTGCCGGGAGCACAAGCATTAAAAGGGTTTAACTCAGAAATCAGTTACAACAACGTGTCGTTTGCCTACCACAAAGGCGATGAGGGTTATGTATTAAAAAACATTAGCCTGAACATTCAAAAAGGAAAAACCATAGCCTTGGTTGGGCAAAGCGGAAGCGGAAAAACTACTCTCGCCGATATGCTCCCACGTTTTTACGATTGTGAACAGGGCGAGATTTGCATCGATGGCATCAACATTAAAAACCTAAGCATTAAAAGTCTGCGCGACCGTATTGCTGTGGTGACCCAGGAAAGTATTTTGTTTAACGATACCATTGCCAACAACATTGCTTTTGGGCGAAGCGATATGAAGCAGGAGGACATTGAGCGTGCTGCAAAAATTGCCAACGCTCACGATTTTATCATGGCCATGCCCGATGGCTACCAAAGCAACATTGGCGACCGCGGCGGAAAGCTCAGCGGGGGGCAACGTCAGCGCATCAGCATTGCCCGTGCTGTTTTGAGAGACCCGGATATTTTAATTTTAGATGAAGCCACCTCAGCCCTTGATACAGAGAGTGAAAAGCTGGTGCAGGATGCCCTTTCCCGCTTAATGAAAAACCGCACCAGTTTGGTGATTGCGCATCGCCTTTCCACCATTGCCAGTGCCGACGAAATTATGGTGATGCAACAAGGTCAGATTATTGAGAGAGGAAACCATAAAGAACTCCTCGCTCAAAATGGGGTTTACAAAAAGCTTTGCGATATGCAGAATTTTAAATGAAGGCCACGCTTTACATAGTGCCTACACCGATTGGAAATCTCGAAGACATTACGCTCAGAGCCATCAAGGTGTTGCAAGAGGCTGACTTAATTCTTGCAGAAGACACCCGTAACAGTTCGTTTTTGCTTAAACACCTTGGCATTTCCAAACCCCTCAAATCCTATCACCAGCACAACGAACACAAAATTCTCCAGGAAATTCTTGAGCTTTTGAATCAGGGGAAAAACATTGCCTTAATCTCTGACGCAGGCACACCGGGCATTTCCGACCCCGGATTTTTATTGATAAGGGAGGCCTTACAAAATAACATAACGGTTTGTACCCTACCAGGACCAACAGCTTTGATTCCTGCATTGGTTAACAGTGGTTTGCCTTGCAACGAATTTTCCTTTTATGGTTTTTTGCCACAGAAAAAAGGCCGGCAAACCAAACTCAAACAGCTTGCACTGGAAGAAAAAACCTTCGTGCTTTACGAATCACCCTTTCGTTTGGTAAAATTACTTGAAGAACTTAAAACCCATTTGGGCACAAACCGAACAGCGTGCGTGTGCAGAGAACTCAGCAAACTGTTTGAGGAAAACAAAAGAGGCAGTTTAGAAGAACTGATAATCCACTTCAAAGAAAAAACGGTAAAAGGTGAGATTGTTGTGGTGGTGGAGGGAAATAAACACATAGAGGAAAGCGAAGATGAATAAAAAGCAAAAAATAGGGAGTCCCCCGGGCACGCTACATTATACAGGAGCTCATGCCGGAGAACGCATTCGCATCACACTCATTCGGTATAATGAGCAGGAGTTTTTTGAGCAGGATTTTTATGATCTTTCTGAATGCCTCACGCATACTCAGGATGGAAAAGTAAATTGGATCAATGTGGACGGGGTTCATAATCTACAAATGATCGAAAAAATTGGTCAGGTGTTTAACATACACCCCTTAACGCTTGAAGACATTGTGCACGTTGAGCAAAGGCCGAAGTTTGAAGACTACGATCATTACCTGCTTTCCATACTGAAAATGGTGACCTATACAGAAGTGATGCAGCAGGAACAGCTTTCGCTTATCCTTTTGAAAAACACGGTGATTTCTTTTCAGGAACCCGATAAAGGCGATGCCTTTGATGTGATCAGAGAGCGCTTAAGACAAGCGAAAGGCCGCGTAAGAAAACATGGCGCAGATTATTTATTTTATGCCCTCATGGATTCTGTGGTGGATTGGTATTTTCATGTGGTGGACCGGATTGGAGAAAAAGTGCAGGTGATAGAAAATGAATTGCTGAAGGAAAGCTCACGCACCTCTGTTTTACAATTGTATAAACTGCGCAGAGAAGTAATTAATCTTGCAAAACACGTTACGCCTTTACGTGAAGTGGTGAACAATTTGTCACGCTCCGACAACGATTTGATTACAGAAAGTTTTTCGATGTTTCACCGCGATTTGGCCGACCACGTTACCCGCATCATTGATTCAGTGTATTCGCACAGAGAATTACTGAACAGTTTAATGGACCTTTACCTCAGCTTTAATTCAAATAAAATGAATGAAGTGATGAAGGTGCTCACCATCATTTCAACGGTGTTTATCCCCGTAACGTTTATTGTTGGGGTGTACGGAATGAATTTTGACTACATGCCCGAACTTAGATCACCCTACGGCTACGGCGCCATTTGGGCACTCATGCTGATAATAATGGGCGGACTTGTGTATTATTTTAGAAGAAAAAAATGGTTATAACTATGAGATTAGATAATCTCAACGGCATCCGGATATTTTGTTTTCCAGTTCTTTAAACTTTCTTTTGTTCTCACCATAATAACAGTCTTAGGATCAATTCTAAGTTTCACAAGGTAGGTACTCCCTTTAACCTCCTGACGTTTAAATTTAACTGCTGCTCTCATTGTAATTGTTCTGTAGTGTTCTTACTTGTTATGTAACACAAGATAAGGGATTAAGTTGTGTAACCAAAGTTAAAATAGCTAATCCAAACATGATAAATGTTATTAAAACAAAAACGCCCTTAGCGGGCGTTTTCGCAAATGGTATGTACTTTAAACTTATTTTACCTGATTCACTACTGCTTTAAAGGCCTCAGGATGGTTCATGGCTAAATCGGCAAGCACTTTACGGTTTAATGTAAGTCCTTTGCTGTTGAGTTTGCCCATAAATTCTGAATAACTCATGCCATGCTCTCTGACACCGGCATTAATCCGCTGAATCCACAAACCACGCATGCTGCGTTTTTTGTTCTTACGGTCGCGGTAAGCGTAGGTTAAACCTTTTTCAAGGGTATTTTTGGCGATGGTCCAAACATTACCTCTTGCACCCCAGTACCCTTTGGTAAGATTGAGGATTTTTTTTCTGCGCGCCCTGCTGGCGACATGGTTGACTGATCTTGGCATTTTTCTTTTTTTTGTGATGAAGCAGATTTGCTACTTCATCGGTTTTGGGGTTTAGTGGCGGGTTTACCTGCTCTTGTAACTAAAACCCGGGTTAAACATTGGTTTAATTAACCGGTTTTGGATTTTTGAGGTGTTCGCTTAGATAAGTCCTAACATGAATTTCACGTTCGGAGTATCCGAAGCACTTACCAGACCGCTTTTGGTTAAGGCACGTTTGCTGTCCTTAGCTTTTTTAGTCAGGATGTGGCGCTTGTAAGCGTGTTTCCTCTTGATCTTACCGCTTCCAGTTAAGCTAAAACGCTTTTTAGCACTGGAATTCGTTTTTGTTTTTGGCATCTCTTTGGTTTTAAGGAGGGCAAAGATAGTAGATTCTATGATATTCACAAAGAATTTGTTGAAAAACCCGAATTTTTATAGCCAGTTATCCTATTGGTTAACAGAATTTTAGGAAATGTAATCCGTAAGGCTTTTTAAAGCTGCTTAATTAACTTTTCCTTAAAAATAATACCTAACTCTTCCTGCCTCAACTCAACCAGGTAAATTCCGTTACCAAAGCCCTCAAGTGAAACTTGAATTTTTTGCGTTTCTTTTACTTCTTTTGAAATGATTAGCCGGCCAAATAAATCATATACCAGAACTGTGCCGCTTAGTTTTGATTCAGAAGCAATTTCAAAAATACCGCTGCTTGGGTTTGGATATACCTTAAACTTTGAACTTTCAACTTTTAACTCTTGCAAGCCCACCGGGTTCAAACAATACACCTCCGTACTATCGCAACCCGTACTGTCGTACTTTACATAAAATAATGGGTTGGGGTTGGGAAAATTAACCTGGCCAATTCCCGCAACCCAACCGCCATCCGAAGTTAGATTAAAACTTTTCAATACCTGACTATTGCTTTCGTTCGGTCCGTTTGCTTTGTAGTTATAATACCAACTCCGAATATGTCCTCCATTAGCGCTAAACCTCGACATCCGAATTAAAAACCAATCCTGCACATAGGATAAGGTATCTATATGGCCCCCTGCAAGTAAATCTCCATTTGGCAATTCACGAATACAATAAAACGAGTTATCAATTTCAGGACTATCAAAATTCGTGTTTGACCAAAGTGGTGGCGTAGTTTGAATACCGTTAATATTAATTTTCAGAATATAGGAACATTGGAGCTGGTTTGAACCCCAATATTGATTTTTATAAGCCACACCCACAGCCACTACATTTTTATCAGTAGTTTGAACCAGATCAATCAATAACCCATCGTTCGCCCCATAATAACTCCTTTGAATCAGCTTATTACCTAAACTGTCCGTAATTAATATGTGGTCTTTTGTACTGAATGAAGAAGGATTCCCGATATACTGATACCCCGCGATAACTATTTTTCCTGTTGCCGTATCCTGTATAATGGCCTTGCCATCGCTAACATTGTGCCCGGCTTTATTGATTTTTTTACGCCATAGTTCATTGCCAAAAGCATTGGTTTTTATCAGCATACAGGGACTTCCACCCCCGTTCCAGTCCTGAAAAAAGCCGGTAATTAAAAAGCCCCCATCTACAGAGCCTGTTACCATTTGAGGAATGACATCCATGCTATCTCTATAGATTTTCTGCCAAAGGGTATCTCCGTTTAGGTCAAATTTTATCAGTACGCCAATTTGTTTATTATTGCTGTCTCTTACACAGCAAGCCGTATAAACATTATTGCCCTGCTTATAAAAAAACCTTGATACAAACTGGTTGTTTAAATAGGTGAAATTTTTAGTGCCGTATTTTTTAACTGACACTATCTGTCCTGCGCTATCAAGTTTCATCATTGTGAGCCTGTCTACCAGATACCCCCCCATTCCTGAAGTATCGCTTGAAAACCCGCAGGCCAGGTATTGTTTGTTCCCAATTTCAAAAATATCCCTGGTACCATGATTTATTGAACCCGGAAGGTAATGTCTTACCCTGAAGCCGCCCTGAGCCAACAAATTAGCACCAGTTAAGAAAAGACACAAACAAATAAAAATATTTTTCACAACCACCTCTAAAACAATTATTAGGTTAATTCTGCTTAATGAGTTTTTCTTTAAAGATCAAATTAGTTTGTTTGTCCCTTATCTCTACCAGATAAATTCCATTCCCATAACCTTCAAGTGAAAATTGAATTTTATCAGAATCTATAATTACTTTTGAAACAACTTTTCTGCCCAATATGTCAGTAACAATCAAACTGCCGTCAATTTTCAAATCAGAAGCAATCTGAAAATTATTGCTGCCTGGATTAGGAAATAATACTGTGCTGGACTCACGGGTTATATCATTTTTATTTTTCGATGTTTCACCTCTTCTCCTTTCCCCTCCAACTGGCTCAAGATACGTTCGAGGTTCCTCAAATTCCATGCCCAAAATAAAATGAAGTATGTTTTGGGCTACGAATTGTCCGTCCCGACCTTCTTCATTTGCATAGCCCTCCAGAAAGTTAACGGCATTTGTATCCACAAACAACCTGTAATATTTCATGCTGTCATGCTCCATGTCTAACATAAAATCCAAAAGAGTCGCCCAATCTGTTCGGGTGGAATCAAGATTATTGATAGCGGCCTGAGCTTCACCGTAATTGCCATTGCGCATGTGAGCAAACACAAGCTGTAGGTCAGAGTCGGCTATATAATCCCCGTAATTCTGCAAAACGGCCACCACGCTGTCACCACTATCGGCTGTGGTATCATTAAGTAAAAATCCCATCTTTGAGGCAAGGGTAGCTTGTATCTCAAAATACTGGTCGTTATTGTTGTTTGCGCTGATTCGGTCCGCCAAATACGTATTCAAATTATCATAGGCCTCGGCCATGTCAGAAAACACACCACCTGAAGATTCAGGATAATCTTTGCAATGTTCATTGTAGTTTAAACTAATATTCGTGTTAACCACATATACCAAATAACCGCTACAAGAGGGTTGGGGCAATGGTTGGGTATTGGATTGCGTATTAGAGCCATGATCAATAATTTTCCAGCCGCTGCTGGGGTCAACATACCACTGGTTCTCCTGGTTGTTACAGCTTGCACCGTAAATATTTCTAACAACTAATTCTGGTTTAATAGTATTAGTTTTACCCTGTTCCCTCATTACGGTTGGGGGATTGAGTCCTGTGGTTTTTGTAAGGGCCACATCAAAACCATTGGCTGAGGGGCTAAAATCGTTGCAGTTAATTTTTAGGCCGTCGTCAAAACTTTGGCTGTTGCTGCTGTTTTTGTCCATTACGTTTACGCCTATACCCAGGTCGTAAAACTTGTTTTTGTAAATTTCATGCGCCCCACCCTGGCTGTTGTAGGCGTAGAGGCCGTTGGCTATGCTGCCGAATAAGTTATAGCTTTTTTCATGAAAATCATTCAACTTCACCTTGTAGTTTTGGCAGCTGTGGAGGTAGAGGCCATTGCTTAATGTTGTTACAAGAGGCATTAATTCATTTTTTTCGAAAGTAAAATAATTCATGTTCCGAAAGAAAGCGCCGTCGTACCAGTTTTCTTGAAAAGATGAGTTTTTAATGCTAACTAATTTGGTTGGGTTAGCGTTTGTTACGTAAACACCTCTTTTTAGGCCTTTAAAAATTGTTTTGGTGCTCCCGTTTTTATCAATATAGTATGTGGCATCCATGCTTAATATACCGGTACCTAATCTTGGATTATAAGCCGACGCTGGCGTATATTCAAAGAGGCAACCTTTAAACTGAACGCCTCTTACATCCCATAAAGTAACATGGGCGAATGGGTGTGGCAGACTTGATTGGGTGGTTAAAAACTGGCAATTGGTAAAACTGCTGTAATCGTTACCCAAGGCATTGTGGTAGCTGATAAACTCAACATCTCTGATGTTGTTCTCAAATATTCCTCCATTAGCAACAATTACCCCACCTCTGGAGTTCCAATCAATGTTGCCATTGGAATAGGTGGTGTAGTTTTTTATTCCATTTTCGGCATTGCTTATTTTTCCTCCATTAATTACCCGTGCCACGCCTTGGTTTGTTGCAAAGCCGGTTGTA
>JALOMJ010000138.1 GCA_025455485.1 Bacteroidia bacterium | reverse complement strand
GAAGCCTGTCCCGAGCTTGTCGAGGGGCCTGTCCCGACCGAGCAAAGCGAGCGTCGGGAAGTCCCTTCATCCGCACATCTAATGAAACCCGTTGCAAGATGGGTTTTTTGTTTTATAGGAAGGGACGAGAAGCACAGCGCTGAGCATCAGTCGAAGCGTTTATCCCGACCGAGCAAAGCGAGCGTCGGGAAGTCGAAGTGTTGAACCCTTGAACTCTGTCACACTGAGCGGAGTCGAAGTGTTGAACTTTGAACCCTTGAACTTTGAACCCTTGAACTTTGAACTCTTGAACCCTTGAACTCTGTCACACTGAACGAAGTCGAAGTGTTGAACTTTTGAACCCTTGAACTTTGAACCCTTGAACCCTTGAACTCTGTCACACTGAGCGTAGACGAAGTGTTGAACCTTGAACTCTTGAACCTTGAACCCTTGAACTTTTTAACCTTGAACTTTGTCACACTGAGCCTTGCCCTGAGCGAAGCGATAGCGGAGTCGAAGGGGTGTCGAAGGGCTTTAAGACCCATTCGTGTAATTTAAGCATTGTAGATAATTAGTGTAATTCGCGAAATTCGTGACTGTATTAAAGTCACAAGAATTTAGTTGCAAATGCCAGACAGTAATATTTAGCAGACTACACAAAACATTGAAACATTCTATACCTTCAAAACAAACCATAGCATTTTTTTTGGGGTCGTTTGATGTCATTTGCTAACGTGTCTAAAAAACCTTTATCGGGAATAATCCATAGCAAAGCCATAGATACTCCATAGATAGTGTATAGATAGTGTATGGATACAGGCAATACATAGTACCTTATTTTGCATGTTTTCCGGTAAATTTAGTATTCCCGGATGTCTGAAAGGATTTCGCGCAGGACTGAGGTTTTGTAATAAATAGAAATAAAGTCTAAGTGTAATCCCCAATCCGTTCAGGATAATGTATTGAGAAAATCTTTCATCTCGTTAAAAACAGTTCGCGCTTGTTCATCACTGATTTGCATGCCCAACCTTATGGTTTTGGCCTGATGCAAAAACTCCAAACGCTCGCCTCCCCGCACCCAAAAACTCTGGTTCAGGCTGTCTATCAAATTACTCGGACGAACGTCGAGAATTTTAAACTCACGAATAAGTTCCGGCTGAAACTCCTTTACTTTTCCTTTTCCGTTAATCTCCCGATGATAATGCAATATGCCATCCTTAATCCATAGTTTTTCTTTGCCGTACTTTCTCCAAATAAAGGCGCGCACAATGCTCACCTCAAAATACGCCCAAAAAGACAGGTAAATAAGTAAAAACAATTTGGCCTTTTCATTACTGATTTGAAAATAATTAATCATCACAATAACACCACATACCGACCAGGCCAGAAGCCAAAGAAACATCATGGCCAGTTTGCGTTTGTCGTTGGTAGCCAAAATCACAATGCTTAACAGGTTTTGCTTTTTAACTATGCTAATGCGTTCTCCGAGTATCTTCATGCTTGGTTTTGAATCATACAAATTTAATTATCTTTAAGGCATTAAGCCCTATGAGCGACCTGAAACGCAGCCTGAATTTATTTGACACCGTCATGCTCGTTTCAGGAAGCATGATTGGTTCCGGTATTTTTATTGTGAGTGCCGATATGATGCGCCTGCTGGGCTCTCCCTTTTGGGTGCTTGTATGCTGGGTGTTAAGTGGTGTTATTACCTTGCTGGCTGCGCTCAGTTATGGGGAACTGGCCGGCATGATGCCCGATGCCGGTGGCCAATTCATCTACATTCGCCGGGCCTTTGGCAAACTCAGTTCATTTTTATACGGCTGGACGGTTTTTACTGTTATTCAAACCGGCGTTATTGCCGCTGTAGCAGTGGCTTTTGCAAGGTTTACCGGTGTGCTTTTCCCCTACTTCGATGAAAACAACGTGCTGTTCTATTTGGGCAAAATGTCCATATCCAGCACACAACTTCTTGCTGTATTATCCATAGTGTTCCTTACTTATTTGAACAGCCTGGGTTTAAGCAAAGGCCAATTTATTCAACGTTTGTTTACCAGCGCCAAATTACTCTCGCTCTTTGGTCTAATTTTATTGGGTGTTATTGTTGGCTGGTCTAGCGGCTACTGGCAAAGCAACATGAATTTGGAATTTAAACCTTTAAATCCGCCTTCATCGGGTTCACCCTCCTTGTTGGTTGGGGCCATTGGTTTAGCTTTGATTGGTTCTTTGTTTAGCAGCGATGCCTGGAACAACGTAACCTTCATAGCCGGAGAAATAAAACAACCTCAGCGCAACATTCCTCTGGGTTTGATTATTGGCGTGAGTTTGGTAACCTTGCTTTACATATTAGCCAACATGGCATATTTTATGCTCATGCCGGCCATTGGATCGCCCGAAGGATTAACAGCAATAGAAAAAGGCATTGCCTATGCCCCGAATGACAGAGTAGGCACCTCTGCCATGTCGGCCGTTTTCGGAAATGTATCAGAAATAGTGATGGCCATTTTAATCATGATATCCACATTTGGCTGCAACAACGGGCTTATTCTATCCGGGGCACGATTGTTTAAATCCATGGCCGACGAAAAACTGTTTTTCGCTTCAAGTTCCCGTTTAAATAAAAATCAGGTGCCTTCCGGCGCCTTGTGGTTACAGGCGTTCTGGGCTTCTGTACTATGTCTCAGCGGTTCTTACGGCGCTTTATTGGATTACTGCACATTTGCATCGCTTGTGTTTTACATCATCACCATTTTTGCTTTGTTTCACCTGAGAAAATCGGCGCCTTCTGCACATCGGCCCTATAAGGCCCTGGGCTATCCGTTTTTTCCGGCACTCTACATTATTCTGGCAGCCGCCGTTTGTATTAATTTATTAGTCTACAAAACCGAAAACACCGTGTTGGGAATTTTAATCATGGCTTTGGGTTTACCGGTTTACTACCTCTTTAACCGCAGCAAACATGTGGCCAAAATTCCTTAGAACCTATTTTGGATTTACCAAACAACAGGGGCGGGGATTGTTTGTACTTGCCCTGCTTTGTCTTCTGGTGGTTGTGTTCAGATTGATTTTTCCCCGCTTTGAAACCGAGCCTGTGTTTGTTCTAAAAAATCTACCCCTTATAAAAACAGACAGTAGTTTGTCTGCCTCAGAAAACAAGCCGATTTCTGCCGAATATAAAAAAAATACATCCGGTGTTTTCTACTTTAATCCCAACCTCATCTCTTACGAACAAGCCTTGCAGTTGGGTCTTAAACCCTCCAGCGCAAAGGCTTTGATAAACTTCAGGAAAAAAGGCTTCGTGTTTCGGAATAAAAAAGATTTTACTAAAGTATACGGCATCAGCGACGAAGATTATAATCGTTTGGGGCCATACATCCTTCTTGATGAAACCGTTGTAAAAGATAAACCCCTTCCAAATAAAACCTTTGAACAGCCGGGAAAAAAAGAAAATGGTCAAATTATCGAGCTCAATTCTGTTGATAGCTTGGCTTTACTGCAATTAAAAGGTATTGGTCCTGTTTTTGCCAAACGCATTTTGAAATACAGAACTATGTTGGGCGGCTTTTTTGAAGTAGAACAATTGAAAGAAGTGTACGGTGTGGATGAAGCACTTTTCGAAAAAGTAAAGCCCTTCGTTCGTATTGAAAAAGGGTTAATCCGTCAAATCAACATCAATTCAGATGATTTTAAAGTCATCAATAAACACCCCTACATCTCCTACGAACTCACAAAACAACTGGTCAATTCAAGAAAAAACAGCAAGCTGAACGCAAGCGCATTTAAAGACCTTCTGAACAACGATACCCTGTTCCAAAAACTGTTTCCTTATTGCTCATTCAACTAAGTGGTCCCCATTCTGTAAATCAATAATTGTTATATTTACAGCTATTAGTCGAAATAGTATGGCCGATAAACAAAGAACCATTAAAAACCCTGTGAGCGTTTCAGGGGTTGGATTGCATACCGGTGCAAAAGTCACACTTACCTTTCAACCCGCTCCACCTCACCATTGGTATAAATTTCAACGCATTGACCTGCCGGAAAAACCAACCATTGATGCCGATGCTGATTTGGTAACCGATACGGCAAGAGGCACCACAATTGAACAAAATGGAGCCAAAGTGCACACCACAGAACACGTATTGGCAGCCCTGGTGGGTTTGGGAATCGACAATTGTTTAATTCAGGTAACTGGAGCCGAAATGCCCATTATGGATGGCAGTTCTGCCCGCTTTATTGAACTACTCGAGCAGGCCGGAATTGTTGAACAAGAAGCTGACCGTGATTATTTCGAATTAAGCCAAAATCTCACCTTTGAAGATCCGGTAAAAAAAGTAGAAATGCTGGCGGTGCCACAAGATGATTTTAGGGTAACGGTGATGGTAGACTATGGCAGTGAGGTACTAGGAACGCAACATGCCTCCATGTATCATCTGGGTGAATTTAAAAATGAAATTGCCCCCTGCCGCACGTTTGTATTCTTAAGAGAATTAGAAGCCTTGCTTCAACACAACCTCATAAAGGGCGGAGATTTAGACAATGCCATTGTGCTTGTAGATAGTGAACTTCCCAAAGAAAAACTGGATCACCTGCGCAAAGTATTTAATAAACCCGATGTGGAAGTAAAAGGTCGTGGCGTGCTTAATAACACCAAACTGCATTTCTATAACGAACCAGCCCGTCACAAATTGCTCGACATAGTAGGCGACCTGGCGTTGGTAGGGAAACCCATGAAAATTCACATTCTCGCTGCCCGTCCGGGTCATGCCGGAAATATTTCCTTCGCTAAAAAAATCAAGGAAATGATTCGGGAAGACAACATGAAAAAGAAGAAAAACATTCATGAACCTTACAACCTCAACAAAACCCCTTTATACGACGTAAATCAAATTCAAAAAATACTGCCTCATCGCCAGCCCTTTTTATTTGTCGATAAAATCATGGAGATAAATGAAGATGGCATTGTGGGCATCAAAAATGTAAGCATGAACGAGGATTTTTTTCGCGGACATTTTCCTGATGCCCCCGTGTTTCCTGGAGTCCTGCAAATTGAAGCCATGGCTCAAGTGGGCGGGATATTTGCTCTAAGCAAAGTGCCGGATCCTGAAAATTACCTCACCTTTTTTATGAGCATTGATAAAGTAAAGTTTAAAAATCAGGTGATACCGGGTGACACCATTGTATTTAAACTTTCCCTGCTAACACCAATACGAAGAGGCATTGTTCACATGCGTGGAGAAGCTTTTGTGCGCGAAAAACAAGTAATGGAAGCCGAAATGATGGCCTTGCTGTCAAAAGTAAAAGGCAAGGAAGTGAAACAAAGTGAAGTAGCCGTTTAATATGATATCTCCACTCGCCAACGTACATCCCAAAGCCAGAATCGGCAAAAACGTTACCATTGAAGCCTTCGCTACCATATATGAAGACGTGGAAATTGGTGATGACACCTACATTCATCCCAATGCGGTTATCTATCCCGACACAATTATTGGCAAAGGCTGTAAAATTTTTCCGGGTGCAGTAATTGGCATCATTAATCAGGATTTAAAATACAAGGGAGAAAAATCCAACACGGTTATAGGAGACAACACCGTAATAAGAGAGTATGTTACCATTCATAAAGGTACCGCCGACCGCATGACCACCAAGGTGGGTAACAATTGTCTGATTATGTGTTACACACACCTAGGACATGATTGCATAGTTGGTAACAACGTAATTATTGCCAACAACGGCAGTTTAGCGGGTCATATTACTGTAGAAGATTTTGTGGTGATTGAAGGTGTTGTGGCTGCTCAGCAATTTGTAAGAATCGGAGCACATTCGTTTGTAGCCGGCGCTTCTTTGGTTCGAAAAAGTATTCCGCCTTATGTTCGCGTGGCAAGAGAACCACTGCAGTTTATTGGTGTAAACACCATTGGTCTTAACAGACGAGGTTTTGATAAAGACGCCATTAAACAAATTGAAGACATCTACCG
>JALOMJ010000137.1 GCA_025455485.1 Bacteroidia bacterium | reverse complement strand
ATAGCGCCTGATTTTGGAAAGGACGTGGAGGCAAATTTGGTGGCAGTGGCAGAAAGTCAGGGCGCAAAAGGCAGCATTTTTTACCAAACAGAAGCCCTGGGCACAGCACACGCCATCATGTGCGCGAAAGATGCAATAAAAGGTAAAACCGTAGTGGCCTTTGCCGATACCTTGTTTAAAGCCGACTTTGTGATGAACACGGAGGAGGAAGGTGTCATCTGGGTTCAAAAAATTGAAGACCCGTCGCAGTTTGGCGTTGTTAAATTAAACCATGAAGGCATCATCACCGACTTTATTGAAAAACCCACTCAGTTTGTAAGTGATTTAGCTATTATTGGTATATATTACTTTAAAAATGGGGATTACCTGAAAAGTGAATTGCAGTACCTTTTGGACAATAACATTCGTGAAAAAGGAGAATACCAGCTTACCAATGCTCTGGAAAACATGAAACAAAAAGGTACCAAATTTAAACCCGGGCAGGTAACCGAGTGGTTGGATTGCGGTAACAAAAACTCCACCGTTTACACCAATCAAAGGGTGCTTGAATTTGATAAAGGCAAAGCACACTTGAAAGGCAAAAACCTTAAAAACAACAACAGCATCATTCTCGAGCCCTGTTTTATTGGCGATGATGTTGAACTTAATAACTGCATTATAGGCCCACACGTAAGCATCGGTAATAATAGTGTTATCTCAAACAGCATTTTAAAAAACTCCATTCTTCAAAAAGAAACCAAAGTGCAAATGGCCGTGATTGAAAACAGTATGCTGGGAATTGCCGCTGAAGTAAAAGGAGGGGGCTCAGACCTCAGCCTGAGTGATTATTCCCAAGTTATTGTTTAATTCTGCCACACATATTCGTTTGTTCCTTCACTGCTTTTTTCTGTCGGCAGTGATTTTATCTTGTAAAAGTTTAAAGCCCGATGCAAAAGCAAACCCGTTAAATTCAAGCACCGATGTTCCGGGCGAAAATTCTGGTGTAAAATTTGATTTTCATTTTGTAAACGGCTGCAGTGAGCGTATGAAGGGGAATTTGAAAGAAGCTAAGGTTCATTTTTCCGTCTGCAAGGAGTTACAACCTCAAAACCCCGCCGTACGCTACGAATTGGCTATGATTCATCGTCTGCTTGGACTTAACGATATGGCTCTGGATGAAGCAAAAATTTGCGCCCTTGCAGAACCACAAAACGAATGGTACCATCTGCTGCTAATTGAATGTTACCGCACACTGCATAAAAACAATGAAATGATAAAGGCCCAGGAAGAATTGGTTAAACAATTTCCTGAGCGAAACGATTTTAAGCAGGATTTGGCTTATTCCTATGCCATTACGGGACAGTTCAACAAATCCCTCCAGGTGTATACCCAACTTGAAAAACAAGTGGGTGTGAACGAAGAACTTTGTATGAATAAGGTGAAACTTTATAAAGAACTTAATAAACCTGATGACGCTGAAAAGGAACTGCTTAAGCTTGTGCATTCCAAACCGGAGGAATCACTATACAGAACCTATCTGGCCGATTTTTATATGGAATACAAACAACCTGAGAAAGCCAAACCGGTTTATGATACTTTACTGATTATGGATCCCGATAATCCGGCCGTGCAGTTGGCTCTACACGATTATTTCAGCTTAAAAGGCGAACAGCAAAAAGCCTTTGAGCAATTGAAAATGGCCTTTTCCAATGCAGAATTAGACGCAGCAAGCAAAGCCCAAATCCTGATATCATACATGAGCCAATCTGAGAACACTCCGGCGTTTTTTGCTCAAGGAAAAGAGCTGGCCGAAATTCTATTAAAGGTGCATCCGAACTCGCCGGAAGCTAACGCTTTGTACGCCGAATTCTTAATTCGCGAAAACAACTTAAACGCCGCTTCTGTTTACTTGTCTAAAGCAGCTTACCTCAACAGTGCCAATTACGACACCTGGGACAAACTTTTGCTTGCCGACATAGAACTGTCGCGTCTGGATTCACTGGAACTTCACAGCAGTAAAGCCTTGGAACTATTTCCAAACCAGGCTATGGTATACTATTACAATGGGTATGCCAACCTGCAGTTAAAAAATTACACCAAAGCCTTGCATGCATTAAACGATGGTGCAGCATTAGTGAATGGCAACGCCTCGCTCTTGCTCCGTTTCCTTTCAAGTGCAGGTGACGCTGCATACTATGCCGGGCAAACCGAAACAGCATTTAAAAAATATGAAGAGGCCCTGAAAATAGATCCGGACAACACCTATGTGTTGAATAATTACGCCTATTTCCTTTCCTTAAAAAACACTCAGCTTGAAAAAGCTGAAAAACTCTCAAAAAGAAGTCTGGAGCTGAAACCCGAAGAAAAAAACTACATGGATACTTACGGATGGATACTTTACATGCAAAAAAAGTACACCGAAGCTGAAGTATGGTTAAGTAAAGCCGCGGCCATGATGCCGCCCAATGCGAACATACTGGAACATTATGGCGATGTGCTCTTTCAAAATAAAAAAATCAACCAGGCTATAGAGACATGGGAAGCGGCTTTGGAATTAAACAAATCAAATGCCTCACTAAAAGAAAAAATCAAATGCAAATGCCTCAATGAAAATCAAAATGAAAAATAGCCTGGGTTTTTTGATTTTAGTCCTTGTGCTTGGTGAATTCCTCTCCTCCTGCAAACACCGTAAAGAAATTACATCAACAGAACCAAAGCCTCCAATTGCAAAAGAAGACAGCGCTATCGGTCGTTGCCGTCTGGATTATAAAAATGCAAAAACACTTAGCCGATTGATGCAGGAAAACGAATTTGACTACACCTGGATTTTTGCAAAAGCCACCGTTGAATCCTTTGTTGAAGAAAAAGAAGAAAGTTTTGATATTCGTTTAAGTTTACGCAAAGACAGCGCCATGCTGGTTAATATTCAATACGTGCTGGGCATTAATGTAGCGAAAGTGCTTATCACCAAAGACTCCGTAAAATTTGTGGATTACATACACAAAACCTATTTCATTGGCGATTTCGCTTACATTAACGATCTGCTGAGCGCAGACATTGATTTTGACCTGCTGCAATCTGTATTGTTTGGAAACAGCGCCAAATTTTATGATGACGATTCGCGACTGAAACCCATTACCGACAGGCAAAATTGCAATTACATGCTGAGTACTGAAAGGAAAAAACGCTTGAAGCGAATCATTAACAATGCTGAAGAGCCGAGTAGCGACTTACAAATACTAACCCTCAATCCTGATGGTTTCAAAATCATTCGTAATGAATTTGAACAATCCTCCACGGGCCGTAAGTTTATTGCCAATTACAGTGCCTTTGCCGTTAAAGACAGTGTTTATGCACCATACCATGTTGATATTGACATCCTGGCGCAAAAGGCTGCACGTTTGAAAATTAACTATGTTCGCATAGAGAAAAACTCACCTCAAAAACTGTCACTTAACATCCCGGCAAAATACGATGCCATACAAATTCAAAAGAAATAGGTGTATTGTACTTCTTGCTCTGCTTGTTTCTTTCTCAATTATCCTCCCTCCTAGCACATTTGCCCAAAGCAAAAACAGTAAAAAAGAACTTGAAAACCGGAAAAAGAGAATAAACGAAGAGATCAATCAGATCAATTCCATGCTCAAGGCCACCAAAGCCAGTAAAAAAAATTCTCTGGGCACCCTTATGACCATAAATGTAAAACTTGAAAAGCGTCAGGAACTCATAAACACCATTAATGCCGAAATTCGTGTGTTAAACAAAGACATTCTTGCTAATGAGTCTGAGAGCGAAAAGCTCAAAAAAAGTTTGGATAAACTAAAAAAAGAATACGCCCGAATGATTCTTGTGGCACAAAGAAATCAGGATGCCTATTCTTCGCTGATGTTTATTTTCGCGGCCGATGATTTTAATCAAGCCTATGCCAGATTAAAGTACCTGCAACAGTACTCCGGATTTCGCAAAAAACAAGCAGCAGAAATTATACAAACTCAAAATGAACTTGAAGTAAAAATTAATACGCTTAAACTTCAAAGAGACGAAAAAAACGAATTGCTGAAAAATGAACAAAGCGAAAAAAAGAATTTGGACAAAGAAAGAAATGAGCAGGAAGGCGTATTGACTGAGCTCAAAAAGAAAGAAAAAGAATTAAAGGCCAGTCTCGAAAAAAAGAAACAAAATTCTATAGAATTGCAGTTAGCCATCAAACGCATGATGGCCGAAGAAATAAAGCGCAAAGCCGATGAAGCCGCGCGTGAATTGGCTGCAAAAGCCAAAAAAGAAAAAGAAGAGGAGGAACGATTAAAACCTAAAAAGGGCTCAGGCAGCACGCCTCCCCCACCCAAAGAACCTGTAAAAACAAACGTGAGTGATTCCAAGCCGGTGTTAAACAATGAGGCTCTAGCCCTTGGAAGTGAATTCTCCGGAAACCGCGGTCGCTTACCCTGGCCCGTAGACAAAGGCGTGATTTGCGAAACCTATGGTGAGCATGAACACCCTGCAATTAAAGGGTTTATGATGTTTAACTCCGGAGTTGAAATTTGTACCGCAAAAGGCGCTCAGGCCCGGGCCGTTTTTGAAGGAGAAGTTACCGGCATTGCCATTTCTCCTACCGGGGGCAAACTGGTCATCATCCGGCATGGAGAATACCTTAGCGTTTACAGCAACATTGGTGAAGTGTTTGTTAAAACCGGACAGAAGGTGAAAGTGAAAGAAGTCATTGGCACCGTGATGTACGATGAAGAGGAGGATAAAACCTCTATGAACCTTCAAATCTGGAAAGGCCAAAAAACCATGGACCCCAGCGCCTGGTTAAGCAACGCGCGATAAGACCCGAAGTTTACTTTTTAAGATTGTCCAGCATGTTTTTCACAAGCCCTTTCAGGTCGTATTGTTCCTTCCATCCCCAGTGTTGACGTGCTTCACGATCGTCGATACTTTTTGGCCAGCTGTCGGCAATGGCCTGCCTGAAATCGGGCTTGTAGGTAATGGAAAAGTTAGGCAAGTGGGCTTTAATTTCATTGGCGATTTGTTCAGGTGTAAAACTGATGCCCGATAAATTATAACTGCCTCGAATCTTTATGTTTTCAGATGGGGCATGCATGATTTCGATGGTAGCGCGTATGGCATCTTCCATGTGCATCATGGGTAAAGCCGTTTGCGCACTTAAAAAACACTCGTAACGGGCGGTTTTTAGGGCTTCATGGAAAATATGCACGGCATAATCTGTAGTTCCTCCGCCCGGGGCGCTTTTCCAGCCGATTAATCCCGGATAACGCAAACTTCTCACGTCTACCCCATGTTTTTGATGGTACCATTCGCACCAGCGTTCCCCGGCCTGTTTACTGATTCCGTAAATCGTGCTGGGCTCCATCACAGTGTATTGCGGTGTGTTTTCACGCGGTGTTGTAGGCCCAAAAACCGCAATGGAACTTGGCCAATACACTTTTTGAATGTGTTTTTCTTTGGCCAGATCCAGCACATGAAAAAGGCTTTCCATGTTGAGTTTCCAGGCCATCATGGGCTTTTGCTCTCCGGTTGCCGATAGCAAGGCGGCCAAATGGTAAATCTGAGTGATTTGGTGTTTTTTTACAATCTCAAACAAACGGTCCTTATCAAGGGCATCGAGTTGCTCATAATTGTATGGCTCCAATTGGGGCGCGGGTTTTAGGTCGCTGGCAATGACCTGAGCGTTGCTGTAACGCTTGGCTAAATTTTCGCACAACTCAACCCCTATTTGGCCTCCGGCGCCAATAACCAATATTTTTTCTTTCCCTGTAGACATGATTTTTATCAATAAAACCCGATGAACAATTTTGTACTTTTGCAAACGTAATTATAATTTTTGAATTCCCTTGGAAGCCTTGTTATAATTGCAAATGATAATATAACCTGCAATTATTTTTATCACGCTTATGGCATTATTAGTCAATCGTATCGACAAGAACGTTCTGAAGAAACGTTTACAGGAAGAAAAGATCAAGCGAAAAACC
>JALOMJ010000136.1 GCA_025455485.1 Bacteroidia bacterium | reverse complement strand
GCGCAAGTGATTGTAGCGAATATCCTTTTTATTGCAAAGGAATTTGTGCGAAAGGATAAAAAGATAGAAGCGGAAAGCACGGTTCCAAACAAAATCGGCCTCTTTGATTTTGGTTGGAATGCGCCCAATTTATTCTTTTATTACTTTAAAAGTATAAACTCTTCCTTCTACAGCTGTATGGAGAAAATACATACCGACAGAAATATCCTTCAAATCAATTTTATTGACACTGCGATAATTATTAAAGGTTAAACTTTTTAATGTCTTTCCAGTAACGTCGCTTAGATTGAAGGTAATAGAGTTAGATTGGTTTATGGAACTTTTAAAGTTAATATAAAGTTCTTCATTTACAGGATTAGGAAATATATTGATAGGTTGGTCTTCCAAAGGTACTTCTGTATTGCCGGTATAAGTTGCCTGAATTTTGTTCCACTTAAAAAGCAGACCTGAATTTCCACAAACTAGAGCAACGCTGTCATTAAGAAATGTCATGTCATTTATTAGTCTTGAAAATGGAATGGTATAAGCAAACCATGACACACCCTGATTAGGTGTCTTAAAAATTACGGCTTGATTTTTTTGATTATCGTGCGCAAGAACATAAATCTCATTGACCGCCTTTACATACAATCGCCTGAGTGTATATCTTAGTGGATTTGTTACTGTGTAGTTATTAGGATAGAATATTCTGTGTTTCCATGTTACTCCCTTGTTGTATGACATGGCAAAGGCTGAATCATAGACGAAATTATCAACTACGTGTGAGTATCTAGTAATAGCAAAAATCGTATCGCTATTATAAAACTTCACATCGTTAATAGGTCCATTTAGTCCGTTAATCATATAACCTGGAAGCCATGATGCGCCTCTGTTATAGGAAATTGACATACCCTCGCCACCAGTACCACTCAATATAATAACAGAACTATCCCCATCGGTAATTGCAAACAACGGATCATTGTCAGGCCATGGGCTTATAGAAAAAGTATTGAAGCCACTGACTGTTCTAAGCATTTTAAAGTTACTACAGAAGGATACGCCGTTAAGTGAATCAAAGAAAATTGTGGACTGGGGGTCAGGGAAGTACAGGGTGTCAATCTTTTTTGACCATGTTATTCCGCAATCACTACTCTTCCAGATCATATAGTGCAGGTTCTCAATGGCAGTAAAGTAAAGGGTATTGGAATCCGGCCTACTGATACGAAAATAAAAATAAGGATAAAGCGTGGAATACGGTACACTCAAAGGCAAGAGAGTGTCGCACTCGCCATAGCACTTCACTAAGTATGAGTTTATCCCGGGTATAACAACACTGTTGCCAGTTTTAAAAATGTACTGAAGATGCTCGGTAGTTCCTGTATTTATAATGGTAACCTGAGAGTGTACTTTTATTGTTTGGAACAATATGCATATTACCAAAAGTCTGTGCATCTTTTCATTGTTTGATGAGCTTACGGCAGACCTTGTTCCCATCGATTTGTATATGATAAATGTACACAGAATTAGGGAGATCGACAACGCTATGGCTTATTTTGGTAACAGAAACCTCAGACTTTCCCTGATATATAGTTCTGATTTTTCTTCCCATTAGGTCGTACAACTCAATATTAAGGTCGCAGACCTTTTTGGTTTCAACCAGCAAATTTTGCACGTCTTTGCTTGGATTAGGAAAAATACTTAATGCCTTAAGATTTTCGATGGTTTCATTGATATTTACAGGAAAGGTGTTTGAGTAATTTCGGGTCAATATAGTATACTCCGCCCAGTTACCGTACATTGGGTTACTTACATAACTTGTATCCACAGGCCACCAACCTATTGGTGCGCCTGTGCTGTCTTTCACTTGATAAACATAGCCCCACAACCCTGCATAACCATTGCTCATTGTCATTATCTTTGTTTTTATTCTTGGTGTAAGTTTGCCATTCACAACAGAAGGAAAAGTAAAAGAAGAACTGTGGCGTGGCCAGTATGCAATGATAGTATCCTGCATGCTAAAGTTATGGATCACGGTTGAGGAAATTAAAAAAGTATTGACAATGTACTTTCCTTTTTGATACCAAGTACCATGAGGAAGAAGCCGTCTTTCAAATCTTTCTGTTGTGTAAATGGTATCGTTTGAACTTACAAGAGTTTTACTTATTGAATGCGAAAATTGCGGGTTTGTACCGAAATGCCTGAGCTCATAATAGGGTTTTTCGAGCAGTCTAAGCGCTTTTCCGGCATTCAATCGGCCATAACCTGTTAAAATATCATATCCAGAGGAGTCAGTGTCAGTTGCTGACATTTGCAAGATGGCCTCACAGTCCTCAGGTGCCATGTTGGTATAATGATCTACAGTGTCTGGGTAATTCATATAACTCATCATCAAACCTACAACTCCTGTTACATGAGGGGCTGCCGCCGAGGTTCCACCAAAGCTATTGTAAACAGAACCATATGCCCCTGTGTTTGTAGTTGAAAGTGTTGTTATGAGTGAGCCTGATGAAGGTGCGCCAATATCAACCGGACCACCCCAATTTGATGTGAATTCAGCATTAACTGGACCGGGGGTAATGGTTGAATTATGGGCAAAATTCCCGTCAGTGCCTGTGCCTGTTACGGTTATAACCCAGTCATCGTCGGTACAGGCTGGATAATTTATATTTGACCCATTGTTCTGACCTCGAGCTGCTACACACGTCACCTTTAGGCGGTTTAACTCATACATCACTTCATGAAAAAGATGAGTGGTTTCTACCCAATTGGCATAGACCCCAGTATCAAAAGGTGGCAAATAGATACCGAATGACAAATTTTCAAGGTTGAGTTTAAAGCATTTAGAATTGATATGTGGATTGCCCCAAGTGTTTTGCGTTGGTGTTTTTGCCGCATTGTACATTGCTTGTGTTATGTAATTAAGAGGCGTTGCTGTAAAAGAAAAAATTGAACCTCCACTAGGGTCGAAAATGGTGTTGCCATAAATTGAAATACCCTTTGATCCAATTGAATCATTTCCCCCTGCAATACCTGCAATACCTCTATTATTGTTTCTTTGTGCGCCAATAATTCCTGTTACAGCTGTGGCATGTATTCCACCATTAGCATCACCGCGAGGAAAACCTTTCAATGGTGTATATGCGAAAGAAGGATAGCGATGATCCCATCCTCCAGTGATTTTACTTGTAGCTGGATTTGAACCATTATATCCGAAATCGACATTCTCCCAATCTAAGCCAGTATCAAAAACGCCACAACGGACAAATGGCTTTCCCCCATCTTTTACAATATCCCATGCCTCCTCAACATTGATGTCACATCCCGGATAAATTGTATTGGTTTGCAATGAATGTTGTTGGTTATAGAGAGAATCATCGGGTACTGAGAATAAGTGTGCCAACCAGTTTGGGTGAGCATATGCTGCAATTGAATTGAGCGAATTAAAAATGCCTTCTGCACCTCTAACATTGGAATTAGGCGGAAAGACAAGTAAAAGGGCTGTCCAGAAGTCTGGGGCTGCAATTTCTTCACCTAGTCTGGAACTTGTTGAAGTATAAGAGGTAAGATGGCCAGGGAATATTTTAACTGCTTTTATTTCGCAATCGCGGCAAATAGTTTCTAAAGCATTTGTTACAGTTGAGTAAGCAGTTGGTTTCATATAGTAACTTAAATTACCAAATTCTGAAGCGTCATCTATTCTGGAAGAATCAAGCGCAGAGGGAAGGAAACGAACGATTAATTCGTTTTTTTTGTAGAGGCCGGTACCATATGATGCCTTTGATGTGTCGAGTTCAAGCTCTGAAAATTTAGTTGTAATGTATCTGTTTAAAGTAGAGTCTTTTACGGAGATAACATAAACACTGGACCCTGTTACTTCTATGTCGGATGGAAGTATATCCAATCCACCACTTTTAACTGCACTAAACCATGAAATAACGTCAGTTGTTTTTATTTTGCCAACTAGCGTTTGATTGAAACCAGAAATACCCTTTTCTCCAGCAATAAAGTAAAATTCCCCGGCATTATTAGAAACGATTTTTTTAATGAATGCATCCCCGGTTGGGTTTTCAGATACCTTTTTATATGTATGTATAACTGAACCATTTGATGAATTGTAACGAACAAATACAAGTTCTTTTAGGTTATTGGTTCTGGTTGCGTACCCACCAACAACAACATCGTTTGTTACTGGGTCAATACACAGAGCGAATGCGCAATCATCCATGCCGTTGGGATTGAGTGTAGCTGTCCATGAAATAGAAAGATTTGAAGCAATTTTTATGGTTTTAATGTCAAAGTTACTACCGTTCCATGCCTTTCCGGTGATATACATGTTGCCTGAGGCATCCTTCGCATAAGCGTGTGCCTGATCGAGTGCAGTACCAGGAATGTTATTTCTTGTATCTGAAAGAAAAGCCAAACTCGACCCGTCGAAAGTAGCCATAGCATAATCACATGCGTTTGTACCGCTGGCGCTAGCGCCAATCAGGCAGACATCACCGCTGCTTGAAAATTCCATCCCTAGTGCAATATCATTTAAACTTGTGTAGTCATAAGAACCTGTATTTATAAGACTCAGAGTACCATTAAACATAAGCGCGAAATAATCGTAAAACCCGTTCATTGCTTCTGTGTTTGCTGCAACAATTATATTGCCTATACCGTCTTCGATGATAGACACAGCAAAATCGTTTTTGCCTGCCGGGCCGTCCTGAATGGAAGTGTTCAGTAAGGTGCCTGAAGAGCTATAACGTAAAACAACAATATCGTAATCGCTTGATCCTCCATTGTCTGTTGTGCCACAAACCAGAATATCACCATTCGCTGCTTCATATACACCTGACCCATAGTCATTAAATGAGCTGGAGCTATTATAATTAACATTGAAAATGAGATTACCATCAGGGTCATACTTTGTGAGCAGAATATTCTGCCCTTGACCAGAAACAGAAGTGTAGCCGGTTGTGATAATTCCTGTACCACCTGATGCAAGAATAGATTTGCTCCATTCAATCCCAAGTGGATTAAGTATTGGATTAAACAAAGGATACCCGGAATTTTCTTCGAAGTCTTTGTTTATGAAGGTTCCTTGTGATTTCAAATTGCCTATTATTACCATTATGGCTATGAGGCAGAACAAAGTGTTTTTTAACATGGCATGAAGATTTTAATTGTTAGTTCAAAGCTGAGGCTTTGAAAAGTTAAAATCAATAGGAAAATGTGCAAATATCGCACAATGTTAAATTCTTGATATTTGAATAAGATTAAGTTGATTTGAGTATCTCATAATAAGATTTAATCTTTGAAAAAATAAACTCAAGCTCATGCGGATTCAATTGAATTGATTCCGCCTTACCTTCTAATAAAAGTGTGTACTTTATAAGAATGACCGAAAGTGGTGTAAATTTAAAGTTTATAAGGATATCAGCCTCGGCTATTGCATGAATCTGGTAAACAGAAGTGTTTAAAATACCTGAAATTGATTTCAGGCAATCAACATGAATTCTTGTAAATCCTTTTTCTAACTTAGCGTATGCAGAACGATCCATAAACAATGAATCAGCAACTTCGTTTTGGCTAAGGCACCTAAGTTTTCTCATTGCTTTAATTGTAACTGCAATCCTGGTATTGTAGTCAGAATGTTTCATCACACCTTAAATCGAAAATTGATGGTTAGAGGGGGGGAAAAACAGCTTATTTGCAAACTTAGGTTGTGGGCAGAAGTGTGCGGTTTGCAAATGTGCTGTTTGTGTGGTGGAGACTGGATAGCTAAAAGTACGCGTAAGCAAACACAGGAGCGCAGCAGGCAATAAGGCCCAAAAAACAACAAACTGAAGTGACCGGGGTCTGACAACCGGAAAGTTAATGTACTTGTCAGGCCAAGAACCTGTCCAGAATAAAAATTGTAAGATTATTTGTCTGTGTGTTTTCAAACGTCGGTCTGTCCATGCATTGCACCCAACGTTTTGTGCACAGGCCTTGTGCCGCCGTCCGAATATTTAAATGTACAAATGTCCGCCGAAACTTACAAGACCCAAATTAGCGGCATAAGGCTTGTG
>JALOMJ010000135.1 GCA_025455485.1 Bacteroidia bacterium | reverse complement strand
AGTTTGTTCCATATACTTTTTGGCACCACGCCAAACATGGCGCCCCCATCAAGTTTAAAATGCCCTGCATTGATTGCGTAAAGTTTCATGTTGCTGGTTTAAAAGATGTTCTAAGGTAAAAATTGTACACAAAAAAACCCGCCGAAGCGGGCTTAATTTTTTATAGATTAATGATTAAGAATAAGTTTTTTGACCACTTTATTTTTGCCTGAACTTAGTTCCACAAAATAAACGCCATCCGGTTCGTTGCTCAGGTCAATTTGAAAGGCCCCGCTGCTAATGGCCGGCCAAGTTCCTGTAGTTATTTCCTGGCCCACGGCATTGGTGATGCGCATGGTAACTTGTTCGGTTTTAGGCAATGAAAACACGAGGTTAAACAATCCACTTCCCGGATTTGGCATCAGGTGAATGTTGGTGGAAAAATCAGCTGCGCTTTCTTCTATGCCCACCAAAGGACTACAGGTAATAATGGGAATGATACCCAATTGAATTTTAGAATTACGGAACGTTCTGAATGTTCTCCAATTATTGTTGAATTGAAGGAACCAGGCGTTTGAGTCTAAACTTACACCAACTTTTTGGCTGCTGTAAATGCGAATGGAATCGCCTGCGGAATAGTGAGGAGCATCAACGGCAACATAAAACCCGGTGTTGGCGTTAACAATAACAGGTGATGCAAAATCAAAGCGCTGAGCAATGATTCCGCTTGGGTAAACCAAATTAGGATTTCCCACATACGCAATGCTGGTGCTGGATGGTGCTGAGGAAATAGCAGAAAGACTTAATGAGGAGGAACCAATTTGATTGCCCGGGCCGGAGGTAACATTACCACCATAAACTCTGCAGTTGATAAGGATGTTGCTGTTATTGCTGCCATTGGAAGTGCCCTTGTCATCAAACAAGACGATGGCGCTGTTTACCTGTGGGTTAGGCACGGCTGTATAGGAAGATGGCGGGAAAAATTGCGCAAACTCTTTGTCCTTGTAACAATTGGTTCCGGTTAAAAACCCGGCAAAACCGGTTTGGCAGCCTATGGTGATGGCGCTGTTTGGAGCATTGTATAAATTTAGTGTATCCGTATTTTTTATGGTGGTTAGCGTATCCATACAGGTAGACACAAACCCACAATTAGAAACGGAATTAACCACGTAAGTGTAAGTAGAAGAGGTAACGCTATTGGTGGCAATTAAGGTAAGTGTATAGTTACCGGGGGTGCTGAGGCTAATGGCCGGGTTGGCCACAGAGGGCGCGGGATTAAAAATTGCGGGTGGAGAAGAACTCCAGATAAAAGTTGGTGGAGGGTTTCCGCTGGAGGTATTAAATGGTGTGAACGGTGCGCCTATACACGGTACGCTCACCAAATTAAACCCGGCAACTGCAGGGCTTGAAGGCGCTGTATTAGGATTACACAAGTTGTGCGTACCTAAGGCATTTCTGAAATTGCATTGGCTTAATGCTGTTTGCATACGAATGTTTTGGTCGTGGGTGAACATGTATTTGCAGGCATCTTCAGTGCCATCCATAAAATTCATGGTCATTTCACCGAATGAACTTTGTCCGGAACCACAAGCATCCACGTTGGCAGGCTGTGCCGGGCAGCCGGTGTTTTGCTGTTTTGCCCAAGGCGTGTCTGAACAATAATCTGTGTAACAATTACCATCGCCCCAAATGTGGCGTAAGCCTAACCAGTGGCCTAATTCGTGGGTAAGGGTGCGTCCTTTGTCGGTTGGTGCCTGAGCAGATCCAACGGTTCCAAAGGCTCTGGTCCAAATCCAGATGCCATCGTTATTTACGGTGCCAATTTCGCCGGCGGGGATTCCACTTAAACTGGTACCGCCCGGGTAGGTGGCATACCCATTCATAGGTTCTGTTGGCGGTTTATCGCTGATCCAGATGTTGAGGTAGCGCAATGGATCCCACATGGTGGTGGGTTTGGCATACAATTCAATGTAGCTCTTAATGTTAAGCGTTGGTGTATTAGGGTTTTGCCAGGTGTTGAATTGAGCATCCACCCGATTAATTCCCTTTTCCGGCAATTGTCCGCCTTGCGGGTTTTGGTTGGCTAAACAAAATTTAATGCCAGTATTGGAAATAAAGGGGGCAAAGGCCGCCGGCACATTTCCTACATTAAAGCCTGTTCCGGCAAAATCTGCATTTAGCGCGGCTATTTGAGATTTCACCTGGTTAGAGTCAATGTTTGGAAAGGTTCCCACCGGTTCTCCGAAGTGAATGATGTGCACAATTACAGGAATTTCATGAGTGACCAGTTGGGTTTTACCGGCTTCAAGGTTCTTTACATAGTCTTTTACGGCATTACCAAACCACTCTTCCCATTGCTGAGGAGGCGCTGCAGTGCCGCAAGTGTTTTTTGAGTTTGGAGTTTGCCCGTTAAGTAATACAGGGCCTAATAAAGCAAGAAAAAATACACGGAGTTTAGTATGCATTGGATTTAAATTTAATCGAAATAAATGTATGACAAATTCTTCGAATACAAAAACCTTTCGCTCAGGCAGAAGTAGGTTTAACGAGATAAAACACCCCATTTACATCCTTTGAAGCCTGGCAAATTTGAGCAACAAGCTTTTGTTCCCGGCTGTTTCAAAACTAATTGTGGCTTTGGTTTCAGGCCAAATTCCCTCTAATTTAAGTATTCGACCTTTTCCAAATTTTTCATGCGTCACCAGCTCGTCTTCTTTTAAACTTTTGTTTAAACTTAAATCGGGTGGCACCTGAGCGCTTTGACCTATGGTGTTGTGAACCCTGATTAGTTTTTTGCCCGCTGGCTGAAACGCTATGCCCTTGGTTTGAGGCTGTGTAGCGGCGCCCGGTTTAATCCTTGAAGGGCTGCCATATTCTTTTCTAAAACTATCGAAAATGCTATCCTGAAAAGGGTTGTGATTGTCTTCCGGCAGCACATCGAGGCATTCGTTTTGTATTTCTGAAATGAAGCGGCTGGGTTCGCAATACGTCACGTTACCAAACCGGTAACGCATGGTAGCGTAACTTAGGGTGGCTTTTTTTTCAGCGCGGGTGAGCGCTACATAAAACAAACGCCGTTCTTCTTCCAAATCGCCGGGGTCGCTTACTGACAATTGGGAAGGAAATAAATTTTCTTCGAGACCCACAATATACACATACGGAAATTCCAAGCCTTTAGCGGAATGTACGGTCATTAAACTCACTTTGTTGCGGTCTTTTTCTTTTTCATCTTCAAGGTCCACATTGGTAAGCAAACTGATGTCCTGCATGAATTCATCAAGGGTTTTAAAGCCTCTGGTTTCCGGCAAAAGCGCCTCGCCTTCCTGTGGGGGATTCAGTTCTTTAATAATGGTGCTGAGTTCATCTTCCTGAGGGCTACGGTCTTGTTCCACAAAATCTTTTATACCGTTCAGCAATTCTTGAATGTTCTCGTAACGGCTTACACCTTCTGGTGTTTTGTCGTTGTACAATTCCTTTATTATTCCACTGTTCACAGCAATGTGGTTGGCCAGTTCAAAGGCATCCTGAGTGTGTAGCAACAACGTGTAAGATGTAATTTGAGTGGCAAAATCAGAAATTTTTGCAGTTATACCACTGTTAATTCCAAGGTCAAAATCTTTTAGATGCGATATAACGGTCCATAAACTAACATCGTGCTCAGCTGCTGCCACGGTAATTTTATCCATCGTGCTTTGGCCAATGCCCCTGGCTGGGTAATTGATCACACGTTTTACGCTTTCGTTGTCGTGGTTGTTTATCGCCAGGCGATAGTATGAGATGAGGTCCTTTATCTCTTTTCTTTGATAAAAACTTATGCCGCCGAATATGCGGTAAGGCACGTTTAGTTTGCGCAGGGCCTCTTCAAAGGAGCGGGATTGTGCATTGGTTCGGTAAAGTATTGCAAAATCGGAGTACTTGGCTTGCTCACGCATGCGGGTTTCAAAAATAAGATTAGAGATTTTTTGGCCCTCTTCGTTGTCAGATCCTGCTTTAATTAAGCCAATTTTATGACCCTCTTCATTTTCGGTGAAAACCGTTTTTTGCAATTGGTTTACATTGTTTGCAATAATTTGATTGGCTGCGTTAACAATGGTTTTTGTGCTGCGGTAATTTTGTTCAAGTTTAAATTTTCTGAGATCAGGATAATCTTTTTCGAAATTCAGAATGTTTTGAATGTTAGCTCCCCGGAAGGCATAGATGCTTTGTGCATCATCGCCCACCACACAAATGTTTTGAAAACGCGCCGCCAATTGTTTAATGATAACGTATTGTGAAAAATTGGTGTCCTGATACTCGTCCACTAAAATGAACCGGAACTTATCCTGGTATTTCAACAACACATCAGGAAAATCTCTTAGCAGCACATTGGTTTGAAAGAGGAGGTCGTCGAAATCCATGGCGCCGGCTCTGAAATTGGCTTTTTCGTAAGCGGCGTATATTTGGCCCAGCATAGGTTTACGGCTGCTGAAATCTTCCTGCTGGGTGATGGGGTTGTTAAGATATTGTCGTGAAGAGATAAGTTTGTTTTTTGCATCACTGATTCGGTTTAAAACCATCGAGGGTTTGTATACTTTATCATCAAGCTTGAGTTGTTTTAGAATTTCCCGGATAACACTTTTGCTGTCATCGGTATCATAAATGGTAAAATTGTGGGGGTAACCAATTTTTTCTGCTTCAATTCTCAGCAATTTGGCAAACACGCTGTGAAAGGTGCCCATCCATAAATTTTTAGCTGTTTTTTCTCCCACCAGGGCAGCAATTCTCTCTTTCATTTCGCGGGCAGCCTTATTTGTGAAGGTGAGCGCAAGAATGTTAAAAGCACTGACCTTATTTTCAAGCAAACAGGCGATGCGGTAGGTTAACACTCTGGTTTTGCCCGAACCTGCACCGGCTATAATCATCACAGGGCCTTCTATACTGGTTGCTGCGGCTCGTTGAACAGGGTTTAACTCATCAAGAAAGTGATTCATCCCCTAAATTTCTTAAATAGTTTTGTGTTCACCTACGTATTCTGTGAGAAGATTTTAACATTTGCTTTACTCACTTGAAAAGGGGTTTTACGAACTCGTTTCTCAGAATAAAATGATTATCTTCATTTCTTTCAAAAACTCATTTACATTTAGAATTTAAATTCTGAAAAAGCGCCTGCTCATATGTGTTTTGTTCTGTGTTAGAAGCTTAGGTTTTTGGGCACAAATGCCCAGTTGCCCCAGTAATTTCGTCTACATGGATGGTCCAAACGGCATACACGCCTATAATCCGGCCTTGCCCTTATCGCCCACAAATCCCACCCCAATCGGGATACCCAATGGGGGAGGGGGGTTAACGCTGATGCCAAACATCAATGGCGGCACCTTATCGCCAACGTTTTATTCGGTTATCGGCGGCAATTACAGTTTTTGGAATGGCAGTTCCTGGCAAGGCACCGGGCATGGTACAGGCAGTGGTGCAGCAGTAAATCTTGGTGGTTGTAATGGGGCCATTTACAATCTTGTAGGCGCAACAGGGCAGGTTTACGTTTATAACGGAACCGGTACCGGATCACTTTTAACTACTATTAATGGGTTTAATGGTGGTGGGCCTTATGATTTGGTGACGGATTGCAATTGTAATTTTTATGTATTAAAAACCACTACGCCAAATCAAAACCTTACGCTTTATAATCAAGCCGGCACAGTGTTGTGCTCCTATTCTCTTAGCAACTTACCTAATGCCTCAGCCGGTGGTGGGTTTGCCATCATTGGCAATACAGTTTATCTTAAAAATAATTTAACCAATGGTTTTTTTGTAGGCAACATCTCGGGTTCCAGCATTACTTTCACCAATTTGATTGGTTTTTCTTTATCACCCGGCGATTTTGCTTCTTGCCCGGTGTGTATTCCTTCGGCAACCTTGCAAAGTGCCAACATTGGCGGGGGAATTTTAGGATGTACCCTTCCCACTGTGAACGTTATTGTTACCACCACTGCTTCACCTGTTAATTATTCATGGAGCGGGCCGGGCATAGTGGGTCCAACAACCAATTCTTCAGCGGTAGTTAACAGCACAGGCATATACACCTGTGTTATTTCTGCCAACGGTTGCCCCGCAAGCCAACTTACACTCACCACCAC
>JALOMJ010000134.1 GCA_025455485.1 Bacteroidia bacterium | reverse complement strand
ATAAAATGAATGAAACTGTAATTTTTCATCCAGTCGTAATTGTTCAGCAACTCGGCCCCATCCGCTGAACCATTAAAATTGAGAAATTTCCGAAGTTGTTGTTCTATACCTTCAACGTTTTTTTGAAGTTGAGTTTCGTCCAGCAAATTTCGCTCAGCGCTTTTTCCGCTGGGGTCGCCTATCATTCCGGTTGCTCCTCCTATCAAAGCAATGGGTTTGTGCCCTGCCTTTTGAAGTCGCATTAAAGTAAAAATTTGGGTAAGGCTGCCGATGTGCAAAGAATCGGCGGTTGGATCAAAACCAATATAGCCGCATACCTTTTCCTTGCTTAGCAGTTCTTCCGTTCCCGGCATTATGTCCTGAAGCAGCCCGCGCCACCTCAGTTCTTCAACAAAACCTGTGTTCATATGGTCATAAATTTACAAATATTCCGGCGACCTCAGCCGCTGATAACACAACGATAAACCGCATTTTATTTTTAATTTTAGGCCTATGTTTATTTATAACGTTACCATTAACATTTCTGACGATGTGCACCACAACTGGCTGAAATGGATGAAGGAAATTCACATGCCAGAAGTGATGCGCAGCGGTTGTTTTGTGGACAATCAGATTTTAAAAGTGTTGTATGTTGAAGATGAGGGCCACACCTATTCCATACAGTACCGCTTTTTAGAAATGTCAGATATGGAACGTTACCAAAAAGAGCATGCCCCGCGCTTGCAGGCAGAAACAGCAAAATTGTTCAAGGACAAATACGCGGCCTTCAGAACCATACTCCAGCAAGTGGATTAGGCATCAATTGAACAACGCTAGATGTATAGGAAATAAAAAAGCCGACTTTCGCCGGCTCATGTTAAGTAACTAATTGTTTAACCCTTAATTATCACAATGGCTACTTAATTTGCTTAGTTCATTTTGAAAGGTGGAATTTTTCCCTCTTTCATGAGCTGAAGGCTCTTCTTTTTGTGTTCTTCAAAGTTTCCAAACGCCAAAGCATCTAACATTTCATTGCGACTCATGCCGGGATTACCGAATTCCTTCCGGATTTCTTCTGAGCAACGGTCAACGTATTTTTCAAATTTTATTGGCGCCCAAACGTATTCTTTTTTGTTGGAGTCTTTTTTAAAAGCAAATTCCTTTGGAAGTGTGCCTTCAATTTTTGCTTTAATGTCAAGTCCCTCGTAAGTTTTTGGTAGTTGCCTGTTATCAAACATAAATGGCTTACTCACCATAATCACATGCTTTTTGCGCTTTGGATCAATCATGGACAAGCCCTCAATCCTCAAACCCTTTTTTTTAAGGGTGCCATACTTGCTTTCAAAATGCTTTAAAATTTCAAACATGGTTTAGGTTTTAAGGACAACAAATGTAGGCATAAAACGGGGATTTTGGTAAGGGCATTTTCTAATTCAGGTAAAATACTATTTCTAAGCATGTTTCTAATCTGTTCACAAGGTGCTGATAGCTTGTTTAAACAAGGTTAATTAAATGATTTACAGTAACTTAAGATTTGTGGAAAAGATTGGTTTTTAAAAAAGGATTATTCTGCCTTGTAAACCAAAACATTAAACACATAGGGATTGATGCGTTTAATTTGCTCTGAACGTTTTAAGTTACGAAGTCCTTGTTTTTTGGTATTGTATGAAATAAGTTCGTTTTTTAAGGAATCTGAAGCGTTTTCATCCAAAGAACGCAAAATTTGACTGGCTTTTATGGCAAATCCTGTGGCTTCGGCCCCTGTAATCTTGCCTTTTATAACGCCAACAATGTTTCCTTGTTCGTCAAGCAATGGTCCTCCGCTGTTACCAGGGTTTACAGGGATAGAAATCTGGTACATGCTGGTATCGCCGGAATAGCCGCTTAAAGCACTTAAAGCGCCTTCTCCATAAACCACATCAGCCCGCGGATACCCTAAAGTAAACACCTTTTCTCCAATTTCAACGCCCTTGTTTTTCAATGCAAAAGGCACTTGCCAGTTTTTGGAAATTTCGGTGTTGTCTAATTTTAAAATGGCCAAGTCAAGGTTTAAATCTGTGTACACCACCCTGGCATGGCTCCGTTGTGTGTTTTGATTTTGAACGAACACGCTGTCGGCCGATTTCACCATGTGGTAGCTGGTAACAATGTATCCATTGTTGTTTAGTGCAAAGGCACTTCCCTCTAAATTTGCCGGAGCATACACCGTTTTTGTTTTTTTCTTGGTGATGCCCTCCACAATGCCGTCGTTGGAATATTTCAATTCCATCACGTTGCGTTTCAATTCAAGAATTTCGTTGTTTTGCTTTTTAAGCAGATAGCCTCCGGTGCTTAATGCTGCAACGGTAGCCAAAACGGCAACCAAGGCTGTACTGGCAGCCACCGCAATGGTTCTGCCGTGGCGTTGCGCAAAACTGTTCTCGCGCACCATGGAAATAATTTTGGTGTTCTCTCCGAAAAGTTCTTTGTGAATGCTGTTAAGTTTTTGTTTGAAGTTCTCGCGTTTGGCCGATTGGGCCATGGTGTCCACAAGAGCTTTGTGCTCATGGAAAGCCTTTGCAAATACGGCGTCCTGTTGTAAACGGCTCTCAAAAGCTTTTTTCTCTTCAGAACGGAGGGTATTGTTTAAGTAACTGTCGAATGTTTCTACAATGTTCATAGTTCTAGTCTCTGCGTTTGTTCTACTTCACCTGTTGTATTAAAAAAGAATTTCTTCAACCGTTGTAAACATTTGTACTTCTGATTTTTTGCATTGTCGGCATTGGTGTATCCGAATTTGGCCGAGATCTCATCCATGCTGAGCCGGTTCACGTAAAAATCGCGAATCAGACTCTGACAGGGCTCTCCCAGCTGTGACATACTGGTGCTCAGTTTTTCCAGGTCACTTTCCTTTTGAAGGTGTTGGGTGATGTCCTCACCTACATCTGCCAGATCCATATCCTCATCCTCTTTCATCAAAAAGGTTTTGCCGGCTTTTTTCAGTTGTTTTAACCACAGCCTTCTGGCTACAGAATAGATGTAGGTTTGTAACTGGCAGTGCAATTGAAAACCGGGGTTCTGGGCATTTTCATAGAGCACAATAATGCACTCCTGATAAATGTCCTGGGCCGCCTCCTGGGTACCGTTGTTGTTTACAATAAATTTAAGAACGAGTTGAAAATGCTTTTTATACAAGGCCTTCAGTACTTCGTTGTTGCCGCTGCGCAAACCTTCAATGAATTCTTCATCGCTGAACTGCACTTTGGAAACTGACATAAGGCCCGGTTTAGATTAATACGTTTTCTCACTAAAGGTAACCTTTAGCAACAAAAAATCATCTACTGTTACTTAAGGAAATCCTATGCAGACCTAGCCAATAAAATTTATTCCCTGATAATCAATGCTTTATAAAATAATTTTACAATTTCTCACTTTTCAGGGGTTACTTCTTTCAGGTTTGGGTATAAATGATAAACCAACCAAAAAAACCTAAAAATGAAAAAAGTATTCTCTATCGTTGCCGTAGCTGTTTTAGCTACTGCTTTTGTTGCTTGTGGTCCTTCAGCTGAAGAAAAAGCTAAAATGGAAGAAAGAGCAAAATTTATGCAAGATTCTATTGCTGCTGCCATCAACCAATCTATGGAAGCTGCTGCAACTGAAGCTGCTCCAGTTGATTCAGCTGCTGTTAGCACTGAAACTACTGCTGCTCCTGCTGCAGAAACAAAGTAATTTGTGTTTAGTTAGTTAGCGGTTAAGCCTCAGAGCGTTTGCTTTGGGGCTTTTCTGTTTTTTGCCTAGCTTTGGTGGAATATTTTTCAAAACAAATTATGACCAAATCTTTCTTTCTTTCTCTTTGGCTTTTGGCTTTTGGCTTTTTGGCTTTTTCTTCCTGCGGACCAGCCGCTGAAGACCGCGCTGTGATGCTCTCGAGCTCTAAACGGGTTCAGGATTCTATTGCCTACGTTATTCGCACGCAAATGGCGGAGGCCGAAGGTCAGGCTCCTGCGGTTATGCAACAAAATGCACCCATGACCACAGGTGCTGCCGTAATAACTCACACCAACGCCGCAGGCGAAACCCACACCCATGCGCCGGGCGAGGGACATAATCATTAACCCTAGCACCCCAGCCCTTTTATGCAAATTACAACGCAACAAGTACTTGATGCCTTAAAATACGTGGATGATCCTGATCTTAAAAAAGATCTTGTAACGCTTAACATGATAAAAGATGTGAAGGTGGAAGGAAAAACCATAGCTTTCACCGTAGTGCTCACCACGCCCGCCTGCCCCATGAAGGACATGATACACAACGCCTGTGTGAATGCCATTAAACATTTTGTGGATAAAGAGGCTGTGGTTCAGATAAACATGTCCTCTAACGTCACCAGCAAAAAAGAGAAGGACGAGACCACCTTACGCGATGTAAAAAACATTATTGCTGTGGCCAGCGGAAAAGGAGGAGTTGGTAAAAGCACCATTTCGGCCAACCTTGCTTTGGGATTAGCAAAAATGGGCGCTAAAGTAGGATTGATAGATGCCGATATTTATGGCCCCTCGCAGCACATCATGTTTGGTTTGGGCCAAGAAACGCCTGGCTCGGCCGAATTTAACGGGCAACGCAAAATGGCCCCGGTAGAAAATTACGGCGTAAAATTAAATTCTATTGGTTTAATGTCCGGTCCGGGTCAGGTTATTGCCCTGCGCGGCCCCATGGCCACCAAAGCCTTATTGCAATTGTTTCACGACACGGTGTGGGGTGAGCTCGATTATTTGATTGTTGACCTGCCTCCGGGTACCGGCGATGTGCAAATTTCTTTGTGTTCGCAAATACCTTTAACCGGCGCTGTGATTGTGTGCACACCTCAGGAAGTCGCCTTATCCGACGCAAGAAAAGGCATTGCTTTGTTTCAAATTCCTCAAATTAAAGTGCCTATACTTGGGCTGGTTGAAAATATGGCCTGGTTTACCCCGGCGGAGTTGCCTGAAAACAAATATTACATTTTTGGGAAAGATGGGGTGAAACACATGGCCGAAGAAATGCACTTGCCCTTACTCGCACAAATTCCATTGGTACAAAGCATACGCGAAGCATCCGATGCAGGGCACCCTGCCGTGTTGCAAGAGAACACCGCTTTGAGTGAGGAGTTTATGAAGCTGGCCCAAAGTGTAGCACAGCAGGTGGCAATTCGGAATGCAAGGCCTGTTGAGGAGGCGGTTTAATTTTATTCCTTTAAATAAATAAAAGCCTCTCAGAAATGTGGGGCTTTTTTATGCCAATGTGATTTAATAATTATGACAATAATTTTTAAAGCCTACAATAGTAAATGCCAATTGGAAAAAAGTTTGGTGCAATGGAGTAAAACGGAATTGGCCATTACTTATTTCATAACAGTATTACATTTAAAAATCCATCAGCTCTCTGGGATGAACTTTTAGCGTATTTGCTATAACCAATAAGGTACACAAAGTGGGATTTACTTTAGCGGTTTCAATTCTTGCAATTTGCGACAGACTTAAACCCGAGTTGTACGCCAGGTCTTCCTGAGTCATTTTTTTCTCTCTTCTCAATTGGCATACACGCTTTGCAAAACGTTTTAATATTTTTTGATCCCTGAAATTCAAGAATCAAATGTTCTCTTTTGGTGATGTTTTTGTTATAGCATATATGCCATATTATAAATTTTCTTATTTTCGCTTGGTTCTGAAAGTATGAAAACAGTTTTGTATGTTGATGATGAAGTAAACAATCTGGAAGCCTTTAAGGCTGCCTTTCGACGTGATTTTAGTGTTTTTCTTGCATCTTCAGCTGAGGAGGCAAGGCAGATTATGGCTCAACATGAAATTGCTGTACTGGTTACCGATCAACGCATGCCAGCTGAAAAAGGAACACAATTACTCAGAAAGGCCGTTGAGACGTATCCCAACCAAATAAGAATTTTGGTTACAGCGTATTCTGATATGGAGGCCATAATTTCAGCCGTAAACGAAGGGTATATTTTCAAATACCATAAAAAGCCCTGGGATGAGGAAGCACTTAGAAACAGCCTGCATGAAGCCTGCAAAAACTACAAGCATCTAAAAGAATTAAAGGAAAAAGAAAAATACTATAAGGAGTTGTTGGATGAAATTGGTCGGAATATTC
>JALOMJ010000133.1 GCA_025455485.1 Bacteroidia bacterium | reverse complement strand
AATATCTTTATGGCACGATTAACTAAATCTAACAATCAAAATCTAGGAAACATGAAAAAACTAATCTTTACTCTGGCTTTCATTGCAGGTTCTACTGCTTTGAGTTTTTCTCAAGAAGTTCATACTGCCGGCGACGGTCACAACCACGAACAAGCTCCTGCAGCTGCTGCTCCTACAAGTTTAGCCGATATTAAGATGGATAAAATGACACACGACTATGGTACTATTAAACAAGGTGACAATGGGGAGTGTGAGTTTAAGTTTACCAACAATGGCAAAGAGCCTCTGGTGATTACCAATTGTCAGGGTAGCTGCGGATGTACCGTGCCTGAGTGCCCTAAAAACCCTATTCTTCCCGGAAAAAGCGGCACCATTAAGGTAAAATACGATACCCAACGTGTTGGTGGCATTTACAAAACTGTTACCGTAAACTCTAATGCAAAGAGCGGAAACGTGGTGCTAACCATTAAAGGTACTGTTGAAGCTAAGGGTGCTCCGGTTGAGAAGAAAGGCTAATCATTCAAAACACAATTCTTTAAGATGAAAAAGTTTTTAGTTCTTTTCGCTACTATTTTTGCTCTGATTTCAAACGCTCAGGAGTCTGTGGTGCCCAATATGGACCCTAATGCCCCTGACATTAAGTTTGATACTGAAGTTTTAGATTATGGTGTGGTTGAATACGATGCCAATGGTATTCGTGAATTCAAATTCACTAATGTGGGTAAAACACCTTTAACCATTACCGGTGTTTCCGGTGAATGTGGCTGTACTGCTACAACTATTGATGGCAAGCCGGGTTGGCCCCAGGAACCTATTCTTCCGGGCAAAAGCGGAGTTATTAAGGTAAAATACGACACCAAACGTGAAGGTCGTTTTGAAAAAAACGTTACCGTTACTTCCAATGCAAAATTTGCCACTAAAAAAGTGCGCATTAAGGGTGAGGTGAAAGCCAAGCCTGCTGCACCAAGCAATTAAACGCATGTTTCCTAATTCTATAATGAGCTCCCTCCGCTTTTTGCGGGGGGAGTTTTGTTTTAGGGGAGTTCTTAGCGCTCTTCTTATTTTTATTTTCATGGGATCTTTTTTTGCTCAGCCCCGGGCGGAGATTGTTGAGAATAAAAAAAGTTTTGGCTCGGTAAAGCGGGGTGAAAAGGTGGAGCTGAAGTATGAACTGAAGAATACCGGAAACAGCCCATTGTTGCTGCTGGCTTCAGAAGTGTCCTGCTCCTGTACCCAGGTGGAATTCAGCAAAGAACCTGTTGCGCCGGGTAAATCCACTACGGTGGTGGTGAAGTTCGATACAAAATCGGTATGGGGTAGGCAGGACCGTTACGTTTACATAACCTGCAACGACCCCAAAGGCGAAATAGCCTTAAGGTACAAAGGACAGGTGTCGAAGGAATAAACGCCTTATTGCAATTGTCTGAAAAACTCTGAACAAATGATGCCCGCAGCCATGGCGGCATTAAGCGATTCTGTTTTGTTGCCGGGTGCTGCCGGAATGGTGATGGGCTTATTGACCATGCTCAGATTTTCTTTGGTAATGCCATTGGCCTCGTTCCCAATCACAATTAAGCCTGGTTGTAATATCTCCCGGTAAAGATTTGCACCGTTAAGCAGGGCTCCGTAAACGGTTTTAATGTTGTTTTCAGAAATCAGCTGCGTTAAGGAGGTATACACAACTTCAACCCTTAAAAAGGCACCCATGCTGGCCTGTATTACTTTTGGGTTGTAAAATTCGCAGGTGCCCTCCGAACAAAAGAGTTTGGAAATGCCGTACCAGTCGGCCAATCGCAACAAGGTGCCAAAATTGCCCGGGTCTCTTATCTCGTCCAAATACAAACTAAAATTAGAGTCGAAATTAAATTTCAGGTCAGGTTCCTTCAGGTATTTGCAAACTGCAAGCACCTGATTTGGTTTTTCCAATAAACTGATACGCTCAAGTTCTGAGGTATTGATAGTGGTAAAATGTATTTTGTCGGCCTTGATCACGGCATGGTGTTGCTCCGCGAATTCAGGCGTTCCGTAAAGCTGAGTAATGAGTTTTGGGTAGTGGGTTAAAAGCTCCAGCGTAGTTTTCACACCTTCAGCTATGAACTGGCGTTTGAGGTCACGTTGTTTCTTTTGATGCAGGGCCCGTATTTCGCCGACTTGATTTTTACTGAGCATATTTGTTTTAAATTAGCGCTAATAATTACGGGCACTTATAAATTGGCAATAAAAATAGGCAATAAACTTCCTACTTACCTTAACAAGATTTGTTTTTGTGGCCCCTTCCTCTTTATATTTTTGGTTTCCTGCAGCCCAACCCGGAAGTTAGCACCTAACCAGTATTTGGTGAACAAGGTTGAACTTAAAAATTTTAAAGAAACTGGCATAAAGAAGGAGAACTTCGAAGCCTTTTATAAACAACGTCCCAACCGCAGGTTTTTGGGCAGGTTCGACTTTTACATTTGGTGGTATGAATTGTTCGATGGGCAAAAAATTCAAGAAAAGAAGGATCAGCGAAATCTGAAATATGATCGCAAAAACGCAGAGAAAACAAAGAAATACGAAAAGAAAAATGCTCGCCGCGTGGCAAAAGGAAAACAGCCAAAACAACCCAAATTCAAGAATAAGGAGAGTTCTACATTAATGGAAAACGTCAGGGATATTGGGGAGGCCCCGGTATTATTGGATTCTCAGCTCACCAAACAAACCCGATTACAACTTAACCGTTATCTTTTCAGCAAAGGCTATTTTAACAACAAAGTAACCGATACCGTATCGCTTTCAAAAAACGGAAAACGGGCGAATGTTACCTATCGCTTGTATACCAGGGTGCCGTATAGCATTAATAAAGTCAGCTATAACATTGAGGATGAAAGTTTGAGGCCTCTGCTGCTGAGTGATACCATTAATTCAAATTTGAAGCACAATGAACAGTATGATCTGGAAAGAATTCAGGAGGAACAAAAACGCATCACGCAATTTTTATTGAACCGAGGGTATTACAATTTTGAAAATGCTTATGTGAGTTTTCAGGTGGACAGCAATTATAATAACAACAGCGTATCGGTGGAAGTTAATGTAAAAAGGTTTATGATACCGCCGATATCCGGTAAAGATTCGATAACCTATCGTCAGCACATCCGCTACACCATTGGAAACATCTATATTATAACTGAAGCCGTGGTTGGCAATGTGCGTTTTTCGAAATTTACTGATACCATGGCAACGAAGTATGCCGGGATGCAGTTTTTACTTACCAAAGAAATGAACTACAAACAATTTGTTATTGTAGACAATATTGAATTAAGAAGGGGAAGGTATTTTTGTAAGGACTCTGCTGAACTTACCTATAAACAATTACTTGGATTGGGAATCTTTAGAAACGTTACCATACAGTTTGTGCAAAGTGATGATAGTTACAATCAATTGAATTGTTACATAATATGTGCGCCGGTTCTACGTCAGGCGGTTACTTTAGAAACAGAGGGCACCAATACCAATGGTAATTTTGGCATCAGCGGCAGTTTGGTGTACCAAAATCGAAACTTGTTTAAAGCAGGCGAAGAGCTTGAGTTAAAGATAGAGGGCTCGGTGTTGGCGCAAAAGTCCTTAAACACCGTAGATTCTGTTTCTTCCGATGGTAAAGATCCAAACCGATTGTTCAATACTTTTCAGTTTGGTCCCGAAATTACGTTCTCCATTCCAAGGGCGTATTTTCCTTTTTCAGTTTTGCCGTTCACTAAGGACATGGTTCCCCGCACTTACCTAAAAGCATCTCTTAACTTTCAATCCAGTTTAGATTATGACCGCAACATCATCAATTTTGCTTATGGTTTTAATTACAGAAGCCATCAAAAACGTTTGCGTCACGACATTATACCTGTTGAAATAAATGCCGTTAGAGCAGTTTTAACTGATAGTTACGAGCAAGAATTGTTATCTTACAACGACGCTTTTTTGCTGAACTCTTTTCAGGATCATTTAACTATATTATTTAAGTACATCTTAACCTACACTTCCAAAGAAAGTATCATCGCCGGGAGAAAAACGGCCTATTTTGCCCGATTTAATGTGCAATCAGCAGGAAATTTGTTGAGGCAATTTTTTGAATGGAGTGGACAGGAAACCGATACCTCCGGAAGTTACCTCATAGGAGGCATACCCTTTGCACAATTTTTAAAAGGAGACGTCGACTTTCGAATCTATGTTCCAATACGTGCAAAAAGTAGAATTGTATACAGATTTGCCGGGGGAATAGGTGTGCCTTTAAAAAACTTAACGGTGTTGCCTTACGAACAGGGTTTTTTCAGCGGCGGCCCTAACAGCGTTAGAGCCTGGCGTGCTCGTACACTTGGTCCGGGCGGTTACGACCCCAGCAACAGCACGCTGAGGTATGATAAAATTGGGGATATACTTTTAGAAGGCAACATAGAATACCGCTTCCATATTATCAAATCCTTCAATGGCGCCTTATTTGTGGATGCGGGCAACATATGGCGCCTTCGACCCGATGAGAGTAAACCCAACGGAGAATTTGCCTGGAATACGTTTGTTGATCAAATTGCCATTGGTGCCGGAGCCGGTTTGCGATGGGACATGAATTTTTTTGTGCTCCGTTTAGATTTTGCAATTCCCATTAAAGACCCGAAATTGCCTGCAGGCCAGCGTTGGACCTTTGACAAACAACCTTTCGAATACGGCATTTTTAATTTTGGCATCGGGTATCCATTCTAACTAAATAAAATGAAAGTCGCAGGATTCACAATAATCAAAAATGCAATAAAATACGACTACCCAGTTGTAGAGGCGATTAACTCAGTGCTGCCGCTGTGTGATGTGTTTTACGTTGGGGTTGGAAAAAGCGAGGACAACACGCGTCAGTTAATCCAAGCCATTCCTTCTGAAAAAGTAATTATTGTTGATACCGTATGGGATGATTCATTAAGGGAAGGTGGATTAGTGCTTTCCAATGAGACCAACAAAGTTTTTGATAGTATTCCTGATAACTATACCTGGTGTTTTTATATACAAAGCGATGAGTGTGTTCATGAAAACGATTACCAAAGCATCAAGAGTGCAATGCAAAAGCATAAAAACGATACGCGTGTGGATGGACTTTTATTCGAATACAAACACTTTTATGGCCAATACAATTACATTGGTGTTGGCAGACGTTGGTACAAAAACGAAATTCGTATCGTACGTAACGACAAATGTATACGCTCATACAAGGACGCGCAAGGCTTTAGAAAAAACGGCGAAAAGCTAAAGGTAAAATCAACCGGGGCGTATATTTACCATTACGGTTGGGTAAAAGCACCAAAAGCCCAGCAAGCTAAGCAGGAGGATTTTAATAAATTATGGCACGACGATGATTGGGTGAAAAAACATGTTGCACCCGCTGAAGAATACGATTACAGCAACATTGATTTATTGGCGGAGTACAAGGGCAGTCACCCTAAGGTATTTGAAAAACGAATTCGGGAGGCAGGTTGGCAGTTCGAATACGATAATTCAAAGGTTAAGAGGAATTTTAAATACCGGTTATTGTATTGGATAGAACGTTTAACGGGGTGGAGAGTAGGAGAGTACAAAAACTACAAATTAATTTAAGGAAAGAATTAATGAAGTATTTTAAACATGAGCTCTTTTAATAATTCCCCGTATTCTGTACTTACATTATCAACGCCTTTGCTTTTAAGATCACATTCTTTTAAGTAGGTGATAATGTGTTTTAACTTCGCTAATGGAAAGTTAAGTGCTGCCTTAGAGTAATCGTCAATAAAATAAGGATTAACGCCAAGCGCAGCAGCAGCGGAAGATTTGCTTTTATCGCTGAGGTAATGGAAACGCATTATTTTACTGAAGTAGGTGTAAAGTTGTGCTAAAACCATTGGTGCCGGATTTTCTTTTGGGTTTCCGGCAAAGTGCAGGATGATACGATTTACCTTTAAGATGTCTTTTTGACCAAGGGCTTTTTGTAATTCGAACACATTAAAATCCTTACTGATGCCGATTTGATGTTGCACCATTTCAGCAGTAACCTCTCCACCTTCCGGTAAATTAATCATGAGTTTGTCGAGCTCCATGGCTATTTTACTTAGGTCAGAGCCAAGGGCTTCAGCGATGAGGAAAGCAACTTTCGGATTGATGATGAGTTTTTTTTCTTTCAGGTAGTGGATGATCCAATCCGGCAATTGATTATCGTAAAGTTTTTTTGTTTCAATAAAAATAGCATTCTTCTGTAAAGCCTTTGCTATTGCTCCGCGTTTATCAATTTTTTTGTATTTGTAGCAAAAGACCAGAATAGAAGAATCCTGTGGGTTTTCAAGGTAGTTTAAAATTTGTTGTACGCTAGCCGGTTCTTCATTTTCACCGTTTTCTTCTTCTAGTTCTTCAGATTTTACACTTTTGTTGAATTCCCGAATGTGCTGTGCTTCTTTTACAATAACCACAACTTTGTCGCCCATCATAGGGTACTGTTTGGCAAAAGAGATGACGTTGGCTAAACTTGTGTCCTTACCGTAAACTACTACCTGATTAAATTCCCGCTCAGCATCTTCAAGAATATTTTTTTCAATAAAGTCTGAAACAAGATCAATGTAATA
>JALOMJ010000132.1 GCA_025455485.1 Bacteroidia bacterium | reverse complement strand
AGAATGGAGAAATTACCCCCAAATTAAGTTTGCGCCGCAAAGTAATTTTGAAAAAACACCAGGAGGTATACCATAAAATTTTCCTGAACGAAGATTAATGTCAAACCTGTAATTATTGTTTATTCCGGGTTCGTTATTCCGGGTTTGGAGCTTAAGGTTGCACGATTAGCCCCCTTCCAAACTTTAAGCCCACACTTTAGTGCCTTCGGTGCAATTGGTGCAAATATCAATCTGGTTTCTTCCTTTCAAAATGGACTGACGGAAGCGCATGTATTCCTCCGATTGCCAATCCCAGGTGATCACACAACCCTGCCACATTCTCCAGCATTGGTTCAGTAATTTGTTTTTGATTTTGAAAGTGCCGGCTTGTGTTTTTTCGTAGCGCGAGTACTTTGGGTTTTCGGGTATCCACTCCTCTCCATGTTCGTAATCGTAAATTTGCGCGGTTTTAATTCTCACCTCGTTTACGCCCAACTTTTTTCCCAAACGTTTAATGTCTTCAATTTCCGATTCGTTGTGTTTAAACACAATGAATTGCCAAACCACATGAGGGAAATGGCTTTTTAATGCCTTTTTCTGCTGAAGGATGTGTTGGGTGCCTTCTATTACCTTTTCAAACTGTCCACCCACGCGGTACTTTGAATACGATTCCTGTTGGCTGCCATCCAATGAAATGATAAGTTCGTTGAGACGACTGTTGATTGTGGCTTTAGCGCTCTCTGCATTCAAATAGTGGGCATTGGTGCTGGTAATGGTATAAATACCCTGCGCGTTGGCAAATGCCACCATTTTTAAAAAGTCGGGATTCAAATAAGGTTCCCCCTGAAAATAAAAGGTGAGGCTGAAGAGGTGTTGTTTTAGTTGCAGAATCAGGGATTGAAAAAACGAATCGTTGAGCATTCCTGTGGGTCGGGTAAATTCGCGCAAACCACTGGGGCATTGGGGGCAACGCAAATTGCAGGAGGTGGTGGGTTCGATGCTCACAAACAAGGGTCTGCCGCTTTGCACCACTTTGCCTCTCCAGCGCGAGTAGTGAAAACTCAAAAAGAGCAGGCTAAAATTGTAAATTTTGTAAGCGCTGAGTTTGCTGAATATGTTGAGGTAATACCGTATCAAATCAGGTGGAAAAAGAAAGTGTATGGATTATTGTGATAATTTTACAAATTTATAGAATGTTAAGGTACCTCTTTTGTATAATTACCGCCCTCTTATTTTCCCTCTTGTTTCACAATTGTGCTCAAATGTCGCCTTTAACCGGAGGGGCGAGAGATAAACAGCCGCCTCAATTGGTTTCAGCCCAGCCTCCTTTAAGTAGTACCGGATTTACCAGTTCTGCTATTGTTCTTAAATTTGATGAATACATACAATTAAAGGACGTAAACACCAATCTTGTGGTATTGCCTAAACTAAAAACTTTGCCTGAAGTGGAAGTGAACGGCAAAACACTAAAAATAAGTTTAGACCCGGCTGAACTTAAAAAAAACACCACCTATCGCTTTTTTTTCGGTAAAGCCATTGTCGACATGAACGAGGGCAATGCTCTGACAAACTTTGAGTACACTTTCTCAACCGGCAATTTCATCGATTCGCTGAAACTTAACGGTAATGTGGCAAACGCCTTAAACAATGAGGCACTTGATAACATGCTCATTGCGCTGTATGAAGATTCGTTAAGCAACGACAGCAGTGTTTTTAAAGATGTTCCTAATTACATCACCAAATCTAATGCTTCAGGGAAATTCAGTCTATCTCACCTGCCGGCCAAACGCTTTAGAGCCTACGCTATTGATGATGTAAACAAAAATCTGACCTACGACCCAGATGGCGAGAGAATTGGTTTTCTTGACAAGAACATTTCTTTGCCTGAAGATTCAAGCCTTTACTTCAGCGTCTTTAAAGAAATATCATCCAAAACATATGTAAGGAAGACCGTTTCTCCTTATTATGGTCACAGCATGATTATCTTCAACAAAAAACCAAATGTGGCACTAAAAGCCTATTATCCCGAACAAGAAGCTTTCGTGGCTATACAATCTAGAGCAATAGGTGATACCCTTTTACTGTATTACAAATCCATAGAAGACAGTTTAAAACTCATTCTTAATTATGCTGAAGATGGAAAAAAAGACACGCTACTCATCAGTTTGGCCAAAAAAAGTCTGAAAAAGAAAAGATTCGCATTCATGCGTGCAAACACACCAGGAAACACCCTTTACTTAAACACTGCCCTTACTTTGAGTTTTATTACCTGGATGGACACCACGCGACTTGATCTCACAAAATTTTCACTCCGGTACAAAGAAGATAGTTTATGGAAAAACCATCCTTTCAACCCGCGCTGGCTGAGTGTTCGTGAGCTGCAGCTCGCAGATGGATTACCCGAGGGAAAAGACTTTGAACTCAAACTGGATACAGCCGCGTTGCTGGATGCTTTTTCAAACGCAAACGACAGTGTAAAGTTTCAGTTTAAAACACAAAGCAGAAATGAACTTGGAAAAGCAGTATTAAAACTTCAGTTATTCAAAAAAGAGCAGTATTTGGTACAATTGCTTAGTGAAAGGCAAGATGTAATCAAAGAGCAGTCCTTCTTTCTTTCTTTATCTTCCAGCAATAACAGAAGCATTGAATTTACTGATGTTCCACCGGGTGTATACAAAGTAAGAATTGTGTACGATTTTAATAAAAATGAAAAATGGGACACCGGGTCATTATTAAAAAAGAAGCAAGCAGAACCAGTTTTTATGCATTCAAAAACGATAAAAGTACTTTCAGATTGGGAAATTGAAGAAGAAATTCAAGTAAAAGAAGAAAACAGGTTTTGAAGGCCATTTTAAAATAACACGTTTATTTTTTGTATTTGATGGCTTACTATTTTTTTAACTCCTCTGAATCACCTGTAAAATCAATGTGTACAGAGCATCATAAAAAAACAAAACACAAGATTTCACTTCTAAAACAGGTGGATATACGCAAAACACTATTAACAATTTCAACAAAGTGATGTTGAAAAAATAAACCATTAAGAATTAGATAAGAATAATTTATTTATTTACTTCGTATCAACAAATCTCAAAAACAAAAAACCATGGCAAAAAAAGCAACAAAGAAAGCCGCTCCTAAAAAAGCTGCTAAGAAAGCTACAAAGAAAGCTGCTCCTAAAAAAGCTGCTAAGAAAGCTGCTAAGAAAAAAGCTGCTAAGAAAAAGAAGTAATAAAGGCCCCGCTCTGCGGGGCTTTTTGTTTACAAGCTTTGCGCTTACAACCCCGCCCCAGGCGGGGTTTTTCATTCCCTGATAAGCATTTTGCAAGGTGTAAGTCTAAAACAATTTTACTCTATATTTACAGACAATAAATTATATCGCATCATGAATTCAATTGCCTTTAAACCACAACATCGCATGGCATTAAAACACTTTAGGTTTCTTTTTGTAATGACACTGGTGTTTCTGATTAACGCCTGCACCAATTCATCAAAAGATGAATTAACGCCTCCTGAAGGCATGAGCGTAGTAAAATTGAACACCTTCGGTAAACCTTTTGCGATTTTTGTTCCCGACACCTCAAAAAATCCCTTGAGCATCACCGAAGAGCCCTCGGGGGCATTGCTCATAAAAGCCGGCAGTAGTTTTGCCGTAGCTGTTTATGAAGAAGCAGCCGACCTTGAATTAAAACGCAGTGATATAAAAGCAGATGAGATTAATAAGCTGAATACCTTCCTCAGTGATGAACCCAATGCCATTTTCTGGGAAAGCGCAATCACCGAACCCGAATACCACTTCTTATTAAATTCAAGCGTGGGCGAAACAACCTACAGTTTTCAAGACCATCAGGTATTGGAAGGAAAGACGCCATCTAAAAGTGCTGTGCAAAAAATGTTCGATTCCTGCAAAAACATAAAAGCACTTAAATAAAAATGAAGAAACTGCCCAACCAGTAGCACCTGCTAATAGAGCAATCAGGAATCGCAAGACCAAAACAAGAAATACTGTTAAATTTTGAACAGGTTACTGAAGCAAAGGATTTTTTAGTAATATTTGCTTCATACAATAAACCATTATATGTCAGAAGAATTTGAAAAAAACGACAGAGGCGATTTGTTTTCTAAACCGGTAAGAGCCGGAAAGCGAACTTATTTTTTCGATGTAAAAAGCACCAGAGGCAATGATTACTACCTCACCATCACAGAAAGCAAAAAACGGTTTGGAAACGATGGCAAATTCACTTATGAAAAGCATAAAATTTTTCTCTATAAGGAAGATTTTGAAAAGTTTATTGAAGGGTTAAATGAAGCCATACAGCACATTAAGGAGAATGCTCCAGTAACGGATTCGATTGACTCAGGAGAAACAACAAGCTCCACAGACATCAATTTTGAAGATCTGGGGAATTAATTGTAACATTTTTGAATAAGGGCGGCATTCACCGCCCTTTTTTATTTCATTACCTCATTCTGTCCATCTCCGCTTTACCCCCTTGATGAAAACTATTTTACTCCTCGATAATTATGACAGTTTTACCCACAACCTGCAACACCTTATTGAAAAAGTGGGAACTGACAAAGTTGAGGTGGTTAAAAACGACCAGGTACATCCCGATGAACTCGAAATCTATGATAAAATAGTGCTCTCCCCCGGACCGGGTATACCATCCCGGGCAGGAAGAATGCCAGACATCATAGAAAAATATGCCTTGCACAAACCCATTCTCGGAGTTTGTTTGGGTATGCAAGCCATAGGCGAACATTTTTCTTGCCGACTTAAAAACCTCAGCAGAGTTTACCATGGCCTTGCCACTCCAATTCATGTGTTAGAGAAAAATGGATTATTCAGCAACTGTCCTCCGGTGTTTAAAGCAGCGCGCTACCATTCCTGGGTGATAGATGAAAATTCCATTCCTGCAGATATGGTCGTTACCGCAGTGGATGAAAACGGGCTTGTTATGGGCATCCGACATAAAACCTTACCAGTTTGCGGTGTTCAGTTTCATCCTGAATCCATTTTGTCTGAATGTGGTGAAACCATTCTGGCTAATTGGTTAAATTCCTGAATTCAGCGTACTTTTCTGCTTTAAATAAATCCTTGTATTATGGCTAATATTAAATCAAACGGTTATACCCTCTATTTCGGGAACAACGCATTGCTTTCCCTAAACTCCTTTCTGATTAAAAGGAACTACAGCAGGTGCTTTATACTCTGCGATGAGAACAGCCTTCAACATTGTTTGCCCCATGTGGTAATTGCCTGTCCGCAATTGGGCAAGGCTGATATCATTGAGGTGGAAAGCGGAGAACAGAACAAATCCATGGAAACTTGCACCAACATTTGGGAAATTTTTCTGGAACAAAAGGCCGATAAAAATACCTTGCTAATTAATTTGGGCGGAGGAGTAATCAGCGATCTGGGTGGTTTTATGGCTTCCGTTTTTAAAAGAGGGATTCCTTTTATACACATCCCCACGTCACTCCTCGCCATGGCCGACGCCTGCCTGGGTGGCAAAAACGGAATAGATTTTATGGGCATTAAAAACAGTATAGGCACTATTGCCCGGCCCGAAGCTGTGTTTGTGTGCCCTCCCTTTCTTAACACACTGGATGAGCATCATGTTTTAAATGGCTGGGTAGAAGTTTTTAAAATGGCACTCATAGCTGATAAAAAAATGTGGAACGCCCTTAGCGACATTACTCAGGTAGGCGACCCTTCTGCTTTTATCTTTCGCTCACTTGAGTTAAAAAATAATATCGTTTTAAAGGATCCCTTGGATAATGCGCAACGCAAAGTGTTAAACTTCGGACACAGTTTGGGGCACGCCATTGAATCCCTTGTTATGGATGCCGGCGAAGACATCTTACACGGTGCCGCCGTGTGCGCTGGAATGATTTTAGAAAGTCACATAGCCATGCAGAAAAAATTTATCACCGCAAAAGATTACACCGAAATAAAAACCCGCCTTATACGCACCTTTGGTCCTATGAAAACCATTCCCTTCGATAAAAACGAACTGCTTGAAAAACTGGGTCAGGACAAAAAAAATAAAGCGGGCACCTACCGCTTTTCCCTGCTTAAAAAAATTGGTGCCTGCGCTTATGATGTTGAGGTGAACCAGAAACAAATCTTTAAAGCCATAGAGGCTTATAATAAAGCATGAAGGTAATGCAGGTTTTTCCTCCTGAAAAGGGCATTCGTGCTTCTCTTCAGATAGGTGGCTCCAAAAGCATCAGCAACCGCTTGATCATTTTACGCGAAGTGTTGCAAAAAAAATTTGATATCACTAACCTTTCCGATTCGGAAGACACCCGCCTATTGCTGAATGCACTGAATCAGCTTAAGCATAATGAAAATCATACGATTAATGTCAACCATGCCGGCACCGATTTTCGTTTTCTCACGGCATTTTTAGCCGCCCG
>JALOMJ010000131.1 GCA_025455485.1 Bacteroidia bacterium | reverse complement strand
TCTGTATCTGTTCTTCAGTTAACCTATTTGAGGATTTAACGGAAGTGATAGTGTTGTGATATAAGGACGTAAGCCGCAGAGCGCGCAGGAAACTGAGGGCAGGGATATAGGAGATTGCGCCAGGGACTCGAAGGGCTTGGTTCTTTTTGAGGCTTTGTCTCTTTTCGGCCTCAAAAAAACCGGAGCGCAGCGAAGCCCGGAGAGGCCCGCCCGCCCGCCGATGGATTAGCATGTGAGTGGCGGGCAGGGGCGCCCATAAAATAAGGCGTAAAAAAAAACCTCCCACCGTTTGCACAGGGGAGGTTTTAATTTATTAAAGGGATTCTTATTTCTTCTTATCGAAGTCTACTACAATTGGTGTAGAGATGCAGAGTGAAGAGTAAGTACCAATCACACGACCAATTAATAAAGCGAAGATAAAGCCGCGGATGCTTTCTCCACCGAAAATAAAGATCACCACGAGTACGAAGAACACGGTCAATGAAGTTAAAATGGTACGGCTCAAGGTACTGTTCAAGGCATAATTGATGAGTTTGTTTCTTTCTTCACCGTGAACATCGGTTTTTCCGCTGTCAGCAAGGCGCTCACGAATCCTGTCGAACACTACCACTGTTTCCGTCATGGTGTAACCCATTACCGTTAAAATGGCTGCAATAAAGTCCTGACCAATCTCTAACGGCAACAAACCGTCGAAAATAGTGTAGCAGGACAATACAATAAGCACGTCGTGGAACAAAGCCACCACAGAACCCAAACCATACTGCCATTTGCGGAAGCGCACCACAATGTATAGGAACATCATTAAAGCAGAGAACAACACCGCTCCATAAGCGCCGTAAACGATGTCGGTGGCAATGGTTGGTCCTACTTTCTGTTGTTGTACAATGTCGTATTTCAAATTCATGGTGCCCAAACCTTTGTTCAGCAATTCTTCTACTTCCACATCGGCATTCGGGTTATTATCGGAAACACGATAAGTGGTTGTGATCTTAGCCTGGTTGGCGCTTCCAATGGTTTTAACATCCAGGGCAGCATCCACAAACACAGCGCCCAGGGCTTTTTTAATATCATCGGTTTTGATATCTTTTTCAAAACGTACCTGATAGGTACGGCCTCCTTTAAAGTCAACCCCGAGGTTCAAACCTCCGTTTTTGAAATAGAATACGATACCAAGAATGATTACTACGGTTGAAATGGCGTAATAGATTTTACGTCTGCCCACAAAGTCGAACGCGATGTTTTTGAAAGCGTTTTTGGTCATGCTGTTGTCAAACGGAATTTCCATTTTACGCTCCAACATCCATTCGAAAATAACACGTGAGATCAAAATGGCTGAGAACAGGGAGGTACAGATACCAATGAATAAAGTGGTAGCAAAACCTTGTACCGGACCTGAACCAAACACGTAAAGAATGATGGCAAGAATAGCGAGGGTAACGTTGGAGTCGATAATAGACGACATGGCGTGTTTAAAACCTTCTTTAATGGCCTGACCTGTGCTTTTGCCCAAGGCCAACTCTTCACGAACACGTTCAAAAATAAGGATGTTTGCATCCACCGCCAAACCAATGGTGAGTACGATACCGGCAATACCCGGTAAGGTAAGTACCGCGCCAAGGGAGGTTAAAATACCCATGATAAAGAACATGTTCGCAATCAGGGCCACATTGGCTACTAAACCGGACTTGTTATAATACATGTACATGAAGATGAGTATCACCAACAAAGCGATGGCAAAACTCATCAAGCCGGAATCAATGGCTTCTTGTCCTAATGAAGGACCAACAATGCTTTCCTCAACAATGTGTGCAGGAGCAGGCAATTTACCGGCGCTAAGAATAGCAGCAAGTGCATCGGCTTCTGTATCGGTAAAGTTGCCGGTGATTTGCGATTGCCCACCTTTGATTTCTCCGTTTACACGTGGTGCAGAATACACCATGTTATCCATAACAACAGCAATGCATTTGCCTGTATTGGCGCGGGTAATGTTGGCCCATTTTTGAGCCGCTTCAGAGTTCATGCTCATGCTAATGATGGGCACACCACCCTGACGCTGATCGTAATCTTTTCGTGCGTCGGTAATGATGTCTCCGCTCAGTGCCGCACGGCCTTTGCTGTCGGTTTGTTTAATGGCATACAATTCAAAGTAACTGCCCACTACTTTTCCTTCCTGGCGTTGCTCCACTTCTTTGGCGCTCCACATGAATTTTAATTTGGAGGGGAAAATGTTTTTAGAGCGCGCTATTTTTAAGTATTCGTTCACTTTGGCTGTATCGGCTTTGGAGGTGGCTATACCAATGATGGCACCTTCAGCGTAGGATTTCGGATTTCCTTTATCATCCAGAACAATACGGCCTTTTAGCGGCACAAGTGAGAATGCATTTTGGAAATAAGAATAAAGCGGCACACGTTTTTGGAAACCTTTGATGGCAGTATCTTGTGCATTAACAGAAGGTGTGGCCACCGCTGCACTATCAGTTTTTGTAGAATCTGAAACAGCAAGAGAATTTGTTTTTGCGGCAATTGATGCTGAATCAGAAGCCAAAGTATCTTGTTTATTGCCATGCAAATACGTGCTCAGTATGCCGTTAGCTTTGTCGAGCAGGGGAGCAATTTCACCGTTTTCGTAAGTTTCCCAGAATTCTAGATTGGCTGTTCCTTGCAAGAGTTCACGAACTCGGGCTTTGTCTTTCACGCCCGGTAATTCAACCAAAATACGCCCTGTAGCTTCTAATTTTTGGATATTGGGTTGAGTTACACCAAAACGGTCGATACGGCTGCGGAAGGTTTTTTCGGCATTACCAATGGCTTCATTCACACGTTCCTTGATAAAACGAATGACCTCTTCGTTACTGGAGTTATAAGAAATCTTACTCTTGTTTTCAATGGACTGAAACAATGGAGCGAGTTTTCCATTGGGACTGATTTTTTTATAAGTCTTTTCAAAAAGCGTAATAAAATCATCGTTGTTTTTAACGCCCAGGTTTTTCTGTGTTTCGTTTAAGGCTCTGTTAAAATCTACATCAGGACTATTGTTGCTGAGGTTACGGATGATGTCGATAACAGAAACTTCGAGTGTTACGTTCATCCCCCCGCGCAAATCGAGGCCCAGGTTAATTTCGTTCTTTTTACACTCTTCGTAGGTATATTCAGCCACAAAAATATCGTACACCGCAATTTTTTTCATTGAATCGAGGTAGCGATCAGCAATTTTATTTTTTAAGGAATCGATGTAACTCAATTCCTTAGAAGAATTACCCTGAGCGAAGTCTTGCGCTGCTTTTTTAATTTTAGCTGAGTTCACAGCATTCTCGGCATACTCCACGGCATCGTTCTCAACGCCACGGGTCACCCAGGTAAACGATAAATAAAAAATACATGCCAGTCCTAATAAGAGGGCAAATATTTTAATGGCACCTTTGTTTTGCATAATCTGAAATTTGTACGGTGGTTTTTAATTTTAAGGGTGCAAATATATTACTTTGACTGCGAATTCCCAATTTTACATCAAACTTCTGTAAACTAAACACTTAGTAAGCCTTTGCGGGTGTTTTTAGGGATAAACGTTCAACAAATTTCAAAGTTAAATCTTGGTGAATTTTTTAGCGATTTAGCCTTTGATGCTTTAAAGCCTTAAGACCTTTTTATTGCTGTTAACAATTCAAAATTCAAATCAGCCTGCCTTTATTTTCTTACCTTTATTGGCTCAATTTTCAAAACCTATGTTCGATTTCCTCAAAAAGCTGTTTGGTACCAAAAGTGAAAAAGATATCCGTAACCTCGAATCTAAAGTCGCAGAAATTAATTCCATTTTTCAATCATTACAATCCATTAGCGACGATGATTTGCGGAGCCGTTCTTCAGCACTTAAATTAAAAGTGCAGGAGGTCATTGCTGAACAACGCGGGAAAATAAGCACCATCACCTCTGCAATAGATAATGATCTTGACATTGATGTAAATCTCAAAGAAGAGAAGTACAAGGAGATTGACGAAATTGAAAAGGAAATTACCGAAAAGCTTGAAGAAGCTCTTACCGATGTATTGTCAGAGGCTTTTGCCATTCTGAAAGAAACAGCACGCCGTTTTAAAGAACATCAGGAGATTGAAGTAACCGCAAATGATTTTGACCGTGAATTGGCTGCCAAACACAAAAATATTGAAATACGCGGCGATAAGGCCATTTACAAAAACAAATGGCTGGCGGCCGGTACCGAAATTACCTGGGACATGGTGCATTACGATGTTCAGCTGATTGGCGGTATGGTGTTGCACGAGGGAAAAATTTCCGAGATGGCCACCGGTGAGGGTAAAACGCTGGTGTCTACCTTACCAATATTTTTGAATGCCTTGGGCGGAAGAGGTGTACACGTAGTGACCGTGAACAACTACCTTGCTAAACGCGACAGCGAATGGAATGCGCCTTTGTTTTATTTTCATGGCTTGAGCGTGGATTGCATTGATAAACACGACCCAAACACCAACGAACGACGTAAAGCGTATAACTGCGATATTACTTACGGTACAAACAACGAATTTGGTTTTGATTACCTGCGCGATAACATGGCCCGCAGTGTGGAAGAACTGGTGCAACGCAAACATAATTTTGCCATTGTGGATGAGGTCGATTCGGTATTGATTGACGATGCCCGCACACCCTTGATTATTTCCGGTCCAACCCCACAGGGGGATAAACACGAGTTTATGGAATACAAACCCCGGATTGAAAAACTCATCGGGGTGCAACGTCAGTATTTGCAATTGTGTATTACGGATGCAAAAAAATTATTTGCCGAAGGAAAAGAAAAAGAAGCCGGCATACCCTTGCTTCGTGCCTACAGAGGCTTACCAAAAAATTCAGCTCTCATTAAGTTTTTGAGCGAACAAGGGGTTCGCGCCTTGTTGCAGAAGACCGAGAACTATTATATGCAGGACCAAAACAAGGAAATGCACAAAATTGATGTGGAGTTGTATTTTACCATTGATGAAAAAAACAATCATGTAGAGCTTACAGAAAAGGGCATCGATTACCTTACAGGAAATTCAGAAGACCCTAAGTTTTTTGTAATTCCAAACGTTGGAGACGAGGTAGCAGAGATAGAAAAGAAAATTTCGGACCCAAAAGAAAAAGCCTTGGCAAAAGAAGCTGTGATGCGCGAATTCAGCATCAAAAGCGAGCGTATTCATACGGTGAACCAATTGTTGAAAGCGTATGCCGTTTTTGAGAAAGATGTGGAGTACGTGATTGATGGTGGTCAGGTTAAAATTGTGGATGAACAAACGGGCCGTATTATGGAAGGTCGCCGTTACAGCGACGGTTTGCATCAGGCCATTGAAGCAAAAGAAAACGTAAAGATTGAAGCGGCCACACAAACCTACGCTACTATAACCTTGCAGAATTATTTCCGCATGTACAATAAACTGGCGGGTATGACCGGAACCGCTGTAACGGAAGCACAGGAATTCTGGAGCATTTACAAATTGGAAGTGGTTGAGATACCAACCAATAAACCCATGACCCGAAAGGATGAGCAGGATTTGGTTTACAAAACCAAGCGCGAAAAATACAACGCGGTGATTGAAGAAGTGGTGAAACTGGTAGAAGCCGGAAGGCCGGTGTTAATTGGAACTACCACTGTTGAAATTTCTGAGTTACTGAGCCGCATGCTCAAATTGAGAAACATTAAACACAATGTGCTGAACGCGAAATTGCACGCTAAAGAGGCCGAGATTGTTGCAGAAGCCGGTAAATCTGGAACCGTAACCATTGCCACCAATATGGCGGGCCGTGGTACCGACATCAAACTCGGGCCCGGCGTTAAAGAGGCAGGCGGTTTGGCTATTATTGGTACCGAGCGTCATGAAAGCCGTCGTGTGGACCGTCAGTTGCGCGGTCGTGCTGGTCGTCAGGGTGATCCCGGCAGTTCACAGTTTTTTGTGAGTCTGGAAGATAACCTCATGCGTTTGTTTGGATCGGAGCGTATCGCTTCCTTGATGGACCGCATGGGATTGAAAGAGGGAGAAGTGATTCAGCACAGCATGATTACCAAAAGCATTGAGCGGGCGCAGAAGAAAGTAGAGGAGAACAACTTCGGCACGCGTAAGCGTTTGATTGA
>JALOMJ010000130.1 GCA_025455485.1 Bacteroidia bacterium | reverse complement strand
AGGCTGTTAAACAAATTTAATTGTTGAGGGTTACAAACTTAAACTTTATCTTTGTAATCCTTTAAAATTCAAGAGCACATGCCAGAAACAGCAACAAAGTACATCAAGTACAAAGTAAAAGACTTCTCATTAGCAGAATGGGGTCGTAAAGAAATTAAATTGGCCGAAGAAGAAATGCCGGGACTTATGGCCCTGCGCAAAGAATACGGCGCCAGCAAACCGCTGAAAGGCGCGCGCATTGCCGGTTGTCTTCACATGACGATTCAAACCGCGGTGTTAATCGAAACATTGGTTGAATTGGGCGCTGAAGTAACCTGGAGCTCTTGTAACATCTTCTCTACTCAGGACCACGCCGCTGCCGCCATCGCTGCTGCAGGCATTCAGGTTTACGCCTGGAAAGGCATGACCGCCGAAGAATTCGACTGGTGTATTGAGCAAACTTTATGGTTTGGCGAAGACCGCAAACCATTGAACATGATTCTCGACGATGGTGGTGATTTAACCAACATGGTGTTTGATAAATACCCTGAACTGGCCGCCGGCATCAAAGGCGTTTCAGAAGAAACCACTACTGGTGTATTGCGTTTGTATGAGCGTATGGCCAAAGGCACTTTGATGTTGCCTGCCATAAACGTGAACGACTCGGTAACCAAATCCAAATTCGATAACAAATACGGTTGCCGCGAATCTTTAGTGGATGCCATCCGTCGTGCTACCGATATCATGATGGCCGGTAAAGTGGCTGTTGTAGCCGGTTACGGCGATGTTGGAAAAGGCTCTGCACAATCTTTGTCCACTCAGGGTGTTCGTGTGATTGTAACTGAAATTGACCCAATCTGTGCTTTACAGGCGGCTATGGACGGCTACCAGGTGATGAAAATGGACAATGCCGTGAAAATTGCCGACATTATTGTTACCGCTACCGGCAATAAAGATATTGTTGTTGGTCGCCACTTTGAAAGCATGAAACACGGTGCTATTGTTTGTAACATCGGCCACTTTGATACTGAAATTGATATGGCCTGGTTAAATGGCAAATACGGAAAAACTAAAGACACCATTAAACCGCAGGTAGACAAATACACCATCAACGGAAAAGACATTATTGTTTTAGCCGAAGGTCGTTTGGTGAATTTAGGTTGCGCAACCGGTCACCCAAGTTTTGTGATGAGTAACTCTTTCACCAATCAAACCCTTGCTCAACTTGAATTGTGGACCAACACCGATAAATATGAGAAAAAGGTGTATGTGCTTCCAAAAATTCTTGATGAGAAAGTAGCTAACCTTCACCTTGGTAAAATTGGTGCTGAAATAGATGTTTTATCTAAAGAACAAGCCGATTACATTGGCGTGAATGTGCAAGGTCCGTTTAAGTCGGATGCTTACAGGTACTAATACAACCTTGTCATCCTGACCGAAGGGAAGGATCTAAACTTAATAAAAACCCCAGCCATAACGGTTGGGGTTTTTTTCTTGTCTTGTTATTTGAAATGAGTGGCAATTGATTCACACTGCAATTCTATAATCCGGCAATCTCTTTCCACCCTAAAACGCCTATTCCGTTCTGAAATTGGTTTTCCTTCTCTCCGGCATAAATCAAAATTCCCCCCTCTTGTCTAAAAACTTTCTGAAACCATTTAAGGTTTTTAAACTGTGATAGGTCTGTTTTTTTTGAGGATTTTATCTCAATAGGCTTAAGGCCGTCTTCATTTTCGATAATTACGTCCACTTCATTCCCGCTGCTGTCTCTGAAGAAAAACAAACTTCCGAATTGTTCTTTGTTGGAGCGATTTTTCTTTAATTCTGAAACAATAAAGTTTTCAAACAAAGCGCCATACTGTGGGCTTTTTTTTAGTCCTTCCACTGAGGTGATGTTTAATAAACTGCACAATAAGCCGGTGTCATAAAAATAAAGCTTAGGCGATTTTATTACGCGCTTGCTGAAATTTTGATGATATGGAGGCAACAGGTAAGCAATATAGCTGCTTTCTAAAACAGCTAGCCAGGCTTGAATGGTTTTGTTATCTACCCCCACCTCATTGGCTAAATTGTTTATATTCAAAAGCTGTGCTGCTCTGCCTGCACATAATTTTAAAAACTTATTGAATAAAATTATGTTGCCTATGTTCCTTATCATACGCACATCCCTTTCCACGTAAGTTTTGATGTAATTTGGGAACCATCGCTTGTAGGTCGATTGACGGGTTACCACCGCCGGATAAAAGCCCTGGAGGATGCGTTCTTCCATAGTTATCGCTGTTTTTCCGGGATTTAATTCATTTAAACTCAATGGTAAAAGTTCAATATATCCAACCCTGCCTGCTAAGGTTTGGGATATGTTATCCTGCATTAAAAAATTGTTGCTTCCGGATAATACAAACTGCCCATTGCCCCTTTTGGAATCCACAATCGTTTGCAGGTAATTAAAAAGTTGTGGTACGCGCTGGGCTTCGTCTAAAACGGCTCCGTTTTTATACTGGTTTAAAAAGCCGTGCGTATCCTTTATGGCCTGAGCCGCAATATCCGGATCTTCCAAAGAAACATAGGGTTTGCTTTTAAAAACTTGCCGGCATAGCGTGGTTTTACCCGACTGGCGAGGCCCCGTAACGCAAACAATTTTAAACTCTTTGGCCGTTTGTTCAGCTTCTGCTATTAAACTCCGTAAAATCACGTTCAAATTTTATCCAAATATACAATATTTTGCATTATTGGAGTCAAGTCCTAATATACAAAATTTTGCAAATTTGGACTTTATCTTTCCCACAAACCGCCCAAGCCTTGTTCTGACGCGAGTTTTCGTCCCGAAACGACACAAAAAATATGATTTGTGTGGCGCTTGTTGCGAACTCAACCTTCTAACTTTCTAAACCTTGCCCTGAAGCGAGCTTTCGCCCCTAAGCAATGCAAGAGCATCTGCCTTGGGAGGCTCTGCTTCAGGGCTTAACCTTCAAGCCCCTGATCATCTCCCCAAAATCCATCTTTTTGTACATGGCATGGATTACGTTCACAATTCTTCCCGCCCGGGTATCAGCGCCCTTGGCTGTGTAAACGTAACGGTGAAAATAGTTTTGGTGCGATAGCAATAGCGATTGGAATTGTTTTTCCGCCTCCGGCTCCTGAGCCAGGCAATCCAAAAGCTCCTGAGATTTCAGAGCTTCGCCTTTATCTAAGGCAAACTTTACACTGAGCATGGCCCCTTCTTTTTTGCCCAGCTTTTTTCTCAGCTCGGCATTCCTGAGCATGGCCCCTTCTTTTTTGCCCAGCTTTTTTCTCAGCTCGGCATTCAGCGCAATAATAAACTGGCCATCTCCAATGGGGTAAGTGGCCAAGCGTTCAAACTTCACGTCGTCCATGCTACCCTTAATGCGAAATTCCTTTTTGTTTTTCAGCTTGAGTTTTAGGATAATGTCCTCGGGAATGTGAACATAGGTCCAGCCGGTTTTTTCGCCCTTACTGGCAAACTTTTGTATGGTGGTTTTGAAGGAAAACACATTCAAATATAGCCACGAATGGCACGTATTTACACCAATTTCTTATTCGTGAAATCTCTTTCTTCGTGCGAATTGGTGCAATTCGTGGCTTAGTTTCCTAGGCTCGATTCAACTCAATCACCGTGATCTCAGGCCATATGCCCAACCTTCCGGGATATCCGATGAAGCCCAGGCCACGGTTCACGTAAAGGTATTGGCTGCCTTTTTTATACAAGCCGGCCCAGTTTTTATAAATGTACTTTACCGGACTCCATTTAAAACCGGGAATTTCAATACCAAATTGCATGCCGTGTGTGTGACCGCTAAGCGTAAGGTCAATATCCGGGTATTCGAGTTGCACCTGCATGTCCCAGTGACTGGGGTCGTGACTCATCAAGAGTTTGAATGGAAAGTGCTCCGTTCCCTCGTAAGCCTCTTTCAGTTTGCCGTAGCGCGGAAAACGCATGTTGCCTCCCCAATTTTCAATCCCGAGTAAAGCAATTTTAGCCCCCTCTTTTTCCAGGGCCACGTGTTCATTCATGAGTAATTTCCAGCCAAATTCTTTTTGCCGGGCTTTCAGTTTCTCCAGGTTTTTCACCTTCTCGTCCACACTGTCCCATTGCACATAATCCCCGTAATCGTGGTTGCCCAATACCGAATACACGCCATAAGGGGCCTTCAGGCGTTTGAATTGCTGTTCGTAGCCTTCCACCTCCGTGGCGATGTTGTTCACCAAATCTCCGGTAAACAATACCAGATCGGCATTTTGTTGCTCAACAATATCAAAAGCGGTTTTTAGTCCGTGGTCGTTCACAAAAGAACCGACGTGAATGTCGCTCAGTTGTACAATCTTAAACCCATTAAATTCAGGGGGCAGGTTGGGGAAGTTTAACTTTACATTGTGAACCCTGTATTTATAAGCGCCCCGAACCATGCCGTAAATAAAACCAATGGCCGGAATTACTGTAAAACCAACCGCCAGCTGTGAGAAAAACTTTAAGCGGCTGATGCCCTTGCCGGCTTCCATCACCTCTTCTTTGCGCTCAACGAAGAGAGAAAACAGCCAGCGGAACAAACGAACAATATCGTCAATGATAAGGAAACTAATGCCCAGAAGTTTACACACCGCCAGGATGAGAACAATCGAGGAAATAAACCGAAAAAAGGTGTTCCAGTTTTGGGGAGGATAAAAGAGTGAAACCAATCCGATAACAAGACTAAGGGCCGCAAAACTATAAGCAATGTATAGGATAATGTGTTTGCGTTGAGGGGAAAAATCCCTTACAAAGGTTTTTACCCCACTGAGGAAATAAATTTCAACGGCTAAAATCAGGGAGAAAAAAATGAGGAATCGGATGAACATAATTCTGTGCTCGAAAAGTACAATTTATCCCAAAGGGTATTTACAGACCCCTGTTAATTAATTGCAAAAGCAAAAATCGGGCATTTGACCCTTTCCTCTATATTTGATTATTCCGACCTTTGAGGGGGATTTGGCTATGGCAAACAAGATTAGAATTGGTATTATTTTCGGGGGGCCCAGCAAAGAGCGGGAAATTTCATTTGCCGGCGGCCGCACGGTTTACGATAACCTCAACAAATCCCTTTTTGAAGCGGTACCCATTTTTGTTGACAGCTTCGGAAACTTTATTGAACTGCATTGGGAATTTATTTACAAAGGCAGCATCCGCGATTTTTACCCCCCGGTGGAATTTCTTCCTCAGGACTCCCCCTTTCAATTATATGCTGAAAATCTTGGCGCTCTGGATGCGGCGACTCAGGACAACCTGCTCAAAGGTTTGGGCCGTAAGATTTCTGTAGAAGAGTTAAAACACAGCATAGATTTTGCCTTTTTGTGTTTGCACGGGCCTTATGGGGAAGACGGGCGCATACAAGGTGTGTTTGAATTTTACGGCATTCCTTACAGCGGCTCAGTCAGGACTGGATATCCGGCAATTGCAAATCGGTATTCGAAACTGTTAAAAGCAAAATCGGCTTCCCTTGCGTCATCAAACCGGCCAATCAGGGCTCCAGTATTGGTGTCAGTATTTTAAGTGAGGCTTCGGAATTGGAATTTATGAAGGCCGTTGAAAAAGCGCTCTTCACCAAATGGATAGATGTGAAGGAATGGAAAGCCTTAAGCGCTGAACAAAAAATCGCGCAGATAAAAACCCTGGCTGATATCCGCGAAGGCATTGGCCTTCCGGTTCAGGTTTCTTATCCTGAATCTCTTGGAAATCCTGTGATTTACGAGCCCTCCCAACTCATTGCCTTTTTTGATACGCAACACTCCGACGATGGTTTTGTGTTGGAAAGTCTGGATGGAGAAAGCACCGTGTTGGTTGAAGGGTTTATTGAAGGCCGGGAATTTTCATGCATTGTTTTGGAAGACGAAACCGGAAGCGCTATTGCCCTGCCGCCCACCGAAATTCGCAAAGGCAAAGAATTGTTTGATTACCGCAGCAAATACCTGCCCGGACTCTCCCGAAAAATTACCCCCATTGATCTGGAAGCAGAAAAAATTCAGGCCATTCGAAAAGAATGCGAGCGTTTGTTTTACGAATTGCACTTTGATGTGTACGCGCGCATTGACGGGTTTTACGGGGCTGATGGTAAAATATACCTCAACGACCCCAACACCACCAGCGGCATGATGCCCTCTTCCTTCTTTTTTCACCAAGCCGCTGAAATCGGATTGAATCCTTCACAGTTTCTCACCTTTATCATTCGTACTTCCCTTGCCAAACGTGCTGTGCAAAGCAAAGGACAAATGGGTCATGCTCAACTCTTGCACAACCTGGATAATGCCATACAGTTGGACCAAAAAGCCGGCACTTCAAAAATTCGGGTAGCCGTGATTTTGGGCGGTTACTCTTCTGAAAGGCACATCTCTGTAGAAAGCGGAAGAAACGTGTACGAAAAATTGTCCTCCTCCGAAAAATACCTGCCATTGCCCGTGTTTTTAACGGGAAATTCCACTGCGCATCACATGTACTTGTTGCCGATTAACCTTTTGTTAAAAGACAATGCCGATGACATTCGCGAAAAGGTAGAACACTTTAAGGTACATCCCCTGATTGCTGAGATTCAAAAGCAGTGTAAAAATATTACTGAAAAATACGCATCCAGCGCTTCTGTTAAAGCCGCTCAAAAACTCACTTACGCCGATTTGAAAACCAATGCCGATGAGGTGTTTATTGCCTTGCATGGCCGCCCGGGTGAAGACGGGGCCGTACAAGCGGAACTTGAAAAGTTGGGACTGCCTTACAACGGCTCGGGCAAACAAAGCTCTGAGATTACCATTGACAAATACAAAACGAACGAAATTTTAAAAACTAACGGTCTTTTGGTGGCCGAACATTTGCTCATTCACAAAGCCGATTGGCAGAACAACAAGGAAAAAACCCTGGCTTCTCTTGAAAAATACATTTCCTATCCTTTCATTGCCAAACCGGTTGACGATGGCTGCAGCTCTGCAGTGAAAAAGATTAGAAGTCGCGAAGAGTTTATGGCCTTTTGTGAATTGATGTTCCGCACAGAAGACACCTTGCCTTCCAAGGCCGCTCAGTTTTTGAACATCAAAGACAAAGAAGAGTTTCCCCGTAAAGACACCATTTTGGTTGAAGAATTGATCAGCAAAAAGGACGCGGCTAATTTTTTAGAAATCACCGGAGGCATGCTTACCCGTTTTAATTCAAGAGGCGAAATTGAATACGAGGTGTTCGAAGCTTCAGAAGCTTTGGCTGAAGGGGAAGTGCTTAGCCTTGAGGAAAAGTTTTTGGCCGGACAAGGCCAGAACATTACCCCGGCCCGTTATGCCAAAAGCGAAAAAGACCGTCGCCTGATCAGCGACAAAGTAAAAAGCGAGTTGGGTAAGGCCGCCAAACTATTAGGCGTGAGCGGGTATTGCCGCATCGACGCTTTTGTGAGAATTTATGCTGATTTAAAAGTAGAAGTGATTTTTATTGAGGTGAACTCCCTGCCCGGCATGACCCCGGCCACCTGCATTTTCCACCAGGCCGCCATTAACCATTACAAGCCCTTCGAGTTCATCGATTTGATTTTGGACTTTGGAAAAAAGCGGGCTTTGGCATTGCAGCATTGATTGAAGGCACGAACCTATTGTTTCACGATTTTATATGTGCGGGTAATAGCGTTTTGCCTGAATTCTAAAAAATATATTCCAGCGGGATACTCATCTATACGCAAAAAATCATTTTTATTAATTGTGACATTTATTAGTCTCTGCCCTTCTATGTTATACAAACAAACTTCGATTATATCTTGTTCTGCAATGAAATAGATTGCATCGCGAGCAGGATTCGGAAAAAAAGCAACTGATGGTTGTTCTTTTAAGTCAGTATTCGATAAGCACTGGTCAACGCTTATTGATTGTGTGGCTTGAGAAGTACAACCATATTGATTGACTCCGTATACCGTTATTAACTGACTCGTCAAGGGCGCAAAACTCATGATACTTCCTGTTTGTCCATTGCTCCATGAAAAGGATTGAGCTCCACTTGCAGTAAAAAAAATGGCCTCCCCGTTGCAAATTAAGGTTGAATTAGCACTAATTTGAACTGTAGGATTAGGGTAAACTGAAATATTCAAGGTTTGACTTGCATTACAGCTGAATTGGTTTATCCCTACTACCGTAAATTGCTGACTAACTTGAGGCGTAACGCTTAACGAATTTCCTATAACCGTTGAGTTCCAGGTAAAAGTACTCGCACCTGTAGCAAAAACAGTTACACTTTGTGAGGCACAAATTGTTTCTGAGGTACTGGTAAGCAGAATGGTTGGATTAGGGTGGGCAGTAATTGAAATCGAATTGTTTCCGACACATCCATTATTTCCGGCTCCGTTAACCGTGTAATGGTTACTCCCACTTATCAAGGTTGAGCTGATTACCGGCCCTGCCTGTCCGGTATTCCAGGAATAGGTTAATGCTCCCTGTGCGCTTAACGTAACAACTGCCCCTTCACAAGCACTATTTGTTGAACTGGTCACCGCAATTGTTGGCTGACTTTGAACGGTTACGGTTACAGGGATTCTTCCTAAAGATAGACATGAGTTATCTTCAGCGTAGAGAGTATAGTTGCCGGCAGAAGAGGTAGAAAACGAATACTGAGGGCTGGTTGAGATTGGGACCCCACCAACAGGAACATTATACCAGCTTATTGGGCCATAACTCCATAAACTAAGAACGCTCTGTGCTGAAGCGCATACATTCGTTAGACCAGTTATACCAGCTGCGCATTTACAAGAGTCAACGTAAAATTGAGGCAAAACTGGATTGCTGGTGAAATTACTTATGGTCGCCGTATAGTTTGAGGGAGATAAAACAAAAGATGACAACTGTAGTGTTCCGTTCAGAATTGTGTAGGGTGCTGTTGGCATACAATTCAAAATGTTGTTATTGTTCTTAAGCAGAGCAGGTGCTTGTGTAAATCTCATAAAATATAGTGCGCCTTGATTAAGAATTGGTGTGCCCAGTCTTATTCCTTTGCCAGAATATCTGAAATTAGAAATATTGAGCGCAGTGCTGGTTTCAAAAAGGCATAATGAATCCTGTGCCTTTTGAAGACCAATGGCATAATTTCCATTTTGCAATTTGCATAACCCGCTTATTCTTCTTGTACCCGGGAATAATTTTTGATCCAGTATGTTTCCCATCGAGTCTAATCTCATCATTACAGCACCCTGACTTTGTTGCTCACCCGTACAAACAATTTGACCATTGCTTAAAACATCACTGTCTATAAAATAGAGTTGTTGATTGTTTTGAAAATGGTATTTAGCCCAAATTGGATTAAAAGCAGGAGTGAATTTGGCCATAACCATATAGTATAAGCCTCCTAAAACATAAAAATTCCCGTTACTATCCCTTTTGATTCCCTTGAACTCCGTTTGCTGGCCAAGGGGGTGAGTAAAAACCTGTTGTGAAATGAGGTTGCCCAAGGTGTCCAATTCAATAGTATATGGATAATTGGAGTATTGTGTGTAAGGAATTTGGCTGATTACAGCAATGACACCGCCAACAAACCTGACTTTATCGTTATACTGAACGCCTTCATTTATTCTTGTATCACTATTTATAATTTTGCACCACACCTGTTGCCCGGATGCTGTTACCTTTTCAATAATTGAATATTGTGGGCCATTCATGCCAACGAAATTAACACTCCAATAAAGTATAATTCCGCCTGTAGGAAGTGGAATTGCTTTAGTAGAATAATCTTTCTTCCATTGTGGTACAAAGTTCGAGTCTGTTTTAAATTGGTAGTTACCAAGTGCGTTATAATTATGCAAGCCTGGCGAATATGCATTAAAAGAAAAAATATAGCCCTGATCCGACGTTCTTACTGGAGGAGGCATGTTGCAATCAGTATAAAAACCAAAAGCTGGCAGGTTTTGTAAATAGGTCCTGTAAAAATTGGACTGTGTTTGCCCTAACTCTGCCGCAAATAAAAAGATTATTAAAAATATAAATCGAGTCACTATCATCAGGTGTTTCAAATCTACCAATATTTAAAACCCAATTCATTTAAATATTTTAAAACTTAACAGATATTGAGTGAACATCTGTCTCCGATGAGCAAAACTTATGCGTTTTTTCAATTTGAACTTTGTACCATTAGGTTTACATTCGCACATGGAATTTGAAATAAGTCCCAAAAGCCGCTTCAGTTTAGGCCTCAAAGAACTTTGGGCTTACCGGGAGTTGTTTTACATTTTTACCTTGCGCGACATTAAGGTCAAATACAAACAAACGGTTTTGGGCTTTTTGTGGGCGGTACTTCAGCCTTTATTGCTTGCCTTAACCTTCAGCTTTTTTTTGGGCAAAGCCATCAGCACTACAGCCAACGTGCAAATGCCTTACGAATTGTTTGCCTTTAGCGGTTTGGTGTTATGGGGTATATTTTCCACCGGGCTCAACAATGCCGGCAACAGCATGGTGGCCAACGCCAACATCATTAAAAAAATTTATTTTCCAAGGCTCATTATCCCGGTATCCGCAGTGTTTGTCGGGCTTTTTGATTTTGCCATGGCTTTTAGTGTGTTTTTGCTTTATTGTTTGTTTAATTCAGTTCAACTCAGTGTTCATGCCTTTTGGCTGATTCCGCTTTCGGTAGTTTTAACCGGCATTGCCACCATGGGCGCGGGGGCTTTGCTGGCGGCCTTAAACGTCAAGTACCGCGATTTTCGCTACATCATTCCCTTCTTGATTCAGTTTGTTTTATTCCTTTCGCCGGTCATTTACCCTCTCAACATCAGCCCTAGTCCTTCGCTTCAATACCTCATCGCTTTAAATCCCATGACGGCTCCATTGGAATTGTTCAGGGCTTCCTTTTCCTTAACCGAATTAAACCCAACACCCATCTTATTGAGCGTTTGTTCTTCCCTTTTCTTTTTTGGATTGGGCATTTATTACTTTAAAAAAACAGAAGACTATTTTGCGGATTTGGCTTAAGCGTTAACTGCTGTGATCGCTGGTGATTTTCCACTCTCCCTTTATTTTTTTCCAGATCAGAGTAAAATGTCCGGAGGCAGGCTTCTCTTTCTTCAAACTCCACTTTCCCAAAACATAAATATAGTCTGGTGAAAGTTGCTCAGTTTTAAGAATGGTAAACTTAAGTTCGCCCATGCTTGCCTTATCCGGGTAGGCTTTTTTGTAGCGATTAAGCGTGCTGTTCCAGCCATAGGTGATACCACTTCCGCCAACAAATAGTAAACTGTCGCTGTTCAAATAGGGTGTCATAAAGCCTTCGAGGTCTCCGGCATTCCAGGCCAACTCCTGCGCCTTCATCAAATCAAGCACTTTTGTAAGCTCCTGAGCGTTTAAGGAAACATGCATTAAAAAAACCAAAAACAAAGTGAAAGAAAAGCCGAGGGAAACGCCCGTTGACGCTTTACCAACCCATTTAGGGTTTAAGGTTTGATGTTTAAGGTTCGAGGTTTAACAACTTTCTAAACCTTTAACCATAAAGAAGGTGGGAATTCGTCCCGAAATTGTCGGGAAAAATAAGTCGGAACCACATTAGTTAAATACATCTAAACAAATACACTAATCCCTTCCGATACCCATTGGAGGGGATTTTTTTATGCACTTGAATCAGAACAAAAAGAGATATGAGTAACATCGTACAGGAACTTGAAAAACGCGTGTTGGTGATCGACGGAGCCATGGGCACCATGATTCAGCAATACAAACTGGAAGAAAAAGATTACCGTGGCAAACGTTTTGCGAATTGGCAAAAAGACCTGAAAGGCAATAACGACTTGCTTTCCATTACCCAGCCTCAAATTATAAAAGCCATTCACAAAGAATACCTGAAGGCAGGCGCCGATATTATTGAAACCAATACCTTCAGCGGAACCTCTATTGCCATGGCCGATTACGAAATGGAAAGCCTGGTGTACGAATTAAATTACGAGTCCGCCAAAATTGCTAAAGAAGCCATAGCCGAGTTTAAAAAAGAGTTACCTGAATTTGCAGGCATTGCAAAGTTTGTAGCCGGCGCTATGGGTCCCACCACTAAATTGGCCTCCATGTCGCCAAATGTCAACGATCCCGGATTCAGGGCCGTTACTTTTGATGAATTGGTTACGGCTTATACTGAACAAGTGCGGGGTTTGATAGATGGCGGAGCCGATTTGCTTTTGTTTGAA
>JALOMJ010000129.1 GCA_025455485.1 Bacteroidia bacterium | reverse complement strand
TAATTTCCAACTTCATTATACGTAATTAGCGGGTTAGCGCTGTAGGATGTGCTGCCATTACCAAAGGTCCAGGTAAAGCTTCCGGCGCTGGTACTTTGGTTGTTGGTTTGCACGGTATTGTTAGGCAAGGTTAAGGTAGAACCAGACAGTGTGAACAGGGCTTTTGGGCTTGGTTTCAGATAGAGCCGTATGCTCGCAGAAACATTGCCGCAGGCCCCGTTATTTACTGAATTGAGTGTAAGCAAAACCTGTCCGGCTGCCACATCACTGGAACCGGGTTCATAGTAGACCGGGAAACTGAAATTATTGGGGTTAAATTTTCCGTTTCCTGTGCTAGTCCAAACGTAGGTGCTACCGCCATTTTGTACAGAGGGGTCTAAATAAAATGGCACTTCTTTGTAACAAAAACTACTGTCGTTCCCAACAAATAACACCGGGTTGTTGCGGATGTTAAGTAATAACGTATCGGATACTGACGGACACACGAGGTTGTTGGTGGAATTCAGTATGAAGCGAACGGTACCATTTTGAATATCCGCAGCGCTGGTTTGGTAAGAGCCCGGGTTTTGTGCGTTTAAGGTGCCGCTGCCATTGCCCGACCAAAGGCCGCTTGTGGTTTCACCTGCAATACTGCCGTTTAAAGTAATTTGCGCCTGACTGGAACAAATTTCCACATCCGCACCAGCATTTACCGTGGTTTGTTGCGAAACTTTAATCGCTACGGTATCCAAAGTCACCGGACAAACACTGTTATTCAAGGACGTGAGTGAAAACACCACGGTTCCAAATATGGCATCAAAGGGACTCATGGAATACGTGGTTTGTAAGTTGCCGGATGAAGAAAGGGTACCGTTGCCGTTGCTGACCCACTGTATTGGCCCGCCGGCCTGATTGCTTCCGTTTAAGGCGATTGTTTTGGTGAGGTCGCAGACCAGTTGGTTTGGCCCTGCATTTAATGTGGCCTGAGGAACAATGGATAAGGTAAGCACCCTTTGTGCGGCAGTGCAAACGCCGTTATTGGTTGAACTTAGCGTAAATGAGAGCGAACTCAGCAGTCTGTCGGGGTTACTTAAGTTGTAAATGGAAGCAGAAGGTTGATTTTGGTTAATAAAATTACCGCTGCCATTTCCGCTCCAGGCGCCCGTGCTGGTGTTTCCTGTGATGTTGCCACTCAATAAAATGGAAGGTGTGATGGAGCAGACGGGGCTTAAATTGTTAGCCGTGATGGTGGCTTGCCTTTGAATGCTTACGCGCAAACTATCCCTTACAGGGGCACAATTGCCGTTAAAGGTGGAGGTTAAAATTAAAGTTACTGTGCCCGCGGTAATGTCACCACTTCCGGGAACGTAATTGGCGTTGAGAGAAAATTGATTGATGAAAAAACCATTGCCGGTGGTTGACCATGAGCCAGTGTTGAGTGCCGAGCCCGAGATGCTTCCGTTTAGCGATAGCGTGTTGGTGCTGCACATGGTGAAGTCGGTTCCGGCATTTATCAAAGGCAAGGGCGTAATAAACAATTTAAGGGTATCACTTACTGCCGGGCAAGCCCCATTGTTGGCAGACGATAATACAATGCTGATGGTGCCTGAATTTAAATCGGCAACACTTGGTGTGTAGCTTGTAATGCTTGCCGTGTTGCTTGAAAAGTTGCCGGTGCCTGTGCTGCTCCATAAGGGGGTGGCAGAAAACCCGCTGATGCCGGCGGTAAAGCTTGCCGCAGCGTTGTTAAAACATAAGCTTTGATCAGGTCCTGCGTTTACTGTGGCTTGATTTTGGAAAAACACATTGAGGTTGGATGTTCCGGGCGGACAACCGGAATTGCCGGTGGTGCTGAGTTGTAACTGAACTGAACCGGAGCTCACCTCTGCCGGAGATGGAAAGTATGTGGCGTTCAGCACTGTTGGGCTTGGCGAAAACAGGCCGCTGCCACCTGACCAGATACCACCGGTGGCAATGCTCACAGAGCCGTTTAAGCTAACGTTTGGATTTAATTTGCAGCGTGTTTGTGCAGGTCCGGCATTCGCAGTGATTGGCAGGGTAAAAGAATTTACGATGGCCGTGGCCGTGGTGGGCGGACAGCCGGTATTATCGAACACCCTAACCGTGTAGGTACCCGGACCAACCAACACCGTTGAACTTGCACTTGCATTGGGGCTCCAGCTGTAAGTGTAGGGCCCTATTCCCCCAACAACGGTGGCAGTTAGCGGCGCGGTATTATTTCCAAAACAAATGGTACTGAGCGTAGGGTTGATGCCTGCAACAAGATCATTGTAAAAATACACTCGCACAGTATCACGGTAAAATGAGGCCTGACATGGTGCTTGACCAAATCCGCTCACTTCATAATCCACAAAGGGTGGTGGAGTGCCGGTTGGAGCAACAATTACACTTGAGCAACCTGAAGTGCAACTGAGGTAGGTGTTGTGTAAGGTGTTGTTTGGAACAGCCACCCAGTTGATGGTTGGAACAGAAAAACCTGTCACGGCAAGAGATTGTGTGCAGCCGCTTCGAATAAGTATAGAATCGGGCACAACGGGGGCCGGAACAGATACAATTTCATAAATATTGTTGTTGTTTCCTGGTTTACAAAAGGTTAAAAAGTGTGGGCCAGCACCATTCAGGCAAATTGGGGTGCCCACAAGTTGCGGGGGACCACAGCCAATCTGGTAAAACAAAGCCCCGGGTGGCACAGCGCCCGAAGTGATGTTAAAGTTGATGCCCATAGCCCCCTGATCGAGCAGGATGGTAATTTTAATGCATTTATCCGGTGCTGTGGCGCCACAGCAGGTATCGTCTCGCACCACCGCCGGACTTACCCAGGTGCCGCTTGGGCTGCCTACAAGGTTGGCGGTGAAACTGGGTACTAAAGAACCACAACTAACTGATTGGGCATTGCTATGTTTTGCAACAACCGTTAGGAGTAAGATAAAAAAAACGCGAAGTAGAGAAGTAAATATCTTCATGTGATAAACGCTAATCGTCTAATTCTACGAACGATTTTTTTTTTGGTTGTCAGGGTTATAAATCTATGAATTAATTCGGACAATAAATTTGTTGGAATAATTTTTTTTTGCCGGTCAAATTTTTGGTTGCATTGAGTGAATGGCTTTAGTCATGCTTTTTAAAGTGTGCCAATTAGTGTTTGTTTTAAAGGGCTTCATCATAATAAATAGAGTATTTAACGTGTTAATTTCAGAATACAGGCTCTCTTGAAAAAATAGGATACACTCGTTTTGAATGAGTAAAAACAATTAACGAAAGCAAGCAGAGAGATAAATTCATTTATGTTACAGAAATTCCTGTAAACGCTTCAATTGATGGGCTCATTTATGATTTTAATTCATTCAGGACGTAAATGGATAAGTTGGTCGAATTTTTAAAAGAAAATAGTGGATGGATGTGCAAATTAAATTGAAAGTTATAGCGCCACGTTTTGTGAAAAGAGAATCACATACATTTTTTAAAAGCCGATTTATTTGTTTTTGGACTAGAATTTGATGCTATTAGTCGATGAAAATAGATCTTTAAACTTGAAATAATAGATTCTTATCGATGTATTTTTTAAAAAAATAGAATTGTTTGTCTAAGAATATCAACATTGTTAAAATTGTAATCACTGAATAATAGCACTTTACAAAAACGTTAACAAAAGTCATCGATAAAAATTAAGTTTTCGTCGAAACTAAAACTAATTTTGGGACGTACTAAACGCATAAACCCTTAAAAACAACAAAACAATGAAAGCAAAAACAACAATGAAAGCAATTTTAGGAAGCGTAGCCATTGCCGCATTAACGCTTGTGGCATCCTGCGAAAAAATGAAGATTAAGCCCACCAATCAGGAAGAGGCAAAAGAAACCATGAACGGTTTAAACCAACGCGTTACCATCACCGGTACCGCAAATGTTAGTTGCGTTAGTTTAGTAGCCGGCCAAAACATCAATGCCGGTTCTTTGTGTTTTGATGATATCGACACAAATAACGATAACATTGATGATGCTTTAAAAGTGACTTACAACACCACAGATGGTTGGGAATTGACTCAAATCCACTTTTGGATTGGAGAATCTTCAACTACTATGCCTGTTACCCGCAACGGTAACCCTATCCCGGGGCAATTCCCCTACACGGCATCGTTTAGCACAACCACAAGCAGTTATACTTTCGCAATTCCATTTACTGCTTTGAATTTTTCGTGCCCGAATAATAACAAAAGTTACCAAGTGGCCGCACATGCAGCAGTGCGTAAGCTCGTGAACGGTGTTTACCAAAACGAAACCGCCTGGGGTGCAGGAGAGAGAATCGCATCCAAAGGAAACTGGGGCATGAAATTTGGCATTAACATTAGCTGTGATGAAACCCCAACCCCTGGAACTTGTCCTGAGACCGCTTGGGCCAAAGCAAATGATAGTTCAAATTGTTTCACTAATCTTGCTGCATTAGGTGCAATAGACGCTAATCGTTGGGGCTGGACAAATAAAATAACCTCTGCAGGTGTTTATACCATGACACTTTGGGCTGGTGCAGGTCAGTGTAATACTAACAATGGTACCAACGTGGGTGTGTTAACAGTAAATTACACCGGTAGCTCAGCAACGGTTTCTTATGCTGCAACAGGGGTGTATTCATTTGATGAAATTCATTTGTATGTTGGTAATACCCAATTGTATTATCATCAAGGTAACAACTTAAACCAAACTGGATATACCGTTAGCCCGGGTCAGTTTCCAATTAAACCAAGTTTGGGAGCTAACACTACTACTTGGACCAGTGCAGCCATTCCGGTTTCAGGAACCATTTATGTTACAGCGCATGCTGTTGTGAAAGGCTTTACTTGCCCTTCACTCTAAACTTCACTGAAATTAAGTTCCTTGAATTTAAAAGCCTCCTTAGGGAGGCTTTTTTTTAACCCAAATTATTCATTCGGCAAAGCGAATGAATAATCGATGTAATAAAATCAACCCTTCAGAAAACAAGTACTTACACCTGAAGGGTGATTTTATAAATCGGGGTTAACCCAAATAATGCAGATAGTTTGGCGAATACTTCGCCTTCTACTGCATAATTTGGGTTTAATTTATTTTGGGCGAGGCACGATAGTATATTCTCTGTATTATTGAGCCGGCAAAGGCTCATTTTCTTGAAAGCTACATTCGTGCATAAAATAGGCTTAAACACCGCCATTTCTGTGGTTATTGCTAACATGATCGGCACCGGCGTTTTTACCAGTCTTGGTTTTCAGGTCATGGGTTTGCAATCCGGGTTTTCTATTGTGTTGTTGTGGGTGCTGGGTGGTGTGCTGGCGCTTTGCGGGGCCTTCTGTTATGCCGAAATTGGTTCGGCTTTTCCCGAAAACGGTGGAGAATACAATTACCTGAGCAAACTTTACCATCCGGCCATTGGCTTTATGAGTGGCTGGGTGAGTGTAACGGTTGGTTTTGCGGCCCCCATTGCTGCAGCATCAGTGGCCATGGCGGATTATTTTTGCAAAGCCTATGCCCTCGAACACCCTCTATATTTGAGTGCCGGCGTGGTTGTGCTCATCACCCTTTTTCATGCCATTAACATGAAAGCCGGCAGCAGTTTTCAGAGGGTGTTTACTTTTCTTAAACTCATTTGCATTTTGGTGTTTGTTGTTTGTGCTTTGTTTTATCAACCCGAACACCCCTTGGTGTTTGTTACCTCCGAAACCTTCAGCACGGAGATTTTTTCTCCTTCCTTTGCCATCTCATTGATTTTTGTCACCTACGCTTACAGTGGCTGGAACGCCGCAGCCTACATCGCAGGAGAAATCAAACAGAGCCATAAAAATTTACCCAGGGCCCTGATTTACGGTACCCTCACCGTAGCAGTGCTTTACACGCTGTTGAACCTTGTATTTCTTTACACCGTGCCTTTGGAGGAATTAAAAGGGGTGGTGGAAGTAGGTTATTTGAGTTCATCAAAACTTTTTGGCTCATCCCTCGGCGCTAAAGTGAGTCTGCTCATTGCCGTTTTACTGGTGTCCACCATCAGTGCCATGGTACTGGCCGGACCACGCGTTATGCAAAGCATGGGGCAACACATCAAAGGCCTTCAGTTTTTGGCCATCACCAATGCCAAAGGAGTGCCTTATGTGGCGGTGTTATTGCAATCGTTTATCGCCTTGGGCATGGTGTTTACGTCTTCGTTTGAATCCTTGATTACCTATGTAAGTTTTAC